>JBAQKO010000399.1:0-23620 GCA_049301075.1 Rhodoferax sp.
CCGCACGCTGGCAGCGCCGGGCCTTCACCGCCACCCAGCTGACCATCTGGACGCGCCAGCTGGCCGGCCTGGTGACGGCAGGCCTGCCGCTGGAGCGGGCACTGACTTCGCTGGCCGATGAAGCCGAATACCCGGCGCAGCGAGACCTGGTGGCCACCATCCGCGCCGAGGTCAACGCCGGCTCCAGCCTGGCGGCGGCGCTGGCGCACCACCCGCGGGAGTTCTCCGGCATCTTCATCGCCGTCATTGGCGCGGGGGAACACAGCGGCCAGCTGGGCTTGGTACTGGAACGCCTGGCCGACGAACTGGAAGAGCAGCAGAACCTGCAAGCCAAGCTGCTGGGTGCCGCGCTGTACCCGGCCATTGTCAGTGCGGTGGCTCTGGCCATCGTGCTGTTCCTGCTGGCCTATGTGGTGCCGCAGATTGCCAATGTCTTTGCCAGCTCCAAACAGGCGCTGCCGCTGCTCACGCGCATCATGCTGGGCATCAGCGGGTTTGTGCGCCACTACGGCTGGCTCCTGCTGACCGCTATTGTTTTCATAGCTATTGGCGCACGTATTGCCTGGTCTGGAGCCGCATTTCGTGAGCAATTTGACGCCGCCTGGCTACGCCTGCCGGTGCTGGGCCGCATGGCCCGCAGCTACAACGCGGCCCGGTTTGCCAGCACGCTGGCCATGCTGGGTGGCGCCGGGGTACCGATCCTCAAAGCCCTGCAGGCCGCGGCCGAAACCCTGTCCAACCGTGCCATGCGCGCCGATGCGCTGCAAGCCCTGACCCTGGTGCGCGAGGGCGCGCCGCTGGCCAGCGCCCTGGCACACCGCCAACGCTTCCCGGCACTGCTGGCCATGTTCGCCCGGCTGGGTGAGCAAACCGGGCAGTTGCCCTCCATGCTGGACCGCGCCGCCACCCAGCTGCGCACCGAGGTCCAGCGCCGGGCCCTGCAACTGGCAACCCTGCTGGAGCCCCTGCTGATCGTGGTGATGGGCCTGGTGGTGATGCTGATCGTGCTGGCCGTTCTGATGCCCATCATCCAGCTCAACCAGCTCGTCAAGTGAATACAAATCTGACTCCGCGCGCGAAGGAAACACCATGGCGATGACTCTGGACGACAAACTGGTGGTGGCCATCTCCAGCCGCGCCCTGTTCGACTTCGAGGAGGAAAACGAAGTCTTCGAGCAAGGCGACGACAGTGCCTACATGCGCCTGCAACTGGAACGGCTGGAGACGCCAGCCAAGCCCGGGGTGGCGTTTTCCATGGTCAAGAAACTGCTGGCCTTCAACACCACCTCGTCCCAGCAAGTGGAAGTGGTCATCCTGTCGCGCAACGACCCGGTGAGCGGCCTGCGCGTCATGAAGTCGGCCGCGCACTACGCCCTGCCCATCATCCGCTGCTCATTCACCCGCGGTGAGGCGCCCTGGCGCTACCTCAAGCCGCTGCGGGCCAACCTGTTCCTGAGCACCCACCTGAGCGATGTGCGCGCCGCGCTGGCCGCGGGCGTGCCTGCCGCGCAGGTGTATCCGCGGTCGGCCCACGCCACGGACGCCCACCCGACCGAAGTGCGCATTGCCTTTGACGGCGACGCCGTGCTGTTCAGCGACGAGGCCGAGCGGGTCTACCAAGCGCAGGGCCTGAACGCCTTTCAACAGCACGAAACCGACAAGGCAGCGCTGCCGCTGCCCGACGGCCCCTTCAAGCCCCTGCTGGTGGCGTTGCACCGGCTGCAGCAGGCGGCCACGCCGCAAATGCGCATTCGCACCGTGCTGGTCACCGCCCGCAGCGCGCCGGCGCACGAGCGCGCGATCCGCACCCTGATGGACTGGAACATTGCCGTGGACGAAGCCATGTTTCTGGGGGGCCTGGACAAGGGCGAATTCCTGCGCGAGTTCGAACCCGACTTTTTTTTTGACGACCAGACCGGCCACATCGAATCCGCCGCGCGCCATGTGCCCTCGGGCCATGTGGCCAGCGGCGTGCGCAATTTCTGACCTCCCCTCTGAGCTTTCACGCCATGCCCCCTGCTTCCGTCCCTGCCACCAAATGGGCGTCGTTCCAGCTGCTGGTACGCCGCGTGCTGGCGCTGTCCCGGCCCTACTTTTCCTCGGAGGAAAAATGGAAGGCGCGCGGCCTGCTGGCCGCCATCGTGCTGCTCAACCTGGGCGCGGTGTACATGCTGGTGCTGCTCAACGACTGGAACCGGTTGTTTTACGACGCCCTGCAAAACAAGGACGCCGCCGTGTTCTGGACCCAGCTGGGGCGCTTCACCTACCTGGCATTTGCCTTCATCCTCATTGCGGTCTACAAGTTCTACCTGACGCAATTGCTGGAGATGCGCTGGCGCGCCTGGATGACCGGCCACTACCTGCAGCGCTGGCTCGCCGGGCAAACCTTCTACAAGCTGGAACTGGCCCGCTTTGCGCCCCCCCAGGACGGCGCCGCGACCGACAACAGCGACAGCCCGGACAACCCCGACCAGCGTATCCAGGAAGACGTAGGGCAGTTCACCAGCTACACGGTGTCGCTCACCATGGGCCTGCTCAACGCAGTGGTGACCCTGCTGAGTTTTGTCGGCATTCTGTGGAACCTGAGCGGCAACTTCGCCTTCACGCTGGGCGGGCAGGCCTTCGACATTCCCGGCTTCATGGTGTGGGCGGCGGTGCTGTACAGCGTGGTGGGCAGCGTGGTCTCGCACTACATCGGACGCCCGCAGATCCGGCTCAACTTTGAGCAACAGCGCCGCGAAGCCGATTTCCGCCACCACATGGTGCGGGTACGCGAATACAGCGAGTCCATCGCCCTGGACCGGGGCGAGCCGGCCGAGCGCGTGCAGCTGGACCGGCGCTTTGCCGGCGTGCTGCACAACTTTCTGGCCCTGCTCAAGGCGCAGAAAAACCTGACCTGGTTCACCGTGGGCTTCGGCCAGGCGGCGGTGGTGTTTCCCTTCATCGTGGCGGCGCCGCGCTTTTTTAGCGGCGCCATTCAGCTCGGTGAGCTGATGCAGATCGCCTCGGCCTTTGGCCAGGTGCAGGGTTCGCTGAGCTGGTTTGTGGACAACTACAGCAGCCTGGCCACCTGGCGTGCCACAACCGATCGCCTGACCAGTTTTGAAGAGGCCATGACGGCTGCAGCCACCGCGAATACTGCGTTGATAGCTACAGATTCGATAGCAATTGACAGCACCGACCTGACCATTGCCCTGCCCACCGGCGACACCCTGCTGGCCAGCGCCGTGCTGCACGCCCGCGGTGGCGAGCGGATTCTGCTCACCGGCCCCTCGGGCAGCGGCAAGTCCACGCTGTTTCGCACCCTGGCGGGCATCTGGCCCTTTGCCCAAGGCCATCTGGCGCGTCCGGCCGACGCCATGTTCATTCCCCAGCGTCCGTATTTCCCCAACGGGCCGCTGCGCGATGCCCTGGCCTACCCGGTGCCCGCCAGCCGCTACGCCGATGCCGCCCTGCGCCAGGCACTGCACGAGGCCCTGCTACCGCAGCTGGCCAGCCAGCTGGATCTGGCCGACGCCTGGAGCCAGAAACTCTCGGGGGGCGAGCAGCAACGCCTGGCCATCGCGCGGGTGCTGCTGAAAAAGCCGCAGTGGGTGTTTGCCGACGAAGCCACCAGCGCGCTGGACGCGGCGGCCGAAACGGCGCTGTACCAGCGCCTGCTGGACCTGGTGGCCGAGCGCCAGGGCGGGCTGGTGTCCATTGCGCACCGCCCCAGTGTGGCGGCGTTCCACACCCGCCAGTGGGTGCTGGAGTCTCAGCCCGCGGGCGAGGCGGCCCGCTTTACGCTCTGCGAGAAACCGGCATAGCCGTTGGCCCGCAGCAGGCAGGCCGGGCACTCGCCACAGCCGTAACCCCAGGGGTGGCGGTGCGTGCGGTCGCCCAGGTAACAGGTATGGGTGTGCTCCACGATCAGGTCCACCAGCGGCTGGCCACCCAGTGATTGCGCCAGGGCCCAGGTGGCGGCCTTGTCGATCCACATCAGCGGGGTTTCAATCAGGAAGCGCTTGTCCATGCCCAGCGAGAGCGCCAGCTGCATGGCTTTCATGGTGTCATCGCGGCAGTCCGGGTAGCCCGAAAAATCGGTCTCACACACCCCCGTAACCATGACCTGCAGATCACGCCGGTAAGCCACCGCCGCCGCCAGGGTCAGAAACAGCAGGTTGCGCCCGGGTACAAAGGTGTTGGGCAGGCCGCTGGCCTCCATCTTGAAAGCCGTGTCACGGGTCAGCGACGTTTCGCTGACGGCCCCCAGCACGGCCAGATCCAGCAGATGGTCTTCACCCAGCTTGGCGGCCCACTGCGGAAACTGGCTGCGGATTTCCCGCAACACGGCCAACCGGGCATCCAGTTCCACGCTGTGGCGCTGGCGGTAGTCAAAGGCAATGGTTTCCACGCGCGCATAGCGTTCAAGCGCGTAAGCCAGGCAGGTGGTGGAGTCCTGGCCACCGGAAAAGAGAACAAGGGCAGAGGTGTGCATGGCCGAAATGGTAGACCATGCGCAAGCAGGACCGGTCAGAGGTTCGCGGTCTTTTTGATCTTGCTGTGTGTGTACGTCAGGGCTTCACGCGCCAACTCACCCGGCACGGCATTGGGCGACGTCGGAATGGGCGGTGTCACCTGGTCTTTCACCTGCTCCAGCTGTGCGGCCGCGGCGCTGGCGGCCCACATGGCCCGCAGGTGCTCAATGAGCATCTGCGCGATGGGTTTCTTCGGCGGATCTTCCACCTTCTCGGGTGCCGGGCGGCGGACGGTCCAATCCTTGGGCGACGTGGCCGCCTCCGAACCCCGTTGAGCCGGGTCCGAAACACTGGTGTACAACGCCTCGCCCTCGTTGGGTTTCTTCGCCATGTTCACCATGTTGATGACACCGGTGGGCGACTCAAGGGACGGGCTGGCGCTCACCGACGGGTTGACGGGCGCCACCGGGATCACCTTGTTTGCCCCGGACGAAGCCAACTCTACGCCGGCAGGGCGCATGCTGGGATTTCGATCAATGGAAGGCAATTGCATTGGGTGTAAGGCTCCAGGCCCCTCCGGTGTCTTTTCTGGCTAGACGTACGATTGTTAACGGCAGATTTAGCGGGTTATTTAGGGTTATTTTTAAAATGAATGGGTATTTTTCGAAAAAACCGGGAGAAATACACAAAAACGCACCACGAAGGTGCGTTTTAACCGCAATTCCCAACCGCGCAGTGGAGCCGTTCAGGGGCTCAGGAACTGGTGCCGGGCCGCTTGCGTGATGGCCACCACGCAGGGGTGGGTGATCCGGCGCTCGACCGAGATGGCAAAAAACTCCTCCACCAGCTCCGCTGTTCGGCCAATCACCTGCACGCCGTATTGGGAGCAAATCTCGTCCTCCAGCGCACTGGGTGACATGAAAACACCGCGCCCCTCGCGGCCAAAGGCTTTCATCAACGCAGCATCATCAAACTCCCCAACGGGTTGGGGCCGCAGCCCCTGCTCGGACAGCCACAGGTCCAGCCGCTGCCGCATGGCCGACGCCCGCCCCTGAATCAGCATGGGGGCTTCATCCAGACAGCGGGGAAATGCACCCTGCAAGGTGGACGCCAACCGGGCCGTGGCAAAAAAAGCCATGCTCGTGGTACCCAGCCGGTGGCTGAAGGCCTTGACGCTGGTGCGCTTGCTCATGGCCTCATCGGCAATCACCAGGTCCAGCCGGTGCACCGACAACTGCGCCAGCAAATCCTGCAGCTTGCCTTCATGGCAGATCAACCGCACCGGTGTGTCCACCGTCAGCGCCGGCTCCAGCAGACGGTAGGCAATGGCCTTGGGAATGGCATCGGCCAGACCCACCCGGAACGTCAGGGCCTGGGTTTCGTCCCGGGAGCGCCCCAGCGCGGCCTCCAGTTCGCTGCCCAGCGCAAAGATCTGGTCCGAATACTGCAAGGCGGTACGACCATCGTCGGTCAATTCCAGCCGGCGACCGGTCTTGCGAAACAGGGCGCAGCCCAGGCGTGCCTCCAATAACTTGATCTGGCCGGACAGGGTCTGCGGCGAAATGTGCAGTTGCTCGCCCGCGCGCACGATGCCGCCCGCCTTGGCGGTCGCCCAAAAGTAATACAGGTGCTTGAAGTTCATGCAGCGATCCTTGCAAAAGTGATGACAGTACGATTTTTTCGAATTGAATGATATGTAAATTCGAATTTACCAAAATAGTGAATTCCATTACCTTCAACGCCTGACCTCATTACGGCCGGCGTACGGCCCCTGTTGCTATGGAATTTCTTGTCGACCCGCAAATCTGGATTGCCTTTGGCATGCTGACCACCCTGGAGATCGTCCTGGGCGTGGACAACATCATCTTCATCTCCATCCTGGTGAGCCGCCTGCCGGCGGACCTGCGCGACAAAGCGCGCCGGTTGGGCCTGGGTTTTGCCATGGTGTCGCGCCTGCTGCTGCTGTTTTCGCTGAGTTGGGTCATGGGTCTGAAAACCGACCTGTTCACGGTGCTGGGACAGGGTTTCAGCGGCCGTGACCTGGTGTTGCTGGCCGGGGGCCTGTTCCTGCTCTACAAAGCCTCGCATGAAATTTTTGTGGAAGTGGAGGCCCGGGAGGACGACGGCCCGCCCGCCACCGACAGTGCCGCCCTCAAATCTGCGGGGCACAAACTGTTCTGGACCATCATTGGGCAGATTGCCATCATCGACGTCGTGTTCTCCCTGGACTCGGTGATCACCGCCGTGGGCATGGTGGACCATCTAGGCGTCATGGTGGCGGCCGTCGTGGCGGCGGTGGGCGTGATGCTGGTGGCCGCCAAGCCCATTGGCGATTTCGTCGACCGCCACCCTTCCGTCAAGGTGCTGGCGCTGGCTTTCCTCGTCATGGTGGGCATGGCGCTCACGGGCGAGGCCTTTGGCCTGCACATTCCCAAGGGCTATCTCTACGGCGCCATGGCGTTCTCGCTGGCGGTGGAGGCCCTCAACATCCGGGCCCGTGGCAAGCGACTTGCCAACCGGGTACCCGGCACGCAACACGCCTAGCCACTCGCAGGCCCCTGCTTTTTTTCCCTGTTCCATCCACTACGAAAGGAAACACCATGAATTCCCCTCTGCAAACTTACGCCGCAGCACCGGTTGCCCTTGGCGCTTCCGCAGCCGAACGCAACCGCGTGCTGCGCAACACCTACTGGCTGCTGGCCCTCTCCATGGTGCCGACGGTGCTGGGCGCCTGGCTCGGCGTCAGCACCGGCATCACCCGGGCCCTGTCGCCCATGGTCAGTCTGGTCGTGTTCATGGCGGGCGCTTTTGGTCTCATGTTTGCCATTGAGAAAACCAAGAACTCCGCCGCCGGCGTGCCGGTTTTGCTGGCGTTCACGTTCTTCATGGGCCTGATGCTGTCGCGCCTGGTGGGTTCGGTGCTGGGCCTGTCCAACGGTGCCGGCCTGATCATGACGGCCTTTGCCGGCACGGGTGCCATCTTCCTGGGCATGGCATTTCTGTCCACCGTCATCCAGCGTGATCTGTCGTCCATGGGCAAGTGGTTGTTTGTGGGCACCATTGGCCTGCTGGCCGTGGGCATTGCCAACATCTTCATCCAGTCCAGCGCGCTGGTGCTGACGCTGTCGGTCTTGTCAGTTGGTATCTTTTCCGCCTTCATCCTGCACGACCTCAAACGGGTCCAGGACGGCCAGGAAACCAACTACATCACGGCCACGCTGGGCGTGTACCTCAGCCTGTACAACGTATTCCAGTCCCTGCTCGCGATCCTGGGCATCACGGGCGGCAGCAACGACTGATAGCGGCTCTCAGCCGGGTGGCGCCAGAACCTCTGCCACCCGCTTGCGCAACTCCTCCCCCTGGTACTGGGTCAGATCCACGGACACGCTGCGATACAGCAGCTTCTCCGCCGCCGGGCTGAGCAGGGGGCGCAGTTCTCCCAGCACTTGGCTGGAGGTGATCAACACCAGCCGGTCGCAACGCTGCTCACCCACGCCCCGGTTTACGTAATCCGCCAGCTGACGCGCAAAGTCTTTGCGCTCCTTTTCCTCGACACTGGTCTTGGGCTCGAATTGGGTGCCGCTGTGCGCCGTGCGACCATGCCCCTTACCGGCATCGCCACTGCGGTCTCCGGCATCGGTTTCGCTGGCCCTGCTGGAATGCGGGTACACAAACCCGGCTCGTTCCTCCAGCGCCAGCGCGCCAGGGCCTGCTTCGGTTTCAAAAAAACGGGCATGCCGCGCATTGGCCACCAGAATCCAGGTCTTTTTCATCACGCATCCTCTTCTCTTCCGCCATGGAGCCGCGAGCCGGCACAGACACCGGGTAATAAGCCAGTGTCGGTAAAGCAGGCTCCGTCGTGTTGCGAATTATCAAAAATCAGATGGCGAACGCAGGGAAACAATGGGTGCACTTCAAGGAGTGCACCATGCGGCGTCCCGCAATCATCCACAAGCACCCAGCGGATTGGACCGTGCCGCCCAACCTGGTGGACCATGCCACGACCTGTTCCCACTTTTCCTGGGATGCTGCCCGGCGCGAGTTGACGGGCCTGCCCGGCGGCGGCTTGAACATGGCCTTCGAAGCGGTAGACCGGCATGCGAAAGGCCCCCTTGCCAACCATGTGGCTTTCCGCTTCCTGGGCAGCCAGGAGCAACGCGACATCACGTACGATGCGCTCGCCCACCTCACCAACCGTTTCGCCAACGTACTGAAAACACTGGGCGTGCAGCGCGGCGAGCGCGTATTTGTACTGACCGGACGCATTCCGGAGTTGTACACGGCGGTGCTGGGCAGCCTCAAAAACGGTTGCGTCGTTTCGCCTCTTTTTTCGGCTTTCGGTCCCGAGCCCCTGGCTACCCGGCTCGCCATCGGCGAAGGCGCCGTGCTGATTACCACCGAGAGCCTGTACGAACGCAAGGTTGCCAAAATTCGCGGCCAATTGCCGGCCTTGCGCCACGTGCTGCTGGTGGGTGACGAAGGCGAACCCACGAGCGTGCCCGACACACACGACTTGGCGAGCCTGATGGCGCAGGCATCGGACGCATTTGACATCGTGGCCACCCAGCCCGAGGACCCTGCCTTGCTGCACTTCACCAGCGGCACCACTGGCACGCCGAAGGGCGCCCTACATGTGCACGGCGCCGTGGTGACGCACTGGGCCACCGGCCGCTACGCGCTGGACCTGCATGCGGACGATGTGTTTTGGTGTACCGCCGATCCGGGCTGGGTCACGGGAACGTCCTACGGCATCATTGCGCCACTATTGCATGGGGTGACCTCCATCATTGACGAGGCCGAGTTCGATGCCGAGCGCTGGTGGCGCATCCTGCAGGAGCAGCAGGTCAGCGTCTGGTACACCGCGCCCACCGCCATCCGTATGCTCATGAAAGCTGGCGCCGGCATGGCGCGCCGCTACACCTACCCCAAGCTGCGCTTCATTGCCAGCGTGGGAGAGCCACTCAATCCCGAGGCGGTGTGGTGGGGGCAGGATGTGCTGGGGCGCCCGATTCACGACAACTGGTGGCAAACCGAAACGGGCGGCATCATGATTGCCAACCTCCCGGCACTGGACATCAAGCCCGGCTCCATGGGGCTCCCACTGCCAGGCGTGGAAGCGGCCATCGTGCACCAGCAACCCGATGGCTCGGTGCGGGTACTGACGGAGCCAGGACAGGAAGGCGAACTGGCGCTCAAACGCGGCTGGCCGTCCATGCTGCGCGGCTACCTGAACAATGCCGAACGCTACAAAAAATGCTTCGCGGGCGACTGGTATCTGACCGGCGACCTGGCGCGACGGGACGCCGATGGCTACTACTGGTTTGTGGGCCGCATGGACGACGTCATCAAGTCCGCCGGACACCTGATTGGCCCCTTCGAAGTGGAAAGCGTGCTGATGGAGCACCCCGCGGTGGCCGAAGCCGGCGTCATCGGCAAGCCCGACCCCATGGTGGGCGAAGTGGTCAAAGCCTTTGTCTCGCTGAAAGCAGGCTTCGAGCCCAGTGAAACCCTGCGCATGGAATTGCTGGGCCATGCACGCAAGAAATTAGGGGCAGCCGTGGCGCCCAAGGAAATCGCCTTTTTGCCGACCCTGCCACGCACGCGCAGCGGCAAGATCATGCGCCGCCTGCTCAAGGCGCGGGAGCTCGGACTACCCGAAGGCGACACGTCGACCCTGGAGGCCGGAGCATGAGCACCCAGAAGAAAAGCCCGGACAACGCAGCACGCTCGCGGCAGCTGCTGGCGGACATGCTGCGCATCCGCCACATGGAGGAGAAATGTGCCGAGGTCTATGGTGCTGGCAAGATCCGCGGTTTTCTGCATCTCTACATCGGCGAGGAAGCCTGCGCCGTGGGGGCGCTGAACGCGCTGGCCACAGACGACAATGTGCTGGCCACCTACCGCGAACACGCGCACGCCCTGATGCGCGGCATGCCCATGCGCTCCATCATGGCCGAGATGTATGGCAAGGCAGCCGGTTGCTGCCACGGCCACGGCGGCTCCATGCACCTGTTCGACGCCGAACGGCGCTTTTATGGCGGCAATGCCATTGTCGGCGGTGGTTTGCCACTGGCGGCGGGGCTGGCGCTGGCCGACAAACTGCAGGGCATACAACGTGTGACAGCCTGCTTTTTTGGGGAGGGCGCGATGGCCGAAGGCGCCTTCCACGAGTCCATGAATCTGGCTGCGCTGTGGCAGTTGCCCGTGCTGTTTTGCTGCGAAAACAACCTGTACGCCATGGGCACCGCGCTGGAACGTTCGGAATCCCAGACCGACCTGTGCGCCAAGGCCGCCAGCTACAAAGTGCCTACCTTCAAAGTGGATGGCATGGATGTGCGCGCGGTGCGCGACGTCACCCTGCAAGCCGCGCAGCAGGTGCGCGCCGGGGGCGGCCCGGTCTTCGTTGAATACGCCACTTACCGCTTTCGCGCCCACTCCATGTTCGACCCCGACCTTTACCGCGACAAGGCAGAAGTGGAGCGGTGGAAGCAGCGTGGCCCGATTCACAGCTTCACTGCGCAATTGAAGGCAGAAAGCCAGTTGACCGAGGACGAGTTTCTGGCACTGGACGCACAAGCCGAGGCCGAGGTGACCGATGCCGTGGCATTTGCCGAGGCGGCCGAACCCGAGCCGGCCAGTGCGCTGCTGCGGGATGTCCACACACCGCAGGAGGCAGCATGACCATCACCTACCGGGAGGCCCTGCGGCAGGCATTGCACGAGGCACTGAGCACCGATCCCCGCGTGTTCCTGATGGGCGAGGACGTGGGCCGCTACGGAGGCAGCTACGCCGTTTCCAAGGGGCTGCTGGAGGTGTTTGGTCCAGAGCGCATCCGCGATACGCCGCTCTCGGAGCTGGGCTTTGTCGGCGCCGGTGTGGGCGCTGCGCTGGGGGGCATGCGACCCATCGTGGAAGTCATGACCGTGAATTTCAGCCTGCTGGCACTGGATGCCATCGTCAACACCGCCGCCACACTGCGCCACATGTCGGGGGGGCAATTCTCCGTTCCGCTGGTCGTGCGCATGGCCACCGGCGCCGGCCGCCAGCTGGCGGCACAGCATTCGCACAGCCTGGAGAACTGGTACGCGCATGTGCCCGGCATCCGCGTGCTGGCGCCCGCGACGGTGGGCGACGCGCGGGGCATGCTGAGCGCGGCCCT
Source organism: Rhodoferax sp. (assembly GCA_049301075.1). Taxonomy (GTDB): domain Bacteria; phylum Pseudomonadota; class Gammaproteobacteria; order Burkholderiales; family Burkholderiaceae_C; genus Allorhodoferax. Next base: position 11,617 of record JBAQKO010000399.1, read on the forward strand.
GGCCGACCCCGACCCGGTGGTCATTTTTGAGCACGCCCAGCTCTACAACATGGAAGGCGAGTTACCCGAAGACTGGCACTGTGACATCACCCATGCCGCCGTGCGGCGTACGGGGACACAACTCACACTCATTACCTACGGCGGCAGCTTGCCCAAGGCCCTGCAAGCAGCCGACCAGCTGTCAGGCGAGGGCATGGACGTGGAAGTGATCGACCTGCGCGTGCTGCGGCCGCTGGACACGGCCACCCTCACCGCCTCGCTGCGCAAAACGCACCGCGCTGTGGTGGTGGATGAGGGCTGGAAAACCGGCAGCCTGGCGGGAGAAATCATGGCACGCCTCATGGAGGAATGCTTCTACGAGCTCGACGCCCCCGTGGCCCGCGTCTGCAGCCAGGAAGTACCCATTCCCTACGCCAAGCACCTGGAAGAGGCGGCGCTACCCCAGGTCGCCGACATTGTGGCGGCGGTCAAGGGGGTGCTGCATGTTTGAATTCAAGCTGCCCTCCCTGGGGGCCGACATGGATGAAGGCACGCTGCTGGAGTGGAAGGTGGCCCCCGGAGACAGCGTGCACAAAGGCCAGGTGGTGGCCGTGGTGGACACCTCCAAGGCGGCCATCGACATCGAGATATGGCAGGACGGCACGGTACAGGAACTGCGGGTGCAGCCGGGCACCAAGGTGCCGGTGGGGGCCGTATTGGCGATGTTCCTGGCTCCTGGCGAGCAGGCTACCCCGACACCCGCCGCCGCAGCCGCCCCACGCCAGCAGATCAGTCCCGCCGCACGCCGCAAGGCACAGGCCCTGGGGTTAGATTTGTCTGCTCTGACGGGTAGCGGATCCGATGGCGTCGTCACGTTATCCGATGTGGAGCAGGCCGCAACCGCCGCCACAGCACCCGCCGCACCGCAAGCCACCATTGCGAACGACCGTGCCAACGCCATGCGCCAGACCATTGCGGCGGCCATGAGCCGATCCAAGCGCGAAATACCCCATTACTACCTGCTGGAAACCATCCCCATGCAACGGGCCCAGCAGTGGCTGGAACAGCAGAACGCAGAGCGTCCCATCACCGAGCGGGTTTTGATGGCCGTGCTGCAACTCAAGGCATTGGCACTGACACTCAAAAAATATCCGGAGTTCAACGGCCTGTTTCAGGATGGGCAATTCAAGCCCGCCGCCGCAGTGCATATCGGCGTGGCCATTGCCCTGCGACAGGGTGGCTTGATTGCGCCCGCCCTGCACGACGTCGACAGCAAGCCACTGGGTCAGCTGATGCAGGATCTGGCGGACCTCGTCAAACGCGCACGCGCCGGGTCGCTGCGCAGTTCTGAAATGTCGGACGCCTGCATCACCGTAACCAACCTCGGAGACCAGGGCGTAGAGGCGGTGCTAGGGGTCATTTACCCGCCCCAGGTGGCACTGGTGGGCTTTGGAAACGTCGCCAAGCGCCCCTGGGTTGGTCCGGATGACACGCTCTGCGCCATGCCCGTGGTCACCGCCAGTCTTGCGGCGGACCACCGCGTGTCCGATGGCCATCGCGGCGCACTATTTCTCGCCGAGCTGCGTGAGCGCCTGTTGCAGCCGGAGACCCTGTTGCCCTAACCCCGCCGGTCAGAAAATTCACCCGAGATACCGCACCATGAACGACTCCGAGCTGCACACCATCGTGTGTTCCATCCTCCAATCCATCGCCCCCGAAGTGGATACGGCGTTACTGCGCGACAACCGCCCCTTGCGCCTGCAGGTGGATCTGGATTCGATGGACTGGCTCAATTTCCTGGTCGGACTCAGCCAGCGCTTGAAGGTGGAAATTCCGGAGTCAGACTACGGTCAACTCATCACCCTGGACAACGTGATGGCTTACCTGCGGGCACGACTACCGGGTTGAGCCACACGGCGCGGGGCACAGACCCCGCAGGTCAGTCTGCTGTTGCTGCAGGGATGTCGGCTCCAGGGAACCCCACCGTCTGCGTCAGCAGGATTTGCTCGTCCGGACCGAGCCCCATGGCCTGGGACAGGGTGCTCCGATCAAACCAGGCGCGGACTACGCCCACCAGCCCTGCCGACGCACAGTAGAGCGCGATGTTCTGCACCATGGCACCGACCGCAACCGAAGCATAGGTTTCACGTTTGGACGCGGGTACCAGCTTCATGCGGGCATGGTTTGCCACAAAAATCAGGTCCAGCGGCGCATCGTCCACGAAATCCTGGTACCCCGTCGCTCGCCGGACGTCTTTTTCCACCGTGCGTTGCAACCCATGGTGCTGGGGATCGTAGCGGTACAGACCCTGCGGCAACGCCAGGTACACATCCACCTCTTGGGCATTCATGGCCGACGGGGCAGTTCGCCCTCCCACATCACTCCGGTTAATGCCACACGCAGCCCACAGCAGGTTGGAGAGCATTTGCAGCTCCAGTGCCCGCGGCAGGAAATTTCGCTCCGAATGGCGCATGCGCAAGGCTTCCATCAGGGGTAAGCCGCCCGCCATCTCCGCTGGCGGCAAGGCCACCACAGGTTGGGAATCCCCGGAGGGCGGTTTTGGCGTGAGGTGCCCCATCAAACCCAAGGCCAGTTTGGTCAATGTATCCACGGCGTACTCCCTTTTCGACACGCAAGATTGGTCTTTGCACCACCCGATGCATTGACAAAAATCAACAGCGACTACAGGCCCCGCCTTGCGTTCTGTCAAGCCTGCGGTACACCCAGTCGTTAGCATCCCCACACACCCGAAAGGACTGGTATGAGCTACTCACTCTCGAATGTAGTTGTCATGGTTGCTCTGGCGCTGGGTTGCTCCGCGTGCGACAAGTTCAAACCGGCCTTGCCGGAGGTGGCGAAGCCCCCCGCACCGGCAACCCAGGTGAACCCAGCCGACAGCGAGCGGGCGGCATTTACGCAAGAGGCGCAAAAAGATCTCGACGAGTTGCGCGCCATGATTTCCGGCCTCAAGGCGCAGGCGGCCCAAGCAGGTCGCGAGACCAACGCCAGACTGCAAGCCGACATCGAAAAGCTGGAACTGGAACTGCGTGACACCCAGCAACGCCTGACCGCCTTGAAAGCCGCCACGGAGGACACCAGGCAGCAACTCAAGGCAGCGTTCGCCACCGCACTGGACCAGCTCAAGTACGCCATCGAAAAAGTCCGCAAATCAGCGGAGTGATGCATGTGAAAAATACCCATGGAAACGGCCGCCGCTGCGCTTGAGTTTTATCAAAACTGAACCCGACGATTGACCTAGCATCCAACAAAATCCGAATGGAAATGTAGCCATGCCCGCCAAACAACTGGTCTTTCACGACACCGCACGCGGCCCTATCCGCCGAGGCGTGGATGCACTGGCCGATGCCGTGCACTCCAAGCAGCCATCTGGTGATGCGTCCCTGGCATCCGGGGGCGAGATGCCCATGCTGTGATGAAAACCACCGTGCCGACATACACAAAAAACCAGATGAAGCGCGGCCTTGAAAGCGTGCTCATCGGAGATCTGGCCCTGCCCGGCGAGTTGGAAGTGCCGCAGAGTCCACTGGGCATCGTTGTATTTGCCCACGGCAGCGGAAGCAGCCGCCACAGTCCGCGTAATCAGTATGTTGCGCAGGTGATGCAGTCTTACGGTCTGGGCACCCTGCTGTTTGATTTATTGACCGAGTCCGAGGCCCGGGACCGGAACAATGTCTTTGATATCGCGTTGCTCGGCGAGCGCGTCACCGATGCCCTGGCCTGGCTGGCGCAGCGTCCCGGACTTGAAAACACCCCCATCGGTCTGTTCGGTGCCAGTACCGGCGCCGCCGCCGCTTTGGTGGCGGCGGCGCGCACGCCATCGGTCTGTGCAATCGTATCGCGCGGAGGGCGGCCCGATCTCGCAGGGAAGTATCTCTCCAACGTACGTGCACCTACTTTGTTGATTGTGGGCGGAGAAGACCGCGAGGTGCTGGCCCTCAATCAGGCCGCCATGCGCATCCTGCCGCCGTCATGCCCCAAGAAGCTGGAAATCGTGCCGGGCGCCACACACCTGTTTGAGGAGCCGGGCACACTGGAAATTGCTGCCAGCCTGGCAGGCCACTGGTTTGAGCACCATTTCTCAAAAAACCAGACGATCTGAACCAGGCTCACAACCGGCGTTAACCGGGAACCAGAACCGCTGCACCATCAATGGCACCACGCCGCAGTGCTGCAATGGCCTCATTGGCCTGCGTCAGCGGATAGGTCCGTACGTGCGTGTGTACCGGGTGGCGTGCGATGCATGCAAAGAATGCCTCACCATCTTCCCGGGTGAGATTGGCCACCGACCGAACCGTGCGCTCCCCCCACAGCAAGGTGTAGGGAAACGAAGGAATGTCACTCATGTGAATTCCGGCACAGACCACCACCCCGCCCTTGCGCGTCGCCCGCAACGCCGCCGGCACGAGCGCGCCAACCGGAGCGAAAATCAAGGCCGCATCCAGCTCCGCCGGCGGCAGTGCTTCGGAAGAGCCGGCCCAGCATGCCCCCACCTGCAGGGCGAACCGCTGGCTTTGCACGTCGCCGGCACGTACAAAGGCATAGACCTCCTGCCCCTGGGAAACTGCAATCTGACAAATGATATGGGCCGCCGCACCAAAACCGTATAGCCCCAGGCGCATGCGCCCCGATACACCCGAGAGCCGGTAGGCCCGGTAACCAATCAGGCCGGCGCACAGCAAGGGGGCTGCATGCACGTCGTCATAGACGTCTGGCAACGCGAAGCAAAAACGCTCATCGGCCACAGCAAACTCGGCAAAGCCGCCGTTCCGGTCGTAACCGGTAAACACCGGGGTATCACACAGATTTTCCTGGTGTCCCTCGCAGTAAGAACAGTGCCCGCAGGTGCCCCCCAGCCACGGAATGCCGACCCGGGCTCCCAAGGGAAAACGGGTGGCCAACGGCCCCCGCGCCACGACGCGGCCCACGATCTCATGCCCAGGTATCAGGCCGGGAGGTCTGGATGGCAAATCTCCGTCCATGATGTGCAGATCGGTACGGCACACGCCACAGGCCAGAACCTGAACCCGCACCTCGCACCCATCGGGTTCCGGCAGCGGGGTCTGCGTTGCCACCAGCGGCTGCCCGGCGCTTGTCCATTTCATGGCCAGCACGGAGACAGCCCTGTCAAATGTTCACGCCACGCCTGACCACAGGCAAGGGGTTCCACCCGTGTCAATCGCAACGCGGTCGCTACCCTGCTTCTTTGCGTAACGCAGGGCCTCGTGGGCACGCTTGAACAGGTCCGGAAATGAATCGTCCTTCAGCATGCAGCTGGCACCAATGCTGACCGTACAAACCTGGTCCTGGCCTTCCATAGCAGTCATGCCGGAGGCAACTACTTCGGCAAGACGAAAAGCCAGAACCCGCCCGCCCTCCACGGTCGTATCGGGCAGCAGCACCGCAAATTCATCTCCGCCGATGCGTCCAACGACGTCCGACGCCCGCAAAACCTTGTTGACCGATTTCACGCACACAGCCAGCGCGGCATCCCCTGCGGCATGGCCATGCAGATCGTTAATCACCCGGAGGCAATCCAGGTCCAGTACCAGGACCATGAGCGGCAACCGGTTGCGGACGGAACGGGCCCACTCCCGCTCAGCAACATTGAAGAAGTTACGCCGGCTCAGGGCGCCGGTCAGATCGTCAAAGTTGGCCAACCGCAAAGTCTCCAGCTCCGCCGCTTTGAGCATCGTCACATTCTGGTGATTGACCACCACACGCCCCAGTCCGGCGCCAACCGGCGTCACCTTCATGATGAACCAACGCATTTCATTGGGCGCGTTAAAGGAATACTCCAGCGTGAAAGCGGGTTTCGAACCGGAAATGACGTCCGTAATACCGGCCAACGCGATATCCACGGTGTTTTGCACGCCCCCCATCATGGCCGTCAGCGCACCGGCATAGTCCGCGCCGGTTTCACAGCAATGACCCGGGAAACCGTTCTCCCGGGCGTAGATATCCCACGCCAAATTGGTTTGAGCGATACGCCCGTTGCGATCCAGAACCGCAATCTTCACGGGAAGCGCGTCGAAAACAGCCTGTTGCAACGCGCTGGTGGTCTGCAGCGTTTTCTCCATCTCCTTGCGATCGGTGATGTCCACCTGCGTTCCGAGAATCCGCACCGCCGAGCCATCTCCCGCACGTGAAAATACGGCGCCTCGGGCGAGAATCCATTTCCATCCCCCGTCCTTGGTCAGCCCCCGGTACTCGCTGGAATAACTGTCGGCTTGACCCGTCAGGCATTTTTGCAAGGATGCCATGACCTGCTGCCGGTCATCCGGGTGAATGCGCAAACTCCAGCTTTCCAGGCTGGCCCCAAGCTCCTGGTCGGAAAATCCATAGAGTTGCTCGAACTGGGGCGAGTAGTTCACCGTGCCGGTCTGAACATTCCAGTCCCACACACAATCGCCCGATGCACCCAGCGCGAATTTCCAGCGCTCCTCGTTTTCCAGCAAACGCTGCTCCAGGCGACTGCGTTCGGTGATATCCACCAGAATGACGTTGCACCCCAGCCCGTGTCCCAAGGGGCCAATTTCCGCCCGCACGCGCCTGGGGGCGCATCCTTTACCCTGGACGGACAAATCACCATGCTGCGCATCACCGGTTTGCTCTGCCATATGGAGCATGGCATTGAGGTTCGCACGCTCCGCGCCAGGAAAGAACTGGTCCAGCCGGCTCCCCAGAAGGTGTACGCGCTCCTGTCCCAACAACCGCGCTCCTGCCAGATTCAACTTGACGATGGTTCCGGCGTGATCCACGCTGAAACTACCCACCGGCGAAAAGTCATACAGCTCCCGGGCCTGGTTCAACGTCAGTTCGAGTTGGGACCGCGCTTCGTTCAGGTGCGCGTTTTGTATTTCCAGTTCAATCTTTCTGACGACCAGATCTTCGAGCAGCTGTTGCACCTGATCCGAAGAAAGCGCAGAAACATCCTGTTCATTGGAATAGGCAAACTGCTCCCGTGCGAGCCGATGCAATTCCCCGGTATCCAGTGGATTTTTCTCAAAACTCATTCCGCTCCGCCCATTTCTGGATATCGCTCCCTATCCCTCATATGCGTGCAACGCCTCCCTGGAGAGAATCGTAATTTCACGACTCGCTACCTCAATGATGCCAAGGTTATGCAACGCCGACAAGGCACGACTCACGGTTTCCAGCGTCACGCTCAGATAACTGCCGATATCACGCCGTGTCATGGGCAGGGTAAAGCGGCGAGGCGAGTAGCCCAGCGCAGAAAAACAGTTCGATTGCATCAGCAGGAAGCGGGCGACCCGCACCTCCGACTTGGACGCATGGGATAGCGTGTAGGACATTTGCTCCTTGACGACCTCCCGACTGATGGCCCAGTAGGCCATGCGTTCCAGCTCGTTGCAGCCACGGCCCGGCAGGAAAAGTTCTGCGTCCGGCAACCGGATCACTTCGCAATCGGTCAAGGCAACCGCTTCGGTGCAATACTGGTCCTTGCAAATGCCGTCTGTCCCCATCAGGTCCCCCTTCATGGAGAAGGAAAGCACATGCTCGCTGCCATCGTCATGGATGACAATCGTCTTCAAGGCCCCCAGGCGAACCACATACAAGCCGTCAAACGGCTGGCCCATCAGAAAGACGGACTGCCCGCCTTGACGCGGCGACGGCGAAACAACTGTCCGTTGGCGGCCTCGCTGGCATGTCCGTCATACAGCAACAGGTCCATCACCTCCTGCAGGCTTGACCAGTCCCCTTCGCTACGCCGCGGGCGTTCCGCTACACGAATGGGAGAGTAGACCCGGGGCGCGGTGCCCGGTACTGCCTGTAGGTTCATCATGGTAGCCCCCCGCCGGATCGCGTGCCCAGCGGACACATCCCTCAACCCTGCACTGAAGCTAACTGTAGGCATGGCGCGGCCAAACGTCTGTAGGGAGTTCTTGACACAACGTGCCAGCAAGGTTGAACAGATCGCCTGCCCCACCGAGCGTCGGCGCGCGGATCAGAGTGCGCTGTCGTCGACCAATTTGTAGCGGATGGCCAGCCGCACCAGCCCGGGAACGTCCCCCACCCCGAGTTTGGCCATCAGACGGCTACGGTAGGTAGCCACGGTTTTGGGTGAGAGATGAAGTTCGGTGCCAATTACGGCGCTGGACTGCCCCCGAACCACCATTTCAATGATCTGCCGCTCACGCGGCGACAACGTCGCCAGGGGATCATCGTCCTCCTGATGCGTAAAAGACTGCACCGCCAGATCGGCCACATCGGCACCCAGGTGGCGTTTGCCCTGAACAGCGGCCTCAATCGCCTTGGCAAGCTCGCTTCCCGCCGAGCCCTTGAGCACATACCCGAGCGCCCCCATGCGCAAAGCCTCCGCCACGTTGCGCGGCTGGGCCGACATGGTCAGCACAATGCAGCGCGTGGCCACATGGCGTCGCTGCATTTCTGCCAGCAATTCGAACCCCGAACGCCCCTCCAGGTTGAGGTCCAGCAGCAGGACTTCCGGCTTCAGACGCTGGATATCGGCCAACGCCTGGGTCGGGTCGGCCGACTCGCCCGTGATCGTGTGCCCCCAAGCCTGCAACAAGGCGCGCAGCCCCTCCCGCATGATCTGGTGGTCGTCAACCAGGTAAATTTGGGTCATGACGCAGGCTTCCAGCGCAAACTCACGCGTGTGCCCCCCCCGTCTCCGGGGCCCACCTCTACCGAAGCACCCACCGACCGGGCCCGCTCCACCATGCCGGCAATGCCCAGGTGGCCGGCACGTGATTTCCCCCCCGACGAAAGCCCAACCCCGTTATCGCGCATCACCAGCTCCAGGGACAACGGCCCACCCAGCAGCTGGACGGAAACGGAAGTGGCATTGGCATGGCGCAAGGTATTTTCAACCGCTTCCCGGGCAATCATGAACGCGGTGTATTCCACCGCGCTGGGCCAGCGTACAGCGGCAACATTGGGCTCTACCTCCAGGGCAATATGCATGCCCATGTGGGTCAGTGCGCGGTTGCGCAGCTCATTGTCCAGCGCCGCAGCCAAACCGTGCTCATCCAGCAACGGGGGATGCAATTCCATCAACACCTGCCGAACCTGCCGATTGGCCTGCTGGATCAGGGCACTGAGTTGCTGATCCAGCCGCGCAATTTGCGGTGACACGTGGTCCTTCTGCAAGACCGTGATGGTCTCGTGAACCATCCGCATGGCAGCCACGGTCTGCCCCAGTTGGTCATGCATGGCCTGGGCGATGCGCTTGACGAGTTCCTTTTCCTGCGTCATCAACTTGTTGGCCAGCTCGGAGAGTTGCGAGCGGGATTCCTGTCGCTCCACTTCGACCCGCATGTCGGCCGTGACGTCCCGCAAGGTGGTAATGAGCAGTTGCGTATCACCGACGCTGACTTGCGTGATGGTGCCTTCCAGATCCATCTCCTGACCATCAGTACGCAAACCTTTGACCAAGCGCAGCCCCATCATGCGCGATGGCGACTTCGCCTCTGCGAAGTGGCGCCGGTGCTGCGCATGCGCAGCCCGGAAACGCTCGGGCAGCAACAGGTCCACGTTGCGACCTTCCATGTGTTCACGCCCAATACCAAACATGCGCTCGGCTCCGGGACTGAAGGTCCGTATGCGCCCTTCGACATCGGTGCTGATGATGGCGTCGTGCGACGCGTTGACCACCGCCGAGAGCATTTCGTGCTCGGTACGAGCCTCCTGTTCGAGCAACCGGCGTTGCGTCACATCGCGCACCAGCACGATGCGCGCCTGGGTTCCGTCAAGGTCCACATCCTCGGTATCGACCTCCACGTCCATCAGGCTGCCATCGCGGTGCCGGTGACGCCACAGGCGTTGGGCTGCGCGTTCGTCCGCAGAAAGCTGCAGATGGACCAGCACCTGCGGCCAGTCGTCCTGATGGTGGAGGTCTGCCAAATGCAACTCTACGAACGCCTGCGCACTGTGCCCATAGCAGGCAACCGCGGCCTGGTTGGCTGCCAGCAGGCGCAGGGTTCCCACATGGTAGACCAGCATGGGCAGGGGGTTGCGCTCAAAGAGAAGCTGGTAGCTCGTCTGAAGCCGGCTCAACGCATCATCAAACTGGAGGTCCATATCAGCGACTCCGCGAAGTGGGTCGCAGACCGGGTGGCAGCCAGGTCCGCTACGGTGCTTTGCTTAATCTTGTTGCGTGGTGGTCGGATTAGCACAATCGGTTAGTGCTCGCATTGTATGCCGCAGGTGCACCAAGGCCCCAAGACGTCCAACACGGGCCTGGCATTGCGTGCGATAAACACGCAAGGTCTATTCGATTAGCGCGCGATGTTCACGAATCGCCGCCAGCACGATGTCCCGAATGCCGCCTGCGTCTGCGCGGTCCACGTGCTGCAGCAGCGCCCGGCGCATGCGCGGATCCCAGAATTTTTTCAGGTGCGTGGCAACGCCGTCCAGGGCCTCCTGGCGATCGGGCATGCTCTCAAAAAAAATGCCAATCTGGTTGACCATGCGAATCAAATTGTCGTCGTGAGTCATTGTGCATCCAGTTTCAATCGTTCGGGGTGGCTGTAAACGGACACATCGTCACCACGGGCAAAGCCGATCAGGGTCACGCCCGCACCGTGAGCCACGTCTATCGCCAATGCGGTAACACCCGATACCGCCACCAGCAAAGAAACACCCACCGATGCGGTTTTCTGCACCATCTCGTAACTCGCGCGGCTGGTAATCACCACAAACCCCTCACCGGGCCGGCAACGCGACCGGATCAACGCCCCAGCCAGCTTGTCAAGTGCATTGTGGCGCCCCACGTCTTCGCGCAACAGCGCAATCTGTCCATCGGGCGTACACCAGGCCGCCGCATGCGTGGCCCCCGTAGCCGCCAGCAGAAGTTGGCGCGTCCGCAAGCCGGCAATGGCCTTGGCTACAGCTCGGATGTCAAAAGTGCTGTTCCCGGTCACCGGCAGCGGGTAGCGCACGGCGTGGTCCAGGCTCTCAGTTCCGCACAAGCCGCACCCCGTGCGTCCGGTGAGGTTGCGGCGCATTTCCTTCAAACGATGGAAGCACGACGCCGCGATGGTGAGGTGCAGGGTGTACCCCCGGTCCGAAGACGAACACTCGCAATCGTAAATCTGCGAAGCTGTGTCCACAATCCCCTCGGCTACCGAGAAGCCGTAGGCAAAGTCTTCCAAATCATCCGGCGTAGCCATCATCACGGCATGGGAAACACCATTGAATTCAAGGGCCACCGGAACCTCTTCTGCCACGCAATCCTGCACCGCGCGCCATTGGCCGCCGCGCATTTCGCGAACCGGCAGCGCGCGGCAGGCCTGCGCAGCGGGTTGTGGAAGATCAGACATGTCCATGGTCGTCAATCAGCGCGCGGCCGATGCGCTCTGCGCAGAGGGATGCGCGGCGTCCAGTAGCGCCAACTGCTCCGCATTGAATTGTGCATAGGTTTTTTGCCACTCCGCCGGTTGTGCAACCGGCTTCACCTGCACCGCCGTCACCTTGTATTCCGGGCAGTTGGTAGCCCAGTCCGAGTTGTCCGTGGTGATCACATTGGCACCCGACTCCGGAAAATGGAAGGTGGTGTAGACGACGCCCGGCTGCACGCGCTCGGTCACCTCGGCACGCAACACGGTCTGGCCGGCGCGGCTTTCAATGCCCACCCAGTCGTCCTGTTTTATGCCCCGCTCCTCGGCATCATGCGGGTGGATTTCCAGTCGGTCTTCGCTGTGCCACTGCAGGTTTTCCGTGCGTCGGGTTTGCGCCCCCACGTTGTATTGCGACAGGATGCGCCCCGTGGTGAGGATCAGGGGAAACTTGCGTGTCACCTTCTCATCCGTAGCCACGTATTGCGTGATGATGAAGCGGCCCTTGCCGCGTACAAAATGGTCCACGTGCATGATTTCGGTTCCCAGCTCGCCCGTACTTTCGTTGCAAGGCCACTGCACGCTACCATGCTTTTCTATTTTTTCATAGGTTACGCCCTGGAAGCTGGGCGTCAGCCGCGCGATTTCCGCCATGATGTCCCGCGGGTGGGCATAGTGCATGGGGT
>JBAQKO010000400.1:0-2029 GCA_049301075.1 Rhodoferax sp.
CTGCAGAAGGCCGAGAAATACCTCAAGGCCCATCACGTCGTGTTCCAGCCCGGCGTCAACGAAGAGCTGGCGGCCACGGCGCTGTGGGGTACGCAGCAGCTGGGCTTTGCGCCGCCGGGCAGCAACAGGTACGACGGCGTGTTCGGCATCTGGTACGGCAAGGGGCCGGGCGTGGACCGCTGTTCGGACGTGTTCAAGCACGCCAACATGGCGGGCACCACGCCCTGGGGCGGTGTCATTGCCGTGGCGGGGGACGACCACGTGGCCAAGAGTTCCACCGCCGCGCACCAGAGCGACCACATTTTCAAGGCCTGCGGCACGCCGGTGTTCTTTCCCGCCAACGTGCAGGAGATTCTGGACCTGGGCATCCACGCCTTTGCCATGAGCCGTTTCTCCGGCGTGTGGGCGGGCATGAAAACGATTCAGGAAATTGTGGAGTCCAGCGCCACGGCGATCATCGACCCCGACCGCGTGCAGATCGCCATGCCGACCGATTTCGTGATGCCGCCCGGTGGCGTGCACATTCGCTGGCCCGATGCCGCGCTGGAACAGGAAGCGCGCCTGTTTGACACCAAGTGGTACGCCGCGCTGGCCTACATCCGCGCCAACCGGCTGAACTACAACGTGATCGAAGGGCCGAACGACCGGTTCGGCATCATTGCCAGCGGCAAGGCCTACAACGACACGCGCCAGGCCCTCCTGGACCTGGGGCTGGACGATGCCACCTGCCGGCGCATCGGCATCCGCCTGCACAAGGTGGGCGTGGTGTGGCCGCTGGAGGCGCAGCTCACGCGCGAGTTCGCCACCGGCCTGCAGGAAATTCTGGTGGTGGAGGAGAAACGCCAGGTCATCGAATACCAGCTGAAGGAAGAGTTGTACAACTGGCGCGCCGATGTACGGCCCACGGTGCTGGGCAAATTCAACGAGGTGGAGAGCGCGGGCCACTATGGCGGCGGTGGCGAGTGGTCCATGCCCAATCCGAGCGCCAACACCCTGTTGCGCGCCAACGCTGACCTGTCGCCCGCCATCATCGCCCGGGCCATTGCCCAGCGCATCAAGAAGCTGGGGGTGGACAGCGACACCGCCGCCCGCATCGACGCCCAGCTGGCCATTTTGCAGGCCAAGGAAAGCGCCATGCAGGTCCTGGAACTGGGCGCCGTCAAGGGCGCCGACCGCCAGCCCTGGTTCTGCTCGGGTTGCCCGCACAACACGTCCACCAAGGTGCCCGAGGGCTCGCGCGCCATGGCCGGTATCGGCTGCCATTTCATGAGCATCTGGATGGACCGGGCCACCGTGGGCTTTACGCAAATGGGCGGCGAGGGCGTGCCCTGGGTCGGCCAGCAGCCCTTCAGCCACGACCAGCACATGTTTGCCAACCTGGGCGACGGCACCTACTTCCACAGCGGCCTGCTGGCAGTGCGCCAAGCCATTGCCGCGGGCGTGAACATCACCTACAAGATCCTCTACAACGACGCCGTGGCCATGACCGGCGGCCAGCAGGTGGGCGAGCGCCCGGAAGGGCACTCGGTGGTGCAGATTGCCCACAGCATGCGGGCTGAGGGGGCGGTCAAGATTGTGGTGGTGACGGATGAACCCGAGAAATACGCCGGTGTGGAACTGGCAGAGGGCGTGACGGTGCACCACCGCGACGAGCTCGACAGCATCCAAAAAGCGTTCCGGGAAATCAAGGGCACCACGGTCATCATCTACGACCAGACCTGTGCCACCGAGAAGCGCCGCCGCCGCAAGCGCGGCACGCTGGTGGACCCGGCCAAGCGCGTGGTCATCAACGAACTGGTGTGCGAAGGCTGCGGCGACTGCAGCGTGCAGAGCAACTGCATCAGCGTGGAGCCGCTGGAGACCGAATTTGGCCGCAAGCGCCAGATCAACCAGAGCACCTGCAACAAGGACTACTCCTGCGTGAAGGGTTTTTGCCCCAGTTTTGTCACGGTGGAGGGCGGCCAGTTGCGCAAGAAGGCCCGGGGCGCGGCCGCCGCGCCACTGGAGTTGGGCGCCCTGCCCGACCCCG
>JBAQKO010000401.1:0-7401 GCA_049301075.1 Rhodoferax sp.
CGTTTCAGTCTTACTTCTCGATCGAGAACTTGTCGCCGCGCGTCACGCTGACGATGGCGGTCTGCTGGGCGTCGTAACCGGCCGGCTTGCCGGCCTTGTCGTTGGCACGGCGGAAGTTGAAGGCGCCGGTGGCTCCCACATGCTTCACGGACGGCAGGGCTTCGCGCAGTGCGGTGCGGTCAGCCGCCAGATCGCCGCTGAACTTGATCTTGCGCAGGGCCTGGGCGGCGATGTTCATGGCGTCATAGGACTGGGCTGCAAACTGGTCGGGGGCCATCTTGAACCGGGAGGTGTAGGCGACCACGAACTTGCGGTTTGCATCGGCCTGGTTCTCGATCGACCAGGGGCTGCCCACGTACAGTCCGTCGGACTTGCCCTTGGCCAGTTCAAACACCTTGACCGAGTTCATGCCGTTGCCGCCGATGATGGGCACGTTCAGACCCACCTGGCGGGCTTGCACCATGATGGGTGCGCCTTCGGCCAGCAGGGCCGACAGCACGATGGCGTCGGGGTTGGTGGCCTTGATCTTCGTCAGCTGGGCCTTGAAGTCCACGTCACCCTTGGCAAAGGTTTCGGTCGTCGTGACGGGGATCTTCAGGTCTTCAAGCGCCTTCTTGAAGTTGTCGTAGCCGCTCTTGGTGAACACGTCGTCATTGCCGTACAGCACGGCAACTTTCTTGATGCCGGACTTCTTGACCGCCATCTTGATGGTCTCGGGCAACACGTCGGCTTCCGTCACCGAATTGCGAAACACGTAGTCGCCAATCGAGGTGATGCCATCGGCGGTGTTGGAGGTGCCAAAAGCCACGGTCTTGGCGGCCTGGGCAATCGGGTCAGCAGCTTGGGCCGAGTTCGACAGCGTGGGGCCGAACACCATCAGCACCTTGTCCTGGAAAATCAGTTTCTTGAAGACGTTGATGGCTTCTTCTTTTTTGCCCTGTTCGTCTTCGATGATCAGTTGCAACTTGTTGCCGTTGATGCCGCCAGCAGCATTGATTTCATCGGTCGCGAGCTGGAAGCCGTTGCGGATGGCCACGCCGTATTGCGCGGCGCCGCCCGACAGGGCCTCGGCCACACCGATCCGGATGTCTGCCGCACTGGCGCTGGTGCTGAAGGTGGCAGCCAAGGCAAGTGAAAGCAAAGAAGCCGTGAAAATTTTTTGTCTCATTTGGAAGTCCTTGTTGAAGTACACGGTCAAAAGCTGGAGCGGTGATTTTACATATCCCGACAAATCCTGCTGCAGGCGTGGCAGGGCAGGCCGGGATGGGGCTGCGTATCCGGCTTCTGCGGATGGAGGGCGTCATCGCGTTTGGTATCATGATCCGTTACGCAACAACCGGTGTGCTGGAGACAACCCATGTTCAAGAAATTCAACAAATCGCTGATCGTCACCGCCCTGTCCGCCCTGTCCGCCCTGTCGGTCAGTCTGGCCTGGGCCGATATCAACGTTGGCGTTTCGGTGTCTGCCACCGGGCCCGCGGCGTCACTTGGCATCCCGCAAAAGAACACCGTAGCCCTGTTTCCGCACACCATCGCCGGGCAAAAAGTGAACTACATCGTTCTGGACGACGCCACCGACACGACGGCGGCCGTGAAGAACATCAAGAAGCTGATCAGCGAAAACAAGGTCGATGTGGTGATTGGTTCGAGCACCACGCCGAACTCCCTGGCCATGATGGATGTGGCCGCTGAAGCCGAGACGCCGATGATTTCGCTGGCCGGTTCGGCCATTGTGGTCGAACCGATGGACGCCAAGCGCGCCTGGGTTTTCAAGTCGGCACAAAACGATGCCCACATGGCAACGGCCATTGTCGAGCACATGAACAGCCAGAATGTGCAGACGGTTGGTTTCATCGGCTTTGCTGACGCCTATGGTGAGGGCTGGTTCAAGGAATTCGCGAAAATCGCCGAAGTCCGCAAGCTGCGGGTGATCGCCAGCGAACGCTACCAGCGCAACGACACCTCCGTGTCCGGCCAGATCCTGAAGATTCTTGCCGCCAAGCCCGATGCGGTTTTGATCGCCGCCGCCGGAACTCCGGGCGTCCTGCCCGAGAAGACGCTGAAGGAAAAAGGCTACAAGGGTCTGATTTACCAGACGCACGGCATCGCCAACCCCGATTTCCTGCGGGTCGGTGGCAAGGATGTCGAGGGCACTTTCCTGCCCATCGGGCCGGTCGTGGTTGCTTCGCAGCTGCCCGACGGTTATCCCAACAAGAAGGCCGGGCTTGATTACGTCGCCAAGTACGAAGCCGCGTATGGCAAAGGCAGCGTGAGCTCCTTCGGCGCGCATGCCTGGGACGCAGGCCTGTTGCTGCAGAACGCCATTCCACGTGCCCTGAACAAGAAGGTGCAACCGGGTACCAAGGAGTTCCGTGCTGCACTGCGTGAGGCCCTGGAAACCACCCGCAATCTGTCCGCTGCGCACGGTGTTTTCAACCTCAGCGCCCAGGACCATCAGGGCTTCGACCAACGCGCCCGTGTCATGGTGAAGATCGAAGGCGGCACCTGGAAGCTGATCAAGTAATCGTTGACGGGTCGTAACAGGGTTGCGAATGCGGCAAGGAATTTCCGGCTCATTGCCGCTGTGCTGAGGTTTTGGTTGTAATGGATTTGCAGATTGCCCTGTTACTCGGACAGGATGGCATCACCAATGGTGCCATCTATGCCCTCTTGGCGCTGGCCCTGGTTCTGGTGTTCGCGGTGACGCGCGTCATTTTCATTCCCCAGGGCGAATTCGTGGCCTTCGGCGCGCTCAGCCTGGCCAGCCTGCAGGCTGGCAAGTTGCCGGGAACCCTCTGGTTGCTGCTCGGTCTGGGCACCGTGACGGCGCTGGTCGAGGTCACCGCCGCACTGCGTGCACGGCAGTTGCAGCGCATTCCGGTGCTCCTGCTGTTCAATTGTGGCGTGCCCTTGCTGCTGGCCGGGCTGTTGCTGGCCGTGCCGCTGGCGACCTTGCCGCTGGCAGTGCAGGTTGTGCTGGCGCTGCTGCTGGTCGTGCCAATGGGGCCGATGATTTATCGCCTGGCGTATCAGCCCATTACCGACGCCTCGGTGCTCGTGCTGCTGATCGTGTCGATCGCCGTGCATGTCACGCTGACCGGCCTCGGTCTGCTGTTCTTCGGTGCCGAGGGCTCGCGCACGACACCGTTCACCGACGTCAGCTTTGAAATTGGTGGCACGCTGCTGCAGGGGCAGACCATTCTCGTCGTCGCCGTGAGCGCCGCGTTGATCTGCGCCATGTACTTTTTCTTTGAACGGACGATTTACGGCAAGGCTCTGCGCGCCACGGCGATGAATCGAACCGGTGCCCGTCTGCTGGGCATTTCGGCGGCGGAGGCCGGTAAGTGGTCGTTTACGCTGGCGGCGGCTATCGGTGCTTTTTCCGGCGTGCTGATCGCGCCGATCACGACCATCTACTACGACTCTGGCTTCCTCATCGGCCTCAAAGGGTTTGTCGGCGCCATCGTCGGTGGGCTGGCGAGCTATCCCGTTGCCGCCGCGGGTGCCGTTCTGGTTGGGTTGCTGGAATCGTATTCGTCGTTTTATGCCAGCGCGTTCAAGGAAGTGATCGTCTTCACGCTGATCATTCCGGTGCTGTTGTGGCGTTCGCTCCATACCCGTGTAACCGAGGATGAAGAATGAAGCGGGCCCATTTTCGCCATCTGCCGGTGGCCCTTTTCATCGTCGTGCTGGCGCTCGCGCCCTTGGGCTTGTCCGAGTTCTCGGTGACGCTGTTCGATTACATCGGCTTGTCGGCCCTGGTGGCCCTGGGCCTCGTGCTGTTGACCGGTGTCGGCGGCCTGACCTCCTTCGGCCAGGCCGCCTTCGTGGGCCTGGGTGCCTATGCCACGGCCTACCTGAGCACAGCGCACGGCGTTTCGCCGTGGCTGGCGCTGTGCGCGGGTCTGCTGCTCACCCTGGTCGTGGCGCTTGGCCTGGGTTTCATCACCCTGCGCCTGTCGGGGCATTTCCTGCCGCTGGGCACCATTGCCTGGGGCATCAGCCTCTACTTTCTCTTCGGCAACATTGAGTGGCTGGGTGGGCACACCGGCATCAGCGGCATTCCCGCGCTGGATTTCTTCGGTATCGAGCTGAAGTCGCCGCAGCAGTTCTACTACCTCATCTGGATCGTGGTCATGGCGGCCATGCTGCTCACCCGCAACCTGCTGGATTCGCGCGAGGGCCGGGCGATACGCGCGCTCAAGGGCGGCACGCTGATGGCCGAGGCGATGGGGGTCAACACGCCGCGCTCGAAGATCGTCATTTTCACGATTGCGGCGCTTTTTGCCTGCATTTCCGGCTGGCTGTACGCGCACCTGCAACGCTTCGTCAATCCGACGCCGTTTTCTCTGGCGCAGGGTATCGAATATCTTTTCATGGCGGTCATCGGTGGCGTTGCCAATGTCTGGGGTGCGCTGCTCGGGGCCGGCCTGATTACGCTGCTCAAGCAATGGCTGCAGGACTGGCTGCCGCAGCTGTTGGGGCAAAGCGGCAACTTCGAGGTCATCGTCTTTGGCGTGCTGATGATTGTCATGTTGCACCGCGCGCGCGATGGCTTGTGGCCGATCATCATGGGCTGGTGGCCGCAGCGCGCCGTATCCCGGGCCACATTCACCGGCGCGGCGTTGGCGCGCCGCCAGCCGCCGCAGGCGGGTACGCTCCTGCTCGAAGTGAAGGATGCCACCAAGCGCTTCGGCGGACTGGTTGCCAACAACCGGATGAACTTTTCCGTGCGCAGCGGTGAAGTGATGGCGCTGATCGGACCGAACGGCGCCGGCAAAAGCACGCTGTTCAATGCCATTTCCGGTGTCGATCCGGTCAGTTCCGGCGAGGTCCATTTCCTGGGCGAGGCGATCCAGACCCTGGGCGCGCGGGATATTGCCCGCCGCGGCCTGAGTCGCACGTTCCAGCATGTGCGCTTACTGCCGACGATGAGCGTGCTGGAGAACGTGGCCATTGGCGCGCATTTGCGGGGCCGGAAAAATTTCCTGCACGCCGCTTTCCGGACCGAGCGTGCGGAAGAAGCCAGCCTGTTGCATGAGGCGGCCGTGCAGATCGAACGCTGTGGTCTGGGCGGACACGCAAACGATGCGGCAGGCAGTTTGCCGCTGGGCAAGCAGCGCTTGGTCGAGATTGCCCGCGCGCTGGCCGCGGACCCCAGCCTGTTGCTGCTCGACGAGCCAGCCGCGGGTTTGCGCTACCTGGAAAAGCAGACGCTGGCCGAACTGCTGCGCCGCCTGCGCACGGAGGGGATGGGGATTCTGCTGGTCGAGCACGACATGGATTTTGTGATGGGACTGGCCGATCGCGTGGTTGTCATGGAGTTTGGCGAGAAGCTCGCCGAAGGACGGCCCGAAGAAGTGCAACGCAATCCGGCGGTGCTGGAAGCCTATCTGGGCGGGGTGGCATAGTGGAAATGCGTGATTCAGTCCCGAAACAGCCCTTGCTGGAAGTCCGCGATCTGTCGGTCCGGTACGGCAAGGTCGAGGCCCTGCAGCATATTGATGTGACCATTCGCCAGGGCGATATCGTGACCGTCATCGGTCCCAATGGTGCCGGCAAGACCACCTTGCTCACCGCATTGATGGGCTTGCTGCCCACGCGGGGCGAGCTGGTCTATTGTGGCGAGCGGCTGGGGGCGCAGCAGCCGGTCGAACAACGCGTGCGCCAGGGCATGACGCTGGTTCCGGAAAAGCGCGAGCTGTTTGCGGAGATGAGCGTCGGTGACAACTTGCTGCTCGGGGCCTTTGACCGTTATCGCAGTGGTCATCGCGATCATCTGGAGACGATGGACCAGGTGTTCAGCCTGTTTCCCATTCTGCTGCGGCGCCGTCAGCAGATGGCCGGCACGCTGTCCGGCGGTGAACGCCAGATGCTGGCGATGGGGCGCGCCCTGATGGCCAAGCCCAAGCTGCTGATGCTCGATGAGCCGAGCCTGGGGCTGGCACCGCTGATCATCAAGGACATCTTTCGCATCATCGCGGCGCTCAAGAGCAGCGGCGTTTCCATTTTGCTGGTCGAACAGAACGCACGCGCTGCCTTGCAGGTTTCCGACTACGCCTATGTGCTGGAAAACGGCGAAATTTCGCTCAGCGGCCCCAGCGCCGAGTTGGCTAACGATCCACGCGTCATCGAGAGCTATCTGGGGCTCGGCGGAAAACACGCCTGATTGTCCGCCTCCCGGCGGAAGGCCTCGCTGCGTTTACCGTCAGCCCTGCGCCACCGGCAGGTCCGGCGTGTTGCTCCACTCGCTCCAGCTGCCGGCGTAGAGGGCGGTGGGGCCCAGTCCGGCGACTTCCATGGCAATGATGTTGGGCACGGCACTGACGCCGCTGCCGCAGTGGTGCACCATGGTGGCGGGGTCGCGGCCGCCCAGCAGAGCGAGAAATTCGGCTTTCAGCTGCGCAGTCGGCTTGAACGTGCCGTCTGCGCCCAGGTTGTCGGTAAACGGGCGGTTGAGCGCTCCCGGAATGTGGCCGGCAATGGGGTCCAGCGGTTCCACCTCGCCGCGAAAACGCGGAGCACCCCGCGCATCGAGAACCGTCTGGCCGCCGCGTCCCAGCTGGTTTGCTACGGTTTGTGTAGCGACCAGCGCAAGCAGTGCGGGGGCTAGCGTGTAGTTGTGTGCTGGAAAAACGTCCTGCGGCCCGCTGGCGACCGCGCCGCCCGCCGCCTGCCAGGCTTGCAGGCCACCATCGAGCACGGCCACGTTGGCGTGACCGGCCCATTTCAGCATCCACCACAGGCGTCCGCAGTAATTGGCGCCCTGGCGGTCGTACACCACGGCTTGCATGGTGTGGTCCAGACCCACGGAGCCCAGCCAGGCAGCGAAGGCTTCGCGCGTGGGCAAGGGGTGGCGGCCGCCCGACGCGGCGCTGCCGGGTGCCGGCTTGCCGGTGACCGGGTCCTTGGGCGCGCTGAGGTGCTGGTCAAGGTGGGCGTACACCGCGCCGGGGATATGGGCCTGGGCGTACATGGCCGGCCCTGCAGCGGGTTGCATCAGGTCAAAGCTGCAGTCAAACACCCGGCAGGGCTGGCCGCTGGCGAGCAGGGCTTGCAACTCGGTGGCGGAGATGAGCGTGGTGTACATGGGGTGGGCTCCTCAGTGTTCTTCCGCGGGGGTGTTGGGCAAGGCGCGCGCGCGCAACACCGTGGCCAGCACGCCGCTGGACACGATGACCGCAATGCCCGCCCAGCCTATGGGCGCAATGTGGTCACCAAACAGGGTCAGGCTGAAGATGGCGGCAAACACGATGCCGGTGTACTGCATGCTGGCCACCACCAGCGTGGCGCCGTGGCTGTAGGCCCGGGTCATGCACCACTGGCCCAGCGAGGCCAGCACGCCAATCGGAATGACCCAGGCGGCGGATTGCCAGCTCACCGAGGACCACGGGGTCAGGC
>JBAQKO010000402.1:0-8007 GCA_049301075.1 Rhodoferax sp.
GTTATATGTTTGCCTTGACGCGCCGACGCAACACGATTTTGGTCCCCGGCCACAAAGAGAGCCCCACAGGCCAGGGCCCGAGCGCACACCATCGAAAAATTGCTATCGATTTAGAAGCGGTTGGCGCAAGAACCATGCGCTCCAACGGCCTGTATCATGCCCATTTCCCGGTGCCGCTTGTACCGCGCCCAATCACCCCCAACTGCCCCACCATGACCTCTGAACGCGCCAAAGCCCAAAACCCGAAGTCCCTCTCCGGCTTGCTGCCATTTTTGCGCCCCTACCGGGGGCGCATTGGGCTGGCACTGGTGTTTCTGGTGCTGGCTGCCATGGCCACACTGGCCTTTCCGCTGGCCCTGCGTAGCCTGATCGACGGTGGACTGGTCCACACCGACAAAGGCGAGCAGGTCATGGCCCTGCGCGAGCACTTTGCGGCCCTGTTTGCCGTGGCGGTGGCCCTGGGGCTTTTTTCTGCCGCACGGTTTTACATGGTGAGCTGGCTGGGCGAACGCGTCACCGCCGATCTGCGCAACGCGGTGTACAGCCACGTACTGGAACAGAGCCCTGAATTTTTTGAAACCACCCAGACCGGCGAAGTGCTGTCGCGCCTGTCGGCCGACACCACACTGGTGCAAACCGTGGTGGGTTCGTCCCTGAGCATGGGCTTGCGCAACCTGGTCATGGGCATCGGCGCGCTGGGCATTCTGGTGTGGACCAACCCGTATGTGATGTTCCAGGTACTGGGGGTACTGGTGCTGGTCGTGCTGCCCAGCCTGTGGTTTGGCCGGCGAGTACGCAAGCTGTCCCGTGCCAGCCAGGACCGCATTGCCGATTCCAGTTCGATCGCTGCCGAGGTCCTCAATGCCATACCGGTCGTACAAAGCTATACCGCCGAAGCACGGGAAGCCCAGCGGTTTACCACCTCGACCAACAATGCCTTTGACACCGCCATCCGGCGCTCCCGAGCCCGTTCGGTGCTGGTGGCGTTCATCATCATCGCCACCTCGGCGGCTTTGCTGTGGGGCCTGTACCAGGGAACCCAGGCCGTCATGGCCGGGCGCATATCGGCCGGGCATCTGGGGCAAACCGTGGTGTACGTCATCATTCTGGCCAGCGCCTTTGCCATCCTGGGCGAGGTCTATGGCGACCTGCTGCGCGCCGCCGGTGCAACAGAGCGATTAATGGAATTGCTCAATACCCAGTCGCCCATTGTTTCACCCGCCAATCCGGCTGCAGCCCCCATGCCGGCAGCCGGAAGCGCTGTCACATTCGAGGCGATCCAGTTCCACTACCCCTCGCGCCCTCTGCAACCCGCGCTGTCCGATTTCTCGCTGGACATCCAGCCGGGCCAGACCGTCGCCATTGTGGGCCCCAGCGGCGCCGGCAAGAGCACCGTCTTCCAGCTTTTGCTGCGTTTTTACGACCCCACCAGCGGCCGCATGATTCTGGACGGCGTGAGCACGCGGGAGATGTCGCTGGGTGCCCTGCGCCAGCGCATTGGCATCGTGCCGCAGGACGCCGTCATTTTTTCCAGCAGTGCCCTGGACAATATCCGTTACGGCAAACCCGAGGCCAGCGATGCCGAGGTATTGGTGGCCGCCAAGGCCGCGTTTGCCCACGAGTTCATCACCGCCCTGCCCGAGGGCTACAACACCTTTCTGGGTGAACGCGGGTTGCGCCTGTCGGGGGGGCAACGCCAACGTATTGCCATTGCCCGCGCCATGCTGAAAAACCCGCCATTGCTGTTGCTGGATGAGGCCACCAGCGCGCTGGATGCCGAGAGCGAGCGCATGGTGCAGGCTGCCCTGGAATCAGCCATGCGGGACCGCACCACCCTGGTCATTGCCCACCGGCTGGCCACGGTGCAAAAGGCCGACCGCATTGTCGTGCTGGACCATGGGCGGTTGGTGGAACAAGGAACCCACGCCGAATTGGTGGCGCGCGGCGGGGTGTACGCCGGGCTGGCGGCCCTGCAATTCAATGCCTGAGCGCAACGTGGAGGGTCCGATACGAACGATCGCACCCCACCCGCAAAGCCATCCAACCGTGCCCATGCTTTGTTATTACTTTTTTGCATAGTTTGAAAAAAACTTGGCCTTAGACAGGGCCCATGGGCGCGCCTACAGTGCGGGACATCACTTCTCCCACAAGGAAACCCATGTCACCCAACCCCACCGTCCCCAGCGCCTCGTCCTTGGTCACGCCCTCCTTCGGGCACGCCTTGCCTTCCTACCTGCAGGCTGACAATTTGGGGCCATGGGGGATTTACCTGCAGCAGGTCGATCGGGTGATCCCGTATCTGGGACATCTCGCCCGCTGGGCGGAAACCCTCAAGCGCCCCAAGCGCGCCCTGGTGGTGGACGTACCCATTCAATTGGACAACGGCACCGTCGCCCACTTCGAGGGCTACCGGGTGCAGCACAACACCTCGCGCGGTCCTGGCAAGGGTGGCGTGCGTTTTCACCAGGATGTCACGCTGTCCGAAGTGATGGCCCTGTCCGCCTGGATGTCCATCAAGAACGCCGCGGTCAATGTGCCCTATGGTGGCGCCAAAGGCGGCATCCGGGTAGACCCCAAAACACTGTCGCGCGGTGAACTGGAGCGCATGACCCGCCGTTACACCAGCGAGATCGGCATCATCATCGGACCCACCAAAGACATTCCTGCACCGGACGTCAACACCAATGAACAGATCATGGCCTGGATGATGGATACCTACTCCATGAACCAGGGTGCGACGGCCACCGGCGTGGTCACTGGCAAACCGGTTGACCTGGGTGGGTCGCTGGGGCGCCGTGACGCCACCGGGCGGGGCGTCTTCACCGTGGGCATGGAGGCCGCCCAGCACATCGGTCTGGATGTGGTATCGGCCCGGGTAGCGGTGCAGGGGTTTGGCAACGTGGGCGGTGTAGCGGCGCGCCTGTTTGCACAGACCGGTGCCCGCGTGGTGGCGGTGCAAGACCATGGCGGCACCATTTATCAGGCATCGGGACTGGACGTTGCGGCCCTGCAGGCCCACGTGAGCGCAACCGGCTCGGTGGCCGGTTTCCCGCAAGCAGAAGTGATTGCCAACGATGCATTCTGGGATGTGGATTGCGACATCCTGATCCCCGCGGCGCTGGAGCAGCAGATCACAGCCTCCAATGCCGGACGCATCCAGGCACGGCTGATCATCGAAGGCGCCAATGGCCCAACCACTCCGGCGGCAGACGACATCCTGCAGGAGCGCAACATCCTTGTACTGCCGGACGTGATTGCCAACGCCGGCGGCGTGACGGTCAGCTACTTCGAATGGGTGCAGGATTTCTCCAGCTATTTCTGGAGTGAAGATGAGATCAACGCCCGACTGGTACGCATCATGAAGGAGGCCTTTGCCGGCGTGTGGCAGGTGGCACAGGATCACAAAGTGAGCCTGCGAACCGCCACCTTCATTGTGGCCTGCAAGCGCATACTGCACGCCCGTGAGCTGCGCGGCCTCTACCCCTGATACAACTGCGTGCCCAGGAAGCCCCTACTGCAGGGGCTCCTTCAGGGCCGTTGGCAGCACCAGCGGCAGGATCTCAATGCCCTCGTCCAGCAGCGCCCGAGCTTCCTCCACTGTGGTGGTGCCGCGTATGCTGCGCTCCTCGGCCTCGCGGTAGTGCATTTTGCGGGCCTCTTCTGCAAACCGGTCACCCACATCGGCGGTGTTGGCCACAATCTGGCGCGCCACGGCAAGCCAGGCTGCGGTGAGCGCCTGATCCGCACGGGCCGGCGCCATGGAAAGCTGCTGCTGATCCTCCGTGCTGCGTCCCCCAGCCAGATTCAACCGGGGAGCGCTCAGTTTTTTGGCCACCGAAGGGTCACCGCACACCGGGCACTGCACCAGTGACTTCTCGCACTGGGCCAAGAAATCATCTTCCGAGGCAAACCAGCCCTCGAAGACGTGTCCGTGTGCGCATTGCAGGTCCAGTACTTTCATGGTGCCAATTGTCAGCGTTCTGGCGAAACCGGGACCGGTTGCCAGTCCAGTGTCCACACGCCGCTGAGCACGTTTTGCAGCCAAAGGGCGCCGGTCAGGGTCTTGGCGTCGGTCACCTTGCCTTGCTGACACCACTGCAGCAGGTCACTGGGCGTTGCCGTAAACACATCCAGGAATTCCCCGCTGTCCAGATGGCGCTCGCCCAGTGTGAGTCCGCGGGCAAACCAGATGTCGATGAATTCGGTGGAATAGGCAATCACCGGGTGCAAAACCCCGGCATGTGCCCACTCCGCGGCACGGTAGCCGGTTTCTTCCTGGAGCTCCCGCTGGGCACAGGACAACACTGCCTCACCGGCATCGAGCTTGCCCGCCGGGAATTCGATCATCACCTGGCCAACGGGGTAACGGAATTGCCGTTCGAGTACGACGCGCCAGTGTCCGTCCCCGTCCTGCAAAAGCGGAATCACCATCACCGCGCCCGGATGCACCACGTACTCCCGGATGGCGGTATGACCGTCCGGCAAGGCTACCGAATCGGCAAACGCGTGCAGGAACCGGCCCTTGAACAATTCCTGGCTGGAGAGCTTGCGTTCGACGAGATGTCGATCATCCATGCTGCCCCGCCAGGGTCAGGACTTGCGCATGACCAGATACCGGTAGACGAAGCCCGGAAATGCAAAGGTCAAAAACAGGAACACCGTGATGGCGTAAAACTCCCAGGTCTGGGGAGCGATTTCTCCCGCGCGCTTTTCCAGCAGCAGCGCCACACCACCCACCAGCAGGTAACAGGCGACCAGCTCCAGCAACCGCGCGCCGAGTGTCTTGGGTTTTTGCAACGCAACCAGCCCCAGCGCCCGCTGCGTGACAAAGGGGAAGTTGGCAGCCGCCAGGGCCAGGGCCACGACACACCAGACGGCAAAAGAAGTAGACATCTTTAAGCGCTGAAAATGGGGCGTGAATACCGGAGTGCCGGCGCGCTCAGGTACCCAGCATCTGCCGGATGGCGTTACCGCACAAGGCCAGCAAGCCGCTGGGGAACAGTCCCAAGCCGAGCACCAGTGCCGCATTGATGCACAGCACCACCCGCACATCCAGGGGTGCCACCACACTGCTGGCGGTAATGGGGGCATCAAAGTACATCACCTTGATGACACGCAGGTAGTAGAACGCGCCAATCAGCGACATCATGACGGCAAATACCGCGATGGCCAACGAGAACGCCTGCCCGGAAGCCACCAAAGCCTGCAAGACGGCCAGCTTGGCGTAGAAACCCACCAGCGGAGGAATACCGGCCAGGGAAAGCAGGCACACCGCCATCACACCCGCATACAGGGGGCTGCGCTGGTTCAAGCCGGCCAGATCGGCAATTTCTTCGCTCTCAAAGCCCTCTTGCGACAGCAGCAGCAACACGCCGAAGCTTGCCAGCGTCGTCAGCACATAGGTGATGACGTAAAACATGGCCGAACTGTAGGCATTGGCGGCGAAGGACAGCGCATCCCCATTGACCACACCGGACACCAGACCCAGCAACACGAAGCCCATCTGGGAAATGGTGGAAAACGCCAGCATGCGCTTGACATTGGTCTGCGCAATGGCTGCCAGGTTACCGATCAGCAGTGACCCAACCGCCAGCACCAGCAGCATCTGCTGCCAGTCAATGGCCAGCGGTAGCATCCCCTCCACCAGCAGTCGGATGGTGATCGCGAAGGCAGCCAGCTTGGGCGCGCCACCGATCATCAGGGTGATACCGGTGGGTGCGCCCTGGTAGACGTCCGGAATCCACATATGGAACGGCACGACACCCAGCTTGAACGCCAAACCGGCAACCACAAACACGAGACCAAACACCAGCACCTGATGCCGGATCTGACCGGAGGCAATGGCCTTGAACACCGCATTCACGTCCAGGGTGCCGGTGGCTCCGTACATCATGGACAGGCCGTAGAGCAGGAAACCCGAGGCCATGGCACCCAGCACAAAATACTTCATGGCCGCCTCGGTTGCGGTCGCGTTGTCGCGTCGCAATGCCACCAGACCGTAGCTGGACAGTGTCAGCAATTCCAGGCCGAGGTAAATCACCAGGAAATTGTTCCCGGAGATCATGACGGACATACCCAGCAAGGCAAACATGCTGAGCGTGAACAACTCCCCGCCCCGCAGCATGCCGCGGTGTCCCGCGTAGGTACGGCCATACACCAGGGTCACCATCACAGCCACGGTGGCAAAACACTTGAGCCAGCTTCCCATGGTGTCGCTGACCACCATGTTGCCAAAACCGTACAGGGTGGAACCACTGAGGGCCAGGTCCGCCTGCATATAGGCAACCACCGCCAGCGTCAGCAAAGTGATCAGGTAGGTCGTACCCCGCATGGGGCTTTTGACGCCGAGATCCAGCAGCGCAATGACACAGGTCATTACCAGCAACACAAACTCGGGGTAAGCCGTGATCCAACTGATTTTGTCAATCATCTTTCGTCTCTCAGTTCAGTTTGATCAGTACAACTTGGAAACCGCAACATGCTTGAGCAGCTGCGCCACCGAAACATCCATGACATCCGTAAAGGGCTTGGGATAAATACCCATCCACAGAACAGCAACCGCCAACAGCGCCAGCATCAGGAACTCGCGGCCATTAATGTCGATGAGCGCCTTCACGTGGTCATTGGTCACCGGACCCAGGTACACGCGCTTGAACATCCACAGCGTGTAGGCGGCACCAAAAATCAGCGCACTGGCGGCACCAAAGCCTATCCAGAAATTGAATTTGACAGCGCCCAGGATGACCATCCATTCACCCACGAAGCCAGCCGTTCCCGGCAAGCCGCAATTGGCCATGGAGAAGAACAGGGCAAACGCCGCAAATTTAGGCATCGTGTTGACCACGCCACCGTAGCTGGCGATCTCGCGGGAGTGCACGCGGTCGTACAGCACGCCGATGGACAGGAACATGGCAGCAGACACAAAGCCGTGGGCAATCATCTGCACCACACCACCGGCAACGCCGACATCATTGAAGATAAAGAAACCCAGCGTCACAAAACCCATGTGGGCAACCGACGAGTACGCCACCAGCTTCTTCATGTCCTGCTGGACCATGGCGACCAGGCCCACATAGACGACGGCAATCAGTGACAGCGCAATCATCAGCCAGGCCCACTCGTGCG
The DNA here is from genome assembly GCA_049301075.1 of Rhodoferax sp. Taxonomy (GTDB): domain Bacteria; phylum Pseudomonadota; class Gammaproteobacteria; order Burkholderiales; family Burkholderiaceae_C; genus Allorhodoferax. The sequence goes on from JBAQKO010000402.1 coordinate 7,126, forward strand.
CGGCATCCGGCGCAATCGGCAGGGAAAAGCGCAGGAAACCGTAGGCACCCAACTTGAGCATGATGGCCGCCAGCACGGCCGATCCGCCGGTGGGGGCTTCCACGTGCACGTCAGGCAACCAGGTATGCACCGGCCACATGGGCACCTTGACGGCGAACGCGGCAAAGAACGCGAAGAACAGCATCGTCTGCGCTGTGCGATCCAGCGGCAACGCGTGCCAGACGGAGAGATCGAAGCTGCCACCCGACTTGGTGTACAGGTAGATCAGGGCGATCAGCATCAACAGGGAGCCCAGCAAGGTGTACAGAAAGAACTTGAATGCTGCGTAAATCTTGTTGGGACCGCCCCAGATGCCGATGATCAGGTACATCGGAATCAGTGTGGCCTCGAAAAATACGTAGAACAGCAGTCCGTCTTGGGCGCAAAACACGCCAATCATCAGTCCGCTGAGAATGAGGAAGGCACCCATGTACTGGTTGACGCGGCGGGTAATCACCTCCCAGCCGGCAATGATCACCACCACGTTGATGAAGGCGGTCAACAGCACGAACCAGAAGGAAATGCCATCAATGCCCAAGTGGTAGTTCACGTTGAAGCGCTCAATCCAGGACGTCTTCTCAACATACTGCAAGGCAGCCGTCGCGGTATCGAACTGGCCATAGAGGGGCAAGGTCACCAGAAAGCTGACCAATGCACCAATCAATGCCACCCGCCGCACCGCTGGGGCCTGGTCATCACGGCCCAGTGCCAACAACACAACACCGAACGCAATAGGCGTCCAGATCGCAAGGCTCAACAATCCCATATTCTTTTTCTCCTACTTGAGCCAGACAAAATACGTCATGAGCACAAAGATGCCCAAAATCATGGCCAGTGCATAGT
>JBAQKO010000403.1:0-1584 GCA_049301075.1 Rhodoferax sp.
CGACCAGGTGATTGGCCGGCGCCCGTCCGCCAGCACCTCGGCGGCACAGGACGTGGCCGTCTATGCCTGCATGAACGGTCTGATGCTGCCCGGGCGCCAGCTGTTTCTGGTGGACACCCACGTCAACTACGACCCCAGCGCGGCCGAGCTGGCCAAGATCACCATCATGGCGGCCGAGGAAATGGTGCGCTTTGGCCTGAAACCCAAGGCCGCCCTGCTGAGCCACTCCAACTTCGGCAGCAGCAACGAACCCAGCGCAGTCAAGATGCGCCAGACCCTGGCACTGCTGCAGCAGCAGGCGCCGTGGCTGGAAGTGGATGGCGAAATGCACGGCGACGTGGCGCTGGACGGCGTTGCGCGCAAGGCCCTGATGCCCAACGGCACCCTGCACGGCGACGCCAACTTGCTGGTGTTGCCCAACATCGACGCCGCCAACATTGCCTACAACCTGCTCAAGACCGCCGCCGGCGGCAACATTGCCATTGGCCCGGTCCTGCTGGGAGCCGCCAAGCCGGTGCACGTGCTGACGGCCAGCACCACGGTGCGCCGCATCGTGAACATGACTGCGCTGACCGTGGCCGATGCGAACGTCAGCCGCTAAATACAGTTAGTACACACTTCTTCACAAAAAGCCCCTGAAGGCCTTGCCTAAAATTTAGGCAAGGCCTTGCTTTTTTTGGCGAGATACGCGACACTCTAGCGCTTGAGTTTCGGGTTTACCCTAGGTAGCTTGAGAGGTTGCATGGTGCGGAGTGGTGTCTTAAAGTTAGCGCTCACTGGCGCGGTTTTGTCCATTGTCTTTGCCTGTGGCGCAGTGCTTGCCCGGGAGAGCATCGGTTCCACAACCGACGCGACGGTGGCTGTGAATCGCTTGCCCCCGCAGGGTCTTGCAACCTACCAGTTGATTCGCCGGGGCGGCCCGTTCCCCTATGAGAAAGACGGCGTGGTGTTTGCCAACCGGGAGCGCCTGCTTCCGGCGCACACGCGGGGTTACTACCACGAGTACACCGTGCAAACGCCCGCATCAAGGGGCCGGGGAACCCGGCGCATTGTGTGCGGTGGCCCAGCCACCACACCGGACGCCTGTTATTACACAGACGATCACTACGCGAGTTTTCGCAGGATCGTTCCGTGACTTGGATTTGTATTCTTTAAGAAAGAGAAGCGGAAATGGATATGCCACTTCGAACAGTCAGAACGAATATCGTTCAGTCGATTCGCGCCTTCCGGGTGTCGGACCTGCAGGAGGCCGCCCAGGGTTTGGGACACCACTTCCTGTACGCCAACCTGGCCAACGCGCAGACCAAGCAGGATGTGCTGGACATGATTGGCCAGCAATTCATGCTGCCCGCCCACGTGGGCAAGAACTTCGATGCGCTGTACGACAGCCTGACCGATCCGGTCCACAAGTCCGGTCCGCAGCCCGGCTTCATTGCCGTGCTGGAGCACATTCCGGCCAACGTGAAATTCGACAAGGAGGCGCGTGAGCAGCTGCTCGACATCTTCCGCGACACCGCCGACTACTGGGGGGACCGGAAAATACCGTTCCGGTGCTTCTATTCTTTTCTGTAGCCCGTTCTGCAC
>JBAQKO010000404.1:0-8695 GCA_049301075.1 Rhodoferax sp.
GGCGCACTGGTCGCGGCAGCCGCCGCGCAAGCCGCCGGCGCCGACCTGGGGCAAGTCGACAAGCAGCCTACCAACTGGGTTGCCATTGGCATGTTTGGCACCTTCGTGGTGGCCACCCTGTTTATCACCAAGTGGGCGGCGGCCAAGACCAAATCGGCCGCGGACTTCTACACCGGCGGTGGCGGCATCACCGGTTTCCAGAACGGCCTGGCCATTGCCGGCGACTACATGTCGGCGGCTTCCTTCCTGGGTATTTCCGCTGCGGTGATGGCCTCGGGCTATGACGGCCTGATCTACTCCATCGGCTTTCTGGTCGGCTGGCCCGTCATCACCTTCCTGATGGCCGAGCGTTTGCGCAACCTGGGCAAGTTCACCTTTGCCGACGTAGCCGGTTACCGCTTCCAGCAAACCCCCATCCGCGTCTTTGCCGCTTCCGGCACGCTGGTGGTGGTGGCGTTCTACCTGATCGCCCAGATGGTGGGCGCCGGTGCGCTGATCAAGCTGCTGTTCGGCCTGGACTACATCGTGGCCGTGGTCATCGTCGGCGTGCTGATGATGGTCTACGTGCTGTTCGGCGGCATGACCGCCACCACCTGGGTGCAGATCATCAAGGCCTGCCTGCTGCTCGCGGGCGTGACCTTCATGGCCGTCATGGTGCTGGCCCAGTTTGGCTTCAGCCCCGAAGCCCTGTTTGCCAAGGGCGTGATCGTGAAGACGATGCTGGCCGCCAACGCCCAGACCGCAGCCGTTGCAACGGCAACCGCAGCCGTAGCCGCTGCGACCACGCCGGAAGCCCAGGCCGCCGCCGCCGCTGCGCTGGCCAAGGCCCAGGCCATCGTGCCCGCCAAGGAAGGTCTGTCGATCATGGGACCTGGTGGCTTCATCAAGGACCCCATTTCCGCCATTTCCTTCGGCATGGCGCTGATGTTCGGTACCGCGGGTCTGCCCCACATCCTGATGCGCTTCTTCACCGTGCCCGATGCCAAGGAAGCCCGCAAGTCCGTGTTCTGGGCCACCACCTGGATCGGCTACTTCTACGTGCTGATCTTCATCATCGGCTTCGGTGCCATCACCCTGGTGCTGACCAACCCCGAATTTGCTGATACCGCCAAGGGCATCATCAAGGGCGGCGGCGGTTCGGCCAACATGGCAGCCGTGCTGGTGGCCAAGGCCGTGGGCGGCAACGTGTTCTTCGGCTTCATCTCGGCCGTGGCATTTGCCACCATCCTGGCCGTGGTGGCGGGCCTGACGCTCTCAGGCGCCTCGGCCGTGTCCCATGACCTGTACGCCACCGTCATCAAGAAGGGCAATGCCGACAGCGCCTCCGAGCTGAAGGTTTCGCGCATCACCACCGTGGCACTGGGCATCATCGCCGTGGGCCTGGGCATTGCGTTCGAGAAGCAGAACATCGCCTTCATGGTGGCACTGGCGTTTGCCATTGCGGCATCGGCCAACTTCCCGGTGCTGTTCATGTCCGTACTGTGGAAAGACTGCACCACCAAGGGCGCTGTCATTGGCGGCTTCCTGGGTCTGGTCTCCTCGGTCGGCCTGACCGTGGTGTCGCCCTCGGTGTGGGAAGCCGTGCTCGGCAACCCCAAGGGCTCGGCCTGGTTCCCCTACTCGTCGCCGGCCCTGTTCTCCATGACCATCGGCTTTGTGGGCGTGTGGCTGTTCTCGGTGCTGGACCGCAGCCCGCAGGCCGCCAAGGAGCGCTCCCTGTTCAAGGCGCAGCAGGTGCGCTCCGAAACCGGCCTGGGCGCATCGGGCGCATCGGGTCACTAAACCGGGCGGTTAACGCCCCCTACAAAAAAACCGGGCCCGGGCCCGGTTTTTTTTGTCTGCGCACCCCGGGGCCTTCGTCATCACAAGGACACACCGCTATGCAAAATGCGTTTTTCCTTTATTATCAATTTAATGTCGTTTCAACGCATCGCCAATAGCATCATCACCCGCCTGCTCCTCATCGGCGTTGTCGTGGTGCTCATGGGCGCCGTGGGCCGGTATTTCACCCTTTCAGCCTTTCTGGCGGAAGACCTGAGCCGCGTGTTCGCGTCCCAGCAGGAATCGCTGGCCAGCTATGTGGCCCGCGATGTCGACTACAAAATCGTGGAACGCCAGGTACTGCTGCGGCAGATGGCGGAATCGCTGCCGCTGGAACTGCTGGACCACCCGGACGCCTTGCGCACGTGGCTGGGCGAGCGTTACGCCTTGCAGCCGCTTTTTTCCCACGGCGTATTCGTCACCGACTCCACCGGACGACCCATTGCGGATTTCCCACCCAGCCCCCTGCGCGCCACCGTGCGCTATGGCGACCGCGACTACATTCGCGGCGCACTGGCCGGGGAACTGGCGGTGGGCCGCCCCGTCGTGGGACAGGTGGCCCGGGAGCCCGTGCTGCCCATCGCCGTACCCATCAAGGACGCCTCTGGACAGGTCCGCGCCGTGCTGGCCGGCATTACCGCCCTGAACGCGCCCGGGTTTCTCTCCCTGGCCCAACAAAGCCGCATTGGCGAGACGGGCGGATTCCTGCTGATTTCACCACGCGACCGGCTGTTTGTAGCCTCTAACAAGCCCGAAATGGTGCTCAAGCCCACGCCGCCCGAAGGCGTGAACCCCCTGCATGACCGCGCCATGGCCGGTTACCGGGGCAGCGGCGTCACCGTCAACGCGCAAGGCGTGGAGGAAATTTCCGCCATGGCCTCGGTGCCCAGCACCGGCTGGTTCGTGGTGGCACGCATTCCGACGGCCGAGGCGTTTGCTTCCGTCTCCCGGGCCAAGTACTGGGTGGCGCTAGGCAGCGCCGCCGCCGTTCTCGCGTTTATCGCGCTGTCCGGGATCGCCCTAATGGTCATCTTCCGCCCCCTGCTGCGGGCGGCCAACCAGGCGGACCGCATGACACGGGGGGACTTGCCGCTGGAGCCGCTGACGGTCGTGCGGGAAGACGAAGTGGGACACCTCATGATGGCGTTCAACCGCCTGCTGGCCAAACTGCAGGCCAACCAGCTGGCGCTGGAGCAAATGGCGCACCATGACCCCCTTACCGGCTTGCCCAACCGCACGCTGCTGGCCGACCGCCTAGCCCAGGCGCTGGTACGCGCGCAGCGCAACGACACCCACATGGGGGTGCTGTACCTGGACCTGGACGGGTTCAAGCCCATCAACGACAGCCTGGGGCACGAAGCCGGCGACGCCGCCCTGATCGAAGTGGCGCGGCGCCTGAGCGCCGTGGTGCGGGAATCGGACACCCTGGCCCGCCTGGGGGGCGACGAGTTCATGATGGTGATGGAAGACCTCGACACCACGCCCGACCGCGCCGAGGCCGCAGCCTGCGCGGTGGCCGCCAAGTGCCTGAAGGCCCTGGACACCCCCATCGCGCTACAGCATGGCACGTGCCGCATCGGCCTGTCCATCGGCATCGCCGTGGGCGACGGCCACAGCGCGCAGGACGACCTGCGCACGGCCGCCGATGACGCAATGTACAAGGCCAAGCAAGCCGGCGGGCACCGCTACGAGCTGTCCACCCCCTCGGACACCGACCGCGCCGCCGCCTAGCGGCCCGCGCTGGCGCGCAGCTTCACAAACGCCAGCGCCGCCATGACGGCGTCGTTGAGCGCGTCGTGCGCCGGTCGCACCGGCAAACCCAGGTCCTGCATGAGGCTGTCAAAGCGCAAGTCGATGACGCTGCCGTCACGCGCATGCGCCGGCAGCTGCCGGTTCTTGTAGTCGTAGTACAGCGCCGAGACCTCGATCTTTTCCTGCGGCAGGCCCATGCCCAGCATGGGGAACAGCACCCGGTTGATCATGGCCACATCAAACTCCAGGTAGTAGCCCACCAGGGGCCGGCTGCCGATGAAGTGCAGCAGACGCACCATGGCCTCGTCGGCGCTGATGCCCTGCGCCACATCCTGCTCGCGCAGGCGGTGCACCCGCACGCTGTCAGCCGAGATGCGCTGCCCCTGCGGGCGCACCAGCAGCTCCAGGCGCTCGCTGGTCATGACGCAGTTGCCCCGGATGCGCACCGCGCCGATGGCGATGATGGCATCGGTCTTTACATTGAGTCCGGTGGTTTCGCAATCCAGCGCCACCCATTCGTCATCGGGCGGCGCATCCCACATGAAGCGAAACCGCGCGTCCCCCAGGTGGTACAGCATCCAGCCGCGCTTGAGAGCAGCGATCCAGCGCAACGGCGACAGGCGTGAGCGCATCACACGGCGTCCAGATGGAAACGCTGGTGCAGCAACACATTGAACTGTTTGACCACGCCCAGCGTGTCCTTGAGCAGGTCGCGGTCCAGGCTGCTGAGCTTGTCCACCTGCACGCCACCGGAAACGGCATGCCCGGTGGCCAGTTCCTGCAGCCCCACTTTCAGCTTGAGGCCCATGAAGAAATACAGGCTGTCGACCAGGTCGGCCGCCAGCTTGTCGGGCAACTGGCCCGCAGCCACCAGCGCCTCAATGCGGCCCGCCGTGGTGGTGGCGTGGATGTGCTGCGCCAGTGCCAGGCTGCGGATGCCATGCACCAGCGGAAACAGGCCGACCTTCTTGATGTCGAGCTGCTCGCGGCCCTGCTCCCCCAGCGACAGCAGGCGGTTCCACCAGCCACTGCTGCTGCCAAAGAAATTGATGGCCGAGGCAAAGCGGGCCAGCATGGCGTCGTTGTCCGCCGTCAGGTCGAACACGGCCGAACGCACCTGGTCCAGCAGCGCCGTGTCGCCACAGACGGCATGCGCGTCCAGAAAGATGGCCAGCGCCATCAGGCTGTCCGGGGTGGGCGCCATCCACCACAGGCGCACCATCTGGCTGAAATCGCCCACGCTCTGGCACCACTGCGGGTTGCTGACCATGATGTTGCCCGGGCACGCCGGGTAGCCGAAGTCGGCCAGGGCCGCAGAGAACTCGCGGCACACCGCCGCCACATCCACCGAGCACACATAACCGTCGCGCAGCACCAGGCCGTTGTCCTGGTCGGTCTTGAGCAGCTGCTCGCCCCGGCCTTCGCTGCCCATCACGAACAGGCAACTGTTGGCCACCAGGTCGGGCGGCGCGATCAGCTGCCAGGTGCGCTCGAACAGGCGGGCATTGAGCGCCTGCACCAGCCGGGCAATCAGGTTGACGTTGGTGCCATTGCGGTGCAACAGTGCAATCAGACGGGTGATCTGCTCGGCGGCCCGCTTGAGCGTGGCCACATCCTGGGCGTCAATGATCTGCACATTGATCTGGTAGGACTGGTTGGACAGGTAGCTGAACAGATCCAGCGCCTCCAGCACCCCCAGGATGTCCGGGCCATCGGCCACCACCACCCGGTGCACCGAGTGCTTGACCATGACCGCCAGCGCGTCACCCAGCTGGTCGTCCGGGCGCACACGGATCAGGGAAAAATTGGCCAGCTCGCCCACCGGCAGGCGGTCCAGCGGCGTGCCGTGCAGAATGGCCTGCTGCAACCCGGACACCGTGAAGATGCCCAGCGCCGGGGGCTCCACGCGCCGGTCGCGCACCAGCACGGTGGTGGTGCGCAGGGCATGGAACTGCTTCACCACTTCCAGGATGCTGGTGTCGGCGTCCACAAAATACGGCATGCGCACAAAGGCCTCGTCCACCCGGGCCATGGTGAGCGACTGCAACTCATGCCGGCTCTGCCGCTCCGACAGCGCGCTGAGCTTGTTGGACAAATCGGAAAACAGCAAGGCCCCAAAGGTGGCATTGCCCGCAATCAGGTCGCTGACCGTCTGCTTGGCCAGCTGGTAGGCCACCACCTCCTCGGCCGCCACGAAACGGCTGCTGACCTTGCCGGCGACCAGCCCGCGGCCATCGAAGCAGTCGTCGGGGCCGTAGGTGGTCTGCACCTCGTTGCCGTCGAACTGCTGGACAAAGCCCTTGATGATGACAAACAGGTGCGTGGGCTGCGCGCCCGGCGCCAGAATGGTTTCGCCCTGGGGAAAGTAGGCGATGTCCACATGGTCGCGCACCAGGCGCTGTTCTTCCAGCGTCAGGCAGTCGAAGGGCGAGGACGAGAAATTGAAGGCGCTGGGCATGCGGGGCTCACCGGGGTAATGCAAACCCGCCCATTTTCCGCTGCCTGAGGCCCGACTTTACTGACGCGTCACGCCGGCCGGAACGGCCTGCACGGCGTCCCACTGGGGGCCGTCAAACCAGGGGTCACCCTCCAGGTAGGCGCGCAGCATGGGCAGGCTGTCCTGGCCCCAAAACACCTTGCCGTCCACCTCGAACGCGGGCACGCCGAAGATGCCTTTGGCAATGGCCTCGTCGGCATGGGCCTTGAGCTGCTCCTTGACGGACGCGTCCGCCGGGCTGCGCGGGGGCGTGAGTTGCGCAGTCAGCGCCGCCAGGCGCGGGGCGTCGGCGGCGTCCTGCCCACCCACCCAGACATGCTTGAACAGCGTCTCGCAGACATAGCGGTTGGGCTGGCCCTGCGGGTCGGTGGCAATGGCCAGGCGCAGCAGGCCCAGCGGGTTGAAGGGGTGCACGGCAGGCAGGTCCAGTGCGCGGCCCTTGGCGTGTGCCAGCCACTGCACCTGGCGGTAGGTCCAGTCGCGCTTGGCCGGAATCTCCGCCGGACCCAACTGGCCGTGGTGCTTGAGCAGGGCGGCGAACAGCAGGGGCTTGTAGGTCACCGAGTAGCTCAGGCCCATCAGCGCCTCGGGCAGTTCCTCGAAGGCCAGCCAGGCATAGGGCGAGATGAAGTCCAGATAAAACGTAATGTGTTTCATGCGGGGCCTTTCGGGGTTACGCGCTGGCGGGGTCGAAAGCATCGGGGTGCGTCTGGCGCAGGCGTCCGGACAGCACATCCCACATCCGCAGCTTGTCCGCGTCATCGCTTTTGCTCCAGACACGGATTTCGTCCAGGGTGCGGAAACAGCCTTCGCACAGGCCGCTGCCGGTATCCATGCGGCACACCGACACACAGGGCGAAGGCACATTTTCGGTCATAGACCTCACCGAACCTGCGCGTTCAGCTAGTGTTTTGATAGCAAATGCACGCGCCAGCGCCACCGCATCGGCCTCCGCTGGCGGGGTTTCCACTACGTCCGCCACCGGTGCGTCGGTCCAGCGCTGCAGGTCTTGCGGCTGCAGCTGGAAAACGCCATGCGGGTGCCCGGCGGCCGCCCACACGGCGTCGAAGCGGAACAGGTCCTGGTCGATCAGCACCACGCCCGGCGTGGCGTGGGCCAGCGGACTCACCCCACCGATGGAGAACCCGGTGCGCTCCTTCACGAACGCCGCGTTGGCGCGCCCCAGCGGCCCCACCAGCGTGGCCACCTTGGCCTCGTCCACCCGCCGGTCGCCGGAGGTCACCACCAGCACCGCCACGTCGTCAGCCAGGCGGCGAAAAATAATGCTCTTGGCAATCTGCCCCACCGCCACGCCCAGGGCGTCGGCCGCCTGCTGGGCGGTGCGCGCTGCACCGTCGAGCATGACCGGGGCATGGGGATGGCCCTGGGCCAGCAGCACCGCCGCCACGCGCTGCACGCCCTCGGGCACGGTTTTCAGTTCAGCACGGTCCATGTCAGCCCGCCCGCTTGGCCAGCAGCGCCGTGGCGGCGCGCGAGTTGGGCTTGCGACCCAGCACGCCACTGATGTAGGCACCCGCGTCAACAAGTTGGTCGAGGTCGATGCCGGTCTCGATGCCCATGCCGTGCAGCAGGTAGACCACGTCTTCGGTGGCCACGTTGCCCGTGGCGCCCTTGGCGTAGGGGCAGCCACCCAGACCGGCCACGGAGGACTGGAAGTTCCACACCCCCAGCTCCAGCGCGGCCAGCGTGTTCGACAGCGCCTGGCCATAGGTGTCGTGGAAGTGGCCCGACACCTCGTCAATGCCGTAATGCTGCAGCGTCGCCTCGATGGCGCGCTGCACCTTGCGCGGCGTGCCCACGCCAATGGTGTCGGCCACATCCACGCGCTGCACGCCAATGCCCTTCATCAGCCCGGCCAGGTAGGCCACCTGCTGCGGCGCGATCTCGCCTTCATACGGGCAACCCACGGTGCAGCTCATGGCGCCGCGCACGCGGATGCCGGCGGCCCGCGCCGCCTCGACCACGGGCGCGAAACGCGCAATGCTCTCGGCAATGCTGCAGTTGATGTTCTTCTGGCTGAAGGCCTCGCTGGCGGAGCCGAACACCACGATCTCGTCGGGCCGGTCCAGCACCGCCGCCTCAAAACCCTGAAGGTTGGGCGTGAGCACCGAATACTGCACACCCGTCTGGCGGGTGATGCCGGACATCACCGCGTGGTTGTCGGCCATCTGCGGCACCCACTTGGGGCTCACAAAGCTGGTGACCTCGATCTCCCTGAGGCCCGCGGCCTGCAGGCGGTGCACGAGTTCGATCTTGACGCCGGCCGGCACCGGCTGCTTTTCGTTCTGCAAGCCGTCGCGGGGGCCGACATCCACCAGTTTGACGCGTTGGGGCAATTCCATGGGACTCTCTTTTCTAGGCACAACAGGGGTCAGTATCCCCGGGATGGATCAACCTTGCCAGCCACGGGTTCTCCGCGCTGCAGGGCGGCAATTTTTCCGGCAATCTGGGCAATGCTCTCGCTGCGCAGCGTGCGGGCCGAGGTGTGCGGCGTGACCGTGATCTTGGGGTGCTGCCAGAACGGATGCCCCGCAGGCAACGGTTCGGTGCGGAACACGTCCAGCGTAGCCCCGGCCAGGTGGCCGCTGTCCAGTGCGGCCAGCA
>JBAQKO010000405.1:0-6181 GCA_049301075.1 Rhodoferax sp.
GGGCGTGCAGCTGCTCCACGGCGCGTCCCGCGCCGATGCAGTCAACGGCCGACTGGGCACTCGGCAGCGAGGTGGTCAGCACGTCCTGCACGGCAAAGCTGCCTTGCAGTTGCCACAGCCGCGCCAGCGTCTGTCCCACCCGGCCGGCGCCGATGAGGTTCAGGGTGGGGGTGCGCGGGGCTACGGGGTTTATGGCTTGCATCCGGGTTCGCGCTGGCTAGGTGATCTTGAAAACCGTGCGCACGGTTTTGGAGCCCGATTTTTCCTCAAACGCGGCCCACTGCTTGATGCCCTTGACCAGCACCTGCGTGCTCACGTCTTTCACCACCTTTTTGTCCTTGCGTTTGGCGGTGAGCCAGTCCTGGATGTGCGGGTAGTACGCCCCTTCCGGCCCGGTGGGAATCAGCATTTGCTTGCCGGCCACGGTGCCGGCGGCGATGACGGTGAGTTCGGTTGCGGGCATGGGCTATACCACCAGCGGGTCTTCCTGCATGGCTTCCATCTGCTCTTCGAGCATCTGCACCTGGCCCTGCCAGTAGTCGCTGGAGCCGAACCAGGGGAAGTTGACGGGAAAGGTCGGGTCGTCCCAGCGCCGGGCCAGCCAGGCGCTGTAGTGGATCAGGCGCAGGGTGCGCAGCGGTTCGATCAGGGCCAGTTCGCGGCGGTCGAAGCTGCGGAACTGTTCGTAGCCATCCACCAGGGTGCCGAGCTGGCGCGTGCGCTGGGCACGGTCGCCGCTGAGCAGCATCCACAGGTCCTGCACGGCCGGGCCCATGCGGGCGTCGTCCAGGTCCACAAAATGCGGGCCGGGTCCGGCGGCGGGGGTGGCGTCCGCCGGTGTCCACAGGATGTTGCCGGGGTGGCAGTCACCGTGCAGGCGCAACAGGGCAATGCCTCCGTTTTGCGCCTCATTTTGGCCTGTAGCGCCCGTCAGTGTTGCGTGGGTAGCTATTAGTTTGATAGCGTTTCCGCAGGCTTTGGTCCAGGTCGACTGCACGTCCAGCGGCACCTTGTTGTGTTCCAGCAGCCACTGCATGGGTTCGGTGCCGAAGGTCTGCAGGTCCAGGGTGGGGCGGCTGGCAAAGGGGCGTCGGGCGCCCACGGTGTGGATGCGCGCCAGAAAGCGGCCAATCCATTCCAGCACCTCGTCGTCGTCGAGCTCGGGCGGGCGTCCGCCGCGCCGGGGGCTGACGCTGAAGGCAAAGCCGCCAAAGTGGTGCAACGTGGCGCCCTGCAGACTCAGGGGGCCGACGGCGGGAATCTCGGCGGCCATCAGTTCGGCGGCGAAGTCGTGCTCTTCCTGGATCTGCACGTCGCTCCAGCGCGCGGGCCGGTAGAACTTGGCCACCACGGCGCTGCCGTCTTCCAGTTGCACCTGGTAGACGCGGTTTTCGTAGGAGGACAGGGCGGTCAGGCGCCCGTCGCCGCGCAGGCCCACGCTGTCGAGCGCGTCCAGCACGACATCCGGCGTGAGCGTTTCAAACGGGTGGCGCTGGGACGGGGTTTCACCGGCCAGAAAGGGATCGCGTTCATGGGGCATGCCCCGATTGTCGGTGCTAATGCCGCGCGCGCCCACGGCGGCCTCCTTGCCCCTTCACTCGGCGTGTGGAAAGTCCTGCAGCAGGTCGGCCAGCTCGTCGGCGTGCTGTTCTTCCACGGCCAGGATGGCCTTGAGCAGGTCGCTGGTGGTGGGGTCATCCGCGCCCAGGTAGCGAACCATGTCGCGGTAGCTGGTGATGGCGACCCGCTCGGCCACCAGGTCTTCGCGGATCATGTCGCGCAGGGAGGTTCCGGCTACATATTCGGCGTGGCTGCGCCCAGCCAGGTTGGCGGGCGCGAAGTCCGGCTCGCCGCCGAGTTGCACGATGCGCGTGGCCAGCAGGTCGGCGTGTCCCAGCTCCTCGTTGGAATGGGCCAGAAACTCGGCGGCGACGCTGCGCGCGTGAATGCCCCGCGCCATGAAATGGTGGCGACGGTAGCGCAGCACGCACACCAGTTCAGTGGCCAGTGCCTGGTTAAGCTGTTCGATGACGGCCTTGCGGTCCGCGCGGTAATCGGCGGTGACGGCGCCCAGCTCCAGGTGTTTGCGCGCGTCGCTGCGCAGGGTCTTGACGCTGGTGAGGTCTGACTTCTTAGGCATGGTGGTCTCCCGCTGGTGAAACCACAAGATTGCCCGCATCGGGACATTCCGTCTGTGCGATGGACCGCATTGGCGCCTCCAAAAACGCCAGCCGGCGTGTCAGATGCTCAGCCCAGCGGCCCCAGGTCGTCCCCGTAGCCCGAAGGGTTGCCGCTGTCGGAATCGGAGTCGGAGTAGCCGCCAGCCGGGGCGGCGGCACCGGTTGATTTTTCGCCCAGCAGTCCAAAGGGCAGGGTCTGCTTGACCAGGATGATGGTGCAGGGCGCGTCCATGGCGACCTTGATGGGCACGGTGGCCACAAAGCGCTGGGTCTTCAGGCCATGGGTGGCGGCGCCCATCACGATCACGCTCACGCCGTTGCCGCTGGCGTAGTCCAGCAGCGCCTGCGCCACGTCACCCGATTCGAGCACGTGGCAGGACGTCTGGTGACCCGGGTAGTCCAGCGGTTGCGCCCATTGCCGCAGGCTGGCCAGGTAGCGCCGGTGCACGCTGGTTTCGCTGTGTTCGTCGTCGGAGGTGCTGCTCAGCCGCGACGGGATGACCGTCACGCAGGCCAGCCGCGCACCAGGGCGGGTGCCCAGGGAGCGCGCCACGGCCTGGCGCAGGGAGTACAGCGTGGCGTCGGTGACGTCCTTGTGCGGTACAGCCACCATGACGATGGGCACCTCGTCAATCTGCTGGGAGGCCATGGGGCTGGGCTGGTAGTGCATGCCCGCGGCCTTGATCCAGCGTTTGAAGTGGGTGCGAAACCGGGTGCCGGTGACGTTGCGCCCGCGCTCGGTGATCTGCACCTGGTCCGGGTTGCTCAGGTCAAAAGCCAGGTGGGCGGCTGAGGGGTAGCGCTGGGCGGCCTCGGGCTCCAGGCAGCGCAGCACCACCTCCTGCAGCCACTCGGGCAACTCGGGGTGCAGCTTGCGCGGGGGCACCGGGTCCACCCACAGGCGCTGGCGCATGCCGGCGGCGGTCTGAGGTTCGCCAAACGGCAGGCGGCCGGTGCACAGCTGGTAGAGCATGACGCCAATGGCGAAGATGTCGCTGCGCGGGTCGCCGCGCACGCCCACCACCTGCTCGGGGGCAATCCAGGCGGGCGAACCCACGGCCTTGCGCAGCTGCTCGGCCAGCAGGTCCGGGTAATGGGCGTGGCACGAGAGACCAAAGTCCAGCAGCACGGCGCTGCCGTCGGCGCGGAACAGCACGTTGGCCGGCTTGAGGTCCAGGTGCACCGTGTTCTGCTGGTGCAGCGCATGCACGGCACGCGCCATGGCCGCACCCAGCCGGGCGATTTCGTCCACGCCGGGCGGGGGATCGGCGTCGATCCAGTGCTCCAGGGTGTAGCCGGTGATGTACTCCATGACCAGATAGGGCACGCGTTCCAGGTCGCCGGCAGCCACAAAGCGGGGCACGTGGTTGCCGTGCAGCACCTGCATGATCTGGCTCTCGACCTCGAAGCTCACGATGTTCTCGGCGCCGTCGCCCGCCGTCATGCGCGGGATTTTCATGGCCATGGCAAAGCCCGGATCGCGTTGGCCGTCGGCGTAGTGCACGCGGTAGATGTGGGCCATGCCCCCGGAGTGGATGCACTCCTCGATGACGAATCCGTCCAGTTCGGTTCCGGGCTCCAGCAGTTTCATCTTCCACTCTCCAGACGGTCGGCGAAGTAGTCGGGCAAGCCGACGCGGCGAATGGCAGCGGCAGCGCCATGGTGATCGTAGGGTACGCGGTGAAACGTCAGTTGTGCGCGCTCGGTGTCAAACAGGGTGTACATGGCCTGGGTGTTGCCGTCACGCGGCTGTCCTACTGAGCCTACGGTGCCCAGCCACTGCCGGTGCTTGGGCACGGGCACCGCCACGCCGGGCTGCGGCGTGAACAGCATGAGGCTGGCGCCGGCGCCCCGGTAGTACAGGGTTTGCATGTGCACATGGCCGCCGAACACGTAGCGCACGCCGGGCCACGCGGCGGCGGCGTCCAGGCTGGCGGCGGCGGCGCGCTGGTCGTACACATAGCGCCAGAGCTGGGGGTCGTTGGCGCTGGCGTGGACGAACAGCACGCTGTCATGCTGCAGGGTCAGCGGCAGCTGGTCGATCCAGCCGCGCTGGGCGGCGCTGAGCTGGTTGTGCGTCCACGCGGCCGAGCTGTCGCCAATGGTTTTGGGTTCTGCGGGCGGCGTGACGGCCATGGCGTCGTGGTTGCCCTTGATGACCATGGCGCCCTCTTCGGTGAGCAGCATGATGCGTTCCAGCACAGCCACCGGGTCGGCGCCGTAGCCGACCATGTCACCCAGAAAAACAAAGCGCTGGGCGCGCTGGGCGCGGGCGTGCGCCAGGCAGGCGTCCAGGGCCTGCAGGTTGCCGTGAATGTCGGACAAAAGGGCCAGTCTCATTGTGTCTCCGTTATATTTTTTCGCGCGCAGTACCGGCCGGCATCATGCTGCACGCGACTGACGTGAAGTTTGCAGGGCGGACCCTGTTGCGCGCTTGACGCATGTCAAGATGTTGCGCAAGGATACCCGGGTACAGTGACCGCATGCACCGACGCAAACACCACCGACTGATTATTGGCCGACGCGGAATCCTGTACTCGCTGGGCCTGTGCATGCTGATCCTGGGCCTGGGGGGTGTGGGGTTCTGGCTGCTGGAGCCCAGCGCGCTGACGTTCAGCGACGGTTTGTGGCTGGCCTTCACCACGGCCGCCACGGTGGGCTATGGCGACATCATTCCCAGCACGCATGCCTCGCGCATGTTTTCCGTGGTGGTGGTGCTGCTGGGGCTGGCCGTGCTGTCGCTGGTCACGGCGTCGGTGGCGGCCTTGCTGGTGGAGGTGGAGGAGCGCGCGGTGGAGCGCGACCTCTTGCAGGAACTGGGCAACCTGCGCGCCGAAGTGCGCCAGCTGCGCCAGGACCTGCACCCGCTTACGCAGAAGACCCTGCCGCCTAGCGAACCGCCGCGCTGACCGCCCGCGCAGCCTACGGTTGCAGCGACAGCATGTGGCCCAGGCGCGGGTCGCCCCGGCCGCCCAGCACCAGCTGGTAGGCCGCCTGCACGGCGTCGGGGCCGCGGTGTTGCACCACCTGCAGCCACGGGTGTTCCGGCTGCACCACGGTGGCCACAAAGGCGTTCCAGGACTGCAGCAGCCGTTCCCCCAGCCCGCGCGAGCCCCACTCCGCGCTGCGCTTCTTGATTTGCGCCGGGGCGAAGAACAGCGTGGCCTTGGGGCCCGAAAGATCCTTGGCGCCGCCCATCTCGTCCACGTGGGTGGCACCAATGGAGCTGCTGAACACCAACCCGGTGCAATGCGTGTGCAGCGTCTTGCGGAAGGCGGCGTTGCCGGCAAAGTCCACATAGATGCTGGGCGCGTCGGGTGCAATCTGGTCCAGCTGGTCGTAGGTCAGCACCCGGTGGTAGCAGCCCAGGCTTTCGCAAAATGCGACGTTGCCGGGCGAGGTGAGCCCCACCACCTCCAGCTCCGGGCGCTGCGCCATCTGGAACGCCGTGCCGTAGGCGGTTTTGCTGGAGGCGCTGGAGAGCAGCATCAGCCCGCGCTGACCCGGGGTGGCGGCGGCGCCAAAGAAAGCGTTGTCCGCCAGAAAATCGTCAATCAGCCAGGACGTGATGAACAGCGGCCGCAACAGGGCCTGCACGTCTTCAGTGTCGGCGGTGTAGAAGGGGTCGGTGGCGCAGCGCGTGTACTGGTTGTAGACGGGGTGCAGGCCGGCGCGGTGCGGTGCCGCGTCGGAGAACGCATGGGCGGACAGCTTCTCGGGTGTGAGGTCGACCGACGACGACATGGGGAAGTAGCCATACAGGCGCTCGCCCACGGCCACCTGTGGGTGGCGGGACTCGGTCACGGTGCCAAAGCCCCAGACCGGAATGCTGCCCCAGGGTTCTTCGCCGGCATCGGCCACCGGGAAAAACTGCCAGTACTGCATGGCGTCGCCCATGGCGGCATAGGTGATGTTGTTGGACGTCAGCGCAAAGGTGGCAATGCCGACGCGGACCTGGCCCTCGGGCAGGGGCGTGGCCGGGCGGGTGCGCAGCGTGGTGC
>JBAQKO010000406.1:0-21147 GCA_049301075.1 Rhodoferax sp.
ACGTTGCGGTTGTCTTCGCCGGCCTGGTTGGCGCAGCCCAGGAGCACGTCGGTGATGCGGGCCCAGTCGACGTTGGGGTTGCGCGCCATGAGGGCACGCAGGGGGATGGCGGCCAGGTCGTCAGTGCGCACGGAGCTGAGGGCGCCGCCGTAGCGTCCGATGGGGGTGCGGATGGCGTCGCAGATGTAGGCGTGGTTCATGGCAGGGGTCCGTTCACGGGGCAACAAAAAAACACGACGAACTCTGCCACGGTACCCGAAAAACCATCGGTCCCGCTGGCGACAAGGGGATGGGAGGCCGTGTTACCCTTGCCGGATGTTCAGTCCGTCCCAAGCCGATGTCCGCCGTTTTTTTTGCTCCGTTTACGCCAAAGCCCGCGCAGGTACTGCGCTGGAAGCTATTGAAACCATAGCAAGTCAGTGGATGGACGAACACCCCGAATACGCCGCCGACTTCAGCGACGTGGACGCCGCCCTGCAGGCCATGACCGAGGTGCAGGACGGCCGCACCAACCCCTTCTTGCACCTGTCCATGCACCTGTCGATCAGCGAGCAGTGCAGCATCGACCAGCCGCGCGGCATTCGCCAGGCGGTGGAGTTGCTCACCCACCGGCGCAACTCCCTGCACCAGGCCCACCACGAAGCCATGGAGTGCCTGGGCAAGATGCTGTGGGAAAGCCAGCAAGCCGGCCGCCCGCCGGACGGCGAGGCCTATATTGCCTGCGTGCAGCGCCACGCCACCAAAGACTAGGGCACACCCGCCAGACCAAAAAAAAGCCGCTGTACAGCGGCTTTTTTGCGGGTGCACCCCGGGGTGCTTACTTGAACCGGCTTTGCGGCACGGTCTTGAGCTCGCTGGGCAGGCTGCCAACGTAATTGGCCAGTTCCTTGAGTTCTGCGTTCGAAAACTGCTTGGCCACACCGCCCATGATGGCGTTGCCGCGGCCGATCTGCGCATTGTTCTCGGTCTTGTAGGCCTTCAGGGCCACGAACAGGTAATCGCTGTGCTGGCCGGCAATCTTGGGGTAAGACGGGTCAATGGGTTTGCTGAAGCTGTCGCCGTGACAGGAAGCACAAGCGCCCTTGGCCACCAGTTCCATCGCCTTGGCCGAACCTTCCGCCGCCTTGGCTGGCGCCGCAGCGCCCTCCACCACGCCGCTGGCTTCGTAGTAGGCGGCCACATCGGCAATGTCCTGATCGCTCAGCGAGCCGGCCATGCCGCGCATGGTGGGGTGCTTGCGATCACCCTTTTTGTAGGCGTTGAGCGCCGACACGATGTACTTGCCGCTCTGGCCCGAAATCTTGGGCACCTTGTGAACTTCCGGAAAGCTGGCCTGGTAGCCCACAATGCCATGGCAACCAATGCACGCGGCAATCTTTTTCTCGCCGGCCTTGATGTCACCCGTGATCTCCTGCGCGCTGGCAGACAAAGTGGTCACCGAAGCGACAATCACGGCAGAAATGGTTAGCAACAGTTTGTTCATTTTGCAAGGACAATTAGACAATGATTGATTTAAATCTAATTTTCATTATATAGATCAGCGTATGGCCATCCCTGCAGCCACTAAGCTGCACGGTTCCCCCTTCTTTTTGTTCAGCCAAGCCACCACCATGAAATTTCACGGAACCAAGAACTACGTCGCTACCCAGGACCTGATGCTGTCCGTCAATGCGGCCATCACACTGCAGCGTCCGCTGCTGGTCAAGGGCGAGCCGGGAACCGGCAAGACCATGCTGGCCGAAGAGGTGGCCCAGGCGCTGAACCTGCCCCTGCTGCAGTGGCACATCAAGTCCACCACCAAGGCGCAGCAGGGTCTGTATGAGTACGACGCCGTCAGCCGCCTGCGGGATTCGCAGCTGGCCGACGTAGACGGCGGCGAGCGCGTCAAGGACATCCACAACTACATCGTCAAGGGCGTGCTGTGGCAGGCGTTCACCGCCGACCAGCCGGTGGCCCTGCTGATCGACGAAATCGACAAGGCCGATATCGAATTCCCCAACGACCTGCTGCGCGAAATCGACCGCATGGAGTTCTACTGCTACGAGACGCGCCAGCTGATCAAGGCCAAGCACCGCCCGCTGGTGTTCATCACCTCCAACAACGAAAAAGAGCTGCCCGACGCCTTCCTGCGCCGCTGCTTCTTCCACTACATCAAGTTCCCCGACGCGGCCACCATGCAAAGCATCGTGGAGGTGCACTTCCCCGATCTCAAGAAGGAACTGCTCACCGCCGCCATGAAGACCTTTTATGACGTGCGCAACCTGCCAGGCCTGAAGAAAAAACCGTCCACCAGCGAGTTGCTGGACTGGCTCAAGCTGCTCTTGGCCGAAGACATTCCCGCCGAAGCCCTGCAGAGCAAGGACGAAAAAATGGCCGTGCCACCGCTGGTGGGCGCGCTGCTGAAGAACGAGCAGGACTCCACCCTGTTCGAAAAGCTGATGTTCATGCAACGCCACAACCGCTAAGGCACTCGCCATGAAAAACACACTGTGGCTCGAAGGTGTCTCCGATGCCGTGGGCTTTGTCGGCGGCGCGCTGCTGGGTTTCTGGATCGGTCGCCTGCTGGGGCTGGACATTTTTTCGTCCGGCTACAACAACGCCAGCATTGGCGGCATCCTCCTGGTGGGGCTGGGCGGCGGCGTTGGCCTGCAGGTGGCACGGCGCTGGCGCGCCAGACAGGCCAAAAACCCGAAGGAATGAGCATGGCTTTTGTGGAACCCGTCACCCTGTCCGCCCGCGGCGTGGAGCTGGTGCCGCTGGCGCTGGAACACGAAGCGGGCCTGCGCGCAGCGGCGGCGGACGGCGCGCTGTGGAACCTGCGCGTCACCTCGGTGCCCGAACCGGAAAACACCCGCAAGTACATGGAAGACGCCCTGGCCATGCGTGCCGCCGGCAACCGCTTTGCCTTTGCGGTGCGGAACAGCGCCACCGGCACGGTGCTGGGCAGTTCCAGCTACCACGACATCATCCCGGCCGTGAAGCGGGTCGAGATTGGCTACACCTGGTACAGCAAAAGCAGCCAGCGCAGCCACGTCAACACCACCTGCAAGCTGCTGCTGCTCACCCATGCGTTCGAGACCCTGCAATGCAACGTGGTGGGTTGGCGCACCGACAATTTCAACTTCGCCTCCCAGGCCGCCATTGAGCGCCTGGGCGCCAAAAAAGACGGCGTGATCCGCGGCCACGCCCTGCGCCGCGACGGCACCATCCGCGACACCGTGATGTACAGCCTGCGCGCCGGCGAATGGCCCGAGGTCAAGGCCCAGTTGCTGTACCTGCTGGACAAGCCACGCACTGCCGGGAGCACCCATGCTGCTTGATTTCTTTTACACCCTGCGTTCGGCCAAGCTGCCGGTTTCGGTCAAGGAATACCTCACCCTGCTCGAAGCCCTGCAAAAAGGCGTGGTCGGCCCCAAGACACCGCAACCCGACGATGACTCTGAGCCCAGCGGCTACAAGATCGACGACTTCTATTACCTGAGCCGCACGGCGCTGGTAAAGGACGAAAAGCACTACGACAAGTTCGACCGTGCCTTTGCCGCCTACTTCAAGGGCGTGGAAATGATTGCCGACTTCACCAAGGAAGTCCCGCTGGAGTGGCTGCGCAAGAACCTGGAGCTCAACCTCAGCCCCGAAGAACTGGCCAAGATCCAGAAGCTGGGTTGGGACGAGCTGATGGAAACGCTCAAAAAACGTTTCGAGGAACAAAAGGAACGCCACGAAGGCGGCAGCAAGTGGATTGGCACCGGCGGCACGTCGCCCTTTGGCGCCTACGGTCAGAACCCGCAGGGCATCCGCATTGGTCAGGACAAGGGCCGTAACAAGAGTGCGGTCAAGGTCTGGGACCAGCGCGCCTACAAGGACTACGACGACACCCAGGAGCTGGGCACGCGCAACATCAAGGTCGCCCTGCGCCGCCTGCGCAAGTTTGCCCGCGAAGGCCACGAGGACGAGCTGGACCTGGACGAAACCATCAGCCGCACGGCCGCCAACGCCGGCTACCTCGACATCAAGATGCGGCCTGAGCGCCACAACAACGTGAAGGTGCTGCTGCTGATGGACGTGGGCGGCACCATGGACGAGCACATTGCCCGCGTGGAAGAGCTATTCTCGGCCACCAAGACCGAGTTCAAGCACCTGGAGTTCTACTACTTCCACAACTGCGTGTACGACTTCATGTGGAAGAACAACCGCCGGCGCTTCGCCGAGAAGTTTGAAACCTGGGACATCATCCGCAAGTACAACAAGGACTACAAGCTGATCTTTGTGGGCGACGCCACCATGAGCCCGTACGAAATTTTGCAGCCCGGCGGCAGCGTGGAATACAACAACGCCGAGGCCGGCGCCGAATGGCTGCAGCGCCTGACCCACGCGTTCCCCAAGTTCGCGTGGATCAACCCCGAGCCCCAGGGCGTGTGGCAATACCGCCAGAGCATCAGCGTAGTGCAGCAACTCATGAGCCAGCGCATGTACCCGCTCACCATCAAAGGCCTGGAAGAGGCCATGCGGCACCTGACCAAGTAGGCCCGGGCGGCGGCTGCCCCGATACAATCCCCGCTCCCGGTCTCCGTAGTTCAATGGATAGAACGGCCCCCTCCTAAGGGGCAGATACAGGTTCGATTCCTGTCGGGGACACCATGGGGGCGTCCGCTAGCCGCTAGACTCAGGTACATAGCGGTTCGTAAAGACGCAAGCTCCACCGTCTAACAAGGACGTGGTTTGCCCATCATGCGGACTGGCTGCTACAGACTGAAAGCGGTCTTTGTTCAAGCAGCCAAAATTGACAAGAATCGATCCACTGCAGACATAGCGGCTGCTGAAATCACAGCCTGCAAGCCGACATTTGTTGGCGACACGTCTCCAGTGGTTGAAACGACTGAAATGCAGCGGATTGCCGTCGCTTTAAGTTGTAGCCAAGGTGACTACAGCAGTGTCCTGTTCCCTGTCAGGGTCTGGGCAGAGAGGGCGCCAATATAAACACGACACGACAACAGTAAGATGCAAGCTTGGATTTTGTTCAGGTGACGCAATACATGAGATTTTTCAAGGTCTTTGAGCTAGGAATGTGGCGTGTGCACGCCCTAGATGGCGAAAGCGGATCTGAGCATTTACTACCCAAGGATGCAATTCAGATATCTTCCACAGAAGCTGAACAGCTGCGCCAAGTCCCCCCATCCGAGGAATTCCTGAATGCTCAGGCTGCCGGCGTCTCAGCATTGGGCGGGCGAAATATGGCAAGGTATCCATCCCGGGAGTTCAAGGAAGCGATTGGCCACATCTGCGTCAACTCCGCCTCCATTGAGGTCTCTTTACGGGCGTGCATCTGGCAGGCAGCGGGAGTAACGGCAGAAGTCGGTATGGCTTTCACTGGCGGGACGAATTCAATAGACCAGCTGTTGAAAACACTAGAAACGCTGCTGACGCACAGGCACCCTCACCTCATTGATGCATATAAACCCATATCCAAGCGCTTGCAGGCATTGAACGTGGCTCGTGGCAAGTATGTTCACAGCCTTTGGCACCCTAGCCATGACGGAGTGACAATTAGCAAATATTTTCTTACCAGATCGCATAACGATTCACGTGTAGAAACGGTAACTTTGGATACTCTTTACGATGTAGCTGAAGGGTTCATGACCATAGAAGGCGAGATGATGAATGCATTGTTATTCCCACTCATCCCTAAGCCTTCGTAACATCTATCGTCTGAACTCAACCTGCCACCCAATCCTCACCCAACTTCTACGCGCGCTGCAGGATCAGCTCAACGGCAGACACCTGCATGCGAGGCGGGTAGCACAATATGATTTTCTAGACGACGAGCTTCTCAATTGGAGTCATTCGAGAATATGACAGCAATTGGCCCAGTCCGGGTGCTCATGTTCAGTAGGCAACTGTCGGCTTCCGCCGCAATTCTGCCGTTTCCATGCCACTTTGCCCGCCCCCGAAACAGGTGAGTTTGCGGACCCGCTCCCTGCACGCTATTTAAACAATAGCGTCTTGCGCATATTTCACGAGCTCTAGCGCCACTTTCAACTCTTGTATTGGGGCCCGGTCATGCCCGGCGTGGCCCTAACGTCGCGCCACGCCCCCGCAGTAACCCCGACTGGGTCAAACAATGCGAAGAAACATGCATTCCGATTGCGGATTAAAGCGCGCAGCGCTTAACATCGGCGCCCAACGCCTTTTGACCGCTACACCATGCACACCCATAGCCCCATCCATTTCTTGCCCTCCAAAACCACCCAGCCGGTTCCCGAGTCGGACGCCAACCCCATCGTCGGCGGACGCGTGGAGCTGCAGTTGCTCACCACGCTCAAGTGCAACCTCAAATGCAGCTACTGCTCGCTGGGCGTAGGTGATGTGCTGGGCTCGCAGGTGCATGTGGAATACGACATTGACCAGCTCGCGGCCTTTGTGGACCAGCACCTGCAGGGCAAAGAGGTCTACGTCACCTTCTACGGCGGCGAGCCCACGCTGAACAAGAAGCTGATGCTCGAAGTGATGCAGCGCTTCCCCAAATTCCGCTTCCAGCTGCAGACCAATGCCACGCTGATCGACAACCTGCCCGAGTGGGCGCTGAACCGCCTGTCCAACGTGCTGGCGTCCATCGACGGCGGCGAAGCCACCACCGACGGCTACCGCGGCAAGGGCATTTACCGCCAGGTGGTGAAGAACCTGAAGGAAGTGCGCGAGCACATTGGCGGCAGCGTCACCGCGCGGGTCACCTGGGGCAACCCCGACACCTGCTTCGAAGAGCTGGATCAGCTGGTGGGCGAGGACACGCCGTTTGACTACCTGTACTGGCAGTTTGTGGCCGACGAGATGTACGCCGGTGATTCTGTGGACAAGCGCAAGGCCGTGCTGGTGCAGCTCATCGACAAGTTCTTCTCGCGCACCGATGTGCTCTACCCGCTGATTCCGCTGATGGGCATGGTGCGCAACAAGCTGTTCCCCACCCGGGCACTGGAGCTGTACGCGGGTGCCACGCAGTGCCGCGTCTCCACCCACCTGCTCAACGTGATGCCCAACGGCGAGATCTACCCCTGCCCGGACATGATGTACGCCCCCGCCATGAAGATGGGCGACGTCAAAACCAACTGGCTCAAGAAGAGCCCGCTGCAGCAGGACCCCGCCATGCCCTGCCACAGCTGCGAGGCCTATGCCTGGTGCCGCGGCAACTGCATGAAGAACATGTACCTGGGCTACGTGAAGAACGACCTGCGCTACCGCACCAACGTGGTCGAACCCATTTGCGAGCTGATCCGCTTCATGGGCCAGGAGATCGACAAACGCAACCCGCAGGCTTGGTTCGAGGCGGCCACGCTGCCGGTGCGCAAGCAGATCATGGACTGCGAGGTCTACGAGTACGTGGAAGTGATGCCCTAAACGCCTGAGTCGGCACGCATACCGGCAATGGTGGTGCGCAAATCCGCCGCCCAGGCGCGGCGGTCCCGCCCCTGCGCCCACTGGGGCTCGCCAAAACGCACCACCGCGACCAGGTTGCGGGTGCACAGGGTGCGCCACAGGGATTGCAGCAGCGTGTCGTCGCCCACATAGCAAGGCGCCAGGCTCATTTCCCCGGTGTGCGCATCTGAAAACTGCAGTGCCACCGGCTGGACCGGCGCATTCGCCACGATGGGCGCCTGCAGCAAGTTGGCATGAAACGGCAGCAGGGTGGTGCCGTCGCCGGTCGTCCCCTCGGGGAATACGGCCAGCACGTCGCCCTGTGCCAAACCCTCTGCCATCTGGTGCACCACCCGCATGGCATCGCGACGCGAGGCACGGGACAGGAACAGCGTGCCCGCGCCGGTGGCCAGGGTTCCCACCAGCGGCCAGTGCCGCACGTCGTCTTTGGAAATGAAACGGCAATGGCGCGCCGCATGCATCACCACAATGTCCAGCCAGGAGATATGGTTGGCCGCCAGTAGCACGGGGCCCGTCAGCGGCGGCTGGCCGTTCACTACCAATTTGATAGCAAGCCGCGCAAGCATTTCAAGGGCCCAGACCTGAATACGCAGTTCTTTCTGGGCCGGAGTGAGCCGCGGAAAGACGAACTGGATCGTCAGTGCCCCAACCACGATGTGGCCCAGCACGCGCAGCAGTTTCCAGCAGGCGCGCAGGCGGTGCATGGGCAACTCAGGCCGCGTAAGCCAGGTGCCCGCCTACCAGCGTGGCCCGCACGCGCCCCGGCAACTCGTAGCCACCAAAGGGGGTGTGGTGGCCCTGGCTGCGCAAGGCCGATGGCTCGACGACCCAGGCGGCGCCCGGGTCGAACACGCACACGTCCGCCGCGCCGCCCACCACCAGGCGCCCGGCACTGGCGGCCAGCGAACCCAGCGCCGAGCCCACCACGTCCGCCGGCTGGCTGGTCACGGTAGCCAGTGCCCGGGGCAGGGCCACGCCGCTGTCCTGCGCCCACTTGCACGCCAGGCTGAGCAGCAATTCCAGCCCGGTGGCACCGGGTTCGCTTTCGGCAAAGGGCAGCGCCTTGGCGTCTTCATCCACCGGGGTGTGATCGGACACCAGGGCGTCGATGGTGCCGTCGGCCAGTCCGGCGCGCAGGGCATCACGGTCGCGTTGCTGGCGCAAGGGCGGGTTCAGGCGCATGCGGCTGTCAAAGTAGCCAATGTCCACATCGGTGAGGTGCAGGGAGTTGATGCTGACGTCGCAGCTCACCGGCAGCCCCTCGGCCTTGGCCTGGCGCACCAGCGCCACGCCTGCGGCGCTGCTGATGCGGCACAGGTGCACGCGGGCGCCCGTGGCCCGCACCAGCTCAAAAATGGTATGCAGGGCGATGGTCTCGGCCGCCACCGGAACACCGCTCAGGCCCAGGCGCGTGGCCAGCGCGCCGCTGGCCGCCACGCCCTTGCCCAGGTGTATTTCCTGCGGACGCAACCAGACGGAGTAGCCGAAGGTGCTGGCGTACTGCAGGGCGCGCTGCAGCACCTGGGTGTTGCCCAGCGGAACTTCCGCCTGGCTGAAACCCACGCAGCCGGCCTGGGTGAGCTGCAGCATCTCGGTGAGGGTTTCGCCCTCCAAGTTACGGGTCAGCGCCCCCAGTGGAAAGACCCGCGCCAGATTCAGACGCTCGGCCCGGTAGCGCAGCATTTCCACCAAACCGGCTTCGTCGAGCACCGGCTCGGTGTCGGGCGGGCACACCACGCTGGTCACGCCACCGGCCACCGCCGCGGCCATTTCCGAGGCCAGCATGCCCTCATGTTCGTGACCGGGCTCGCGCAGGCGCACCGACAGGTCCACCAGGCCGGGCATGACGATGCAGCCACGGGCATCGATCACCGTGTCGGGAGAAAAATCAGTCGCTATGTTTTTGATAGCTGCAACCGCAGAACCTGTGATGGCTACATCGGCTTTTTCGTCGAAACCGCTGGCGGGATCGATCACCCGGCCACCCTGGATCAGTATTTTCATGTCAGGCCTCGTTTCCGGCAACAATGCTCATCACCGCCATGCGCACCGCGATGCCAAAGGTCACCTGCGGCAGGATCACGCTCTGGCGGCCGTCCACCACGGCCGAGTCAATCTCGACACCGCGGTTGATGGGCCCGGGGTGCATCACGATGGCGTCACTCTTGGCCAGTTGCAGCTTCTCGGGCGTCAGGCCAAAGCTCTTGAAAAATTCGTGCATGGACGGCAGCAACGCGCCGCTCATGCGTTCGTTTTGCAGGCGCAGCATGATGATGACGTCACAGTCCTTGATGCCCTCTTCCAGCGTGTGGCAGACCCGCACGCCCATCTGCGCCATGTCCGACGGCACCAGGGTTTTGGGGCCGACCACCCGCACCTCGGCCGCACCCAGGGTGGTGAGAGCATGGATGTCGGAGCGCGCCACCCGCGAGTGCAGCACGTCACCCACGATGGCGACCGTGAGGTTGGAAAAATCTTTCTTGTAGTGCCGGATGGTGTACATGTCCAGCAGGCCCTGCGTCGGATGGGCGTGGCGACCATCACCCGCATTGATCACGTGCACATGGGGCGCCACGTGCTGGGCAATCAGGTAGGGCGCGCCCGACTCGCTGTGGCGCACCACGAACATGTCAGCCGCCATGGCACTGAGGTTGGCGATGGTGTCCAGCAGTGATTCGCCTTTGGAGGCGGAAGAGCGCGCAATGTCCAGGTTGATGACGTCAGCCGAGAGCCGCTTGGCGGCAATCTCGAAGGTCGTGCGGGTGCGGGTGGAATTCTCAAAAAACAGGTTGAAGACGCTCTTGCCGCGCAGGAGCGGCACCTTCTTCACCTCGCGGTCGTTGACCGAAACAAAGTTGGTAGCGGTATCCAGTATGTGCGTGAGGATGCTCTTGGGCAGTCCTTCCACCGACAGCAAATGGATCAGTTCGCCGTTCTTGTTGAGTTGGGGGTTGCGTTTGTACAGCATGCCTAGCCCTCTTTCACGTCAAAACTGAACACGCCGGCATCGCTGCGCGCCAGCGCCAGCGACTGGTTCGCACCCAGACTCACCCGGGCCGCCGCAAAGTCGGCCTGCACCGGCAGTTCGCGTCCACCCCGGTCCACCAGCACGGCCAGCTTGACGCTAGCGGGGCGACCGTAGTCGAACAACTCGTTGATCACCGCGCGCAGGGTGCGCCCGGTGTAGAGAACGTCGTCCAGCACCAGAATGTGGGCACCGTTGACATCAAAGGGCAGTACCGTCAGGCCACCGCTGGAGAGGCCGCGCTGCGCGAAGTCGTCGCGGTGCATGGCCGAGGAAATGGTGCCAGCCTGCCCCGGTAGTTTCAGGTCCCGCTGCAGCCGCTCGGCCAGCCAGGCTCCACCGGAAGTGATGCCCACCAGACGGGTATCGGGCTGGCTGATCAACGCCACCCCACGCAACAACTCGCGGTAAAGCGCTTCCGCATCCAGAACCAGTGTACTCACGCCAGACTCCTTAAAAATTGTTCCAGAATAATGCATGCCGACTCGGCGTCCGCATCGTGCGCGCCATTGGCCAGCGCCTCGGTGGTGCTGTAACGCTCGTCCACCTCAAACACCGGCAGGTGGAAGCGGCCATGCAACTGCCGGCCGAACTTCCTGGCACGCACCGTATTTTCATGTTCTGCGCCATCCGGATGGTAGGGCACGCCGATGACCAGGGCATCGGGCTGCCACTCCTGGATCCGCTGCGCAATCTGGACAAAGCGCGCATCACCCTGCGCGTGAATGGAACCCGCCGGCTGGGCGGCGCCCCGGAAACGGCTGCCGACTGCCACGCCGGTGCGC
Organism: Rhodoferax sp.; assembly: GCA_049301075.1. Taxonomy (GTDB): domain Bacteria; phylum Pseudomonadota; class Gammaproteobacteria; order Burkholderiales; family Burkholderiaceae_C; genus Allorhodoferax. The sequence continues at coordinate 11,239 of JBAQKO010000406.1, forward strand.
TTCATTCCAAAATCGAACGCCAGAAAAGTCTGCAGAGTGGCGGGAACCACGGGCGCCTGGCTCATGCGTGCCCCGCCTGCGTGGACAGCATCCAGGACTGCAAGCCCAGCAGGGCCAACGCCCTGTCGTACCGCTGCTCCACCGGCGTATCGAAGATGACCGCCTGATCGGCATCCACCGTGAGCCAGCTGTTCTCGCCCAGCTCGGTCTCCAGCTGCCCCTCGCCCCAGGCGGAGTACCCCAGTGACACCAGTACCTTGCGGGGGCCCGAGCCGCTGGACAGCGCCTCCAGCACGTCGCGGGATGTGGTCATTTCCAGCCCCCCGGGAATCGTCATGGTGGACGCGTACAGCGCATCCTCGGGTTGGGCGCCCTGCGCAAACAGGGGCTCATGCAGGACGAAACCGCGCTCCACCTGCACCGGGCCACCCTGGAAGACCGGACTATCCGTCAGGTCGTGGCGCCGCAAGGGCAGCTCGACCTTGCCGAACAGATCCTCCATCTTGATGTCCGACGGTTTGTTGATCACCAGGCCCAACGCGCCGCGTGGGCTGTGCTCGCATACGTAGACGACACTTTTGGCGAATATCGCATCATCCAGACCGGGCATTGCAATCAGAAAATGGTTCGTGAGGTTGATGGATGCAGAATCGCCGGACATGTTTTGATTTTAACGGCTGTCATGCAAAAAGAATTCAACACAGGGCTGGTGTGGTTCCGGCGTGACTTGCGCGTACAGGACCATGCGGCGCTCAGTGCCGCCTTGCGGGCCTGCCGGCAGGTGCACTGTGTTTTCGTCTTCGACCGCGCGATTCTGGACGCCTTGCCGCGTGCCGACCGGCGGGTGGAGTTCATCCGCGAATCGCTGGTGGAACTGGACGCCAGTCTGCGGACGCTGGCAGGCAAACCCGGCGCCGGGTTGATCGTGCAGCACGACTTTGCCACCAGCGCCCTCCCCGCGCTGGCATCGGCATTGAGGGCGCAGGCGGTTTTTGCCGCGCACGACTATGAACCGCAAGCCATCGCCCGCGATGCCCAGGTACAGGCCGCGCTGGAGGCCCACGGAGTGGCATGGGTCACCGCCAAGGACCATGTCATTTTCGAACGCCAGGAAGTACTGACGCAGGCCGGCAAGCCCTACAGCGTCTTCACGCCCTACAAGCGGGCCTGGCTGGCACGCATGGATGACGCACCGCCCGTGACCCATGGCGTCGAGCCCCATGCTCCCACCCTGGCCGAGCGCCCGCCGGCGTATGCCCTACCGGTGCCAACGCTGGCTACGCTGGGCTTTGCGCCAACCAACCTGAGCGCGATAGGTATCCGTGCCGGCACCACCGGTGCCCACGCCTTGCTGGACGATTTCTGGTCGCGCATGGACCACTACGATGCAACGCGGAACTTCCCCGCCGTGAAGGGGCCCAGCTACCTGGGGGGGCACCTGCGTTTCGGAACCGTGTCCATCCGCCAGTTGGTGACCCTGGCCCTGCAGCGGTCTCTGCAGGGCAGCACGGGCGCCGCAACGTGGCTGGGCGAGTTGATCTGGCGTGACTTTTACTTCCAGATCCTGGCCAATTTCCCACACGTGGCCACTGGCGCCTTCAAACCCGAATACGACCAGATTGGGTGGGAGCAAGGCCCCCGTGCGCAAACGCTGTTTGCCGCATGGTGCCAGGGGGCCACGGGGTATCCACTGGTCGATGCCGCCATGGCCCAGCTCAACCAGACCGGTTACATGCACAACCGTCTGCGCATGGTGGCCGGCAGTTTTCTGGTCAAGCACCTGGGCATTGACTGGCGCTGGGGGGAGCGGTATTTTGCGGAAAAGCTCAACGACTTCGACCTGTCCGCCAACAACGGTGGCTGGCAATGGGTCAGCTCCAGCGGCTGCGACGCGCAACCCTATTTCCGCATCTTCAACCCGGTCAGCCAAAGTGAGAAGTTCGATGCGCAAGGGAAATTCATCCGGCGCTACCTGCCCCAGCTGGCACCGTTAAACCCAAAACTGATGCACGCACCGTGGCTGGCCAAACCGGCAGACCTAGCGGCGGCCGGCCTGGTTCTGGGGAGGGACTACCCCCACCCCCTCGTGGACCACGCCGAGGCCCGTGCCCGGACCTTGCAGCGTTACGCCGTGATCCGCAAACCCGCCTAAGCGTCTACCGTCTTGTCGCAATAGCTGCGCACCAGGGCGAGCAATTCGTCTTCCGAATAGGGCTTGCCGAGGTAGTGGTCCACCCCCAACTCCATCGCATGCTCGCGGTGCTTGGCCGCAATGCGGGAGGTGATCATGATGATGGGCAGGTCCTTCAAGCGTGCGTCGCCGCGGATGTTGCGCGCCAGGTCAAACCCGTCCATGCGCGGCATTTCAATGTCGGACAGTACCACCGCAGGTTTTTCTTCCTGCAGCCGCTCCAGCGCCTGCAAACCATCGTTGGCCAGGGCCACCCGGTAGCCTTCACGCTTGAGCAGACGCTGCGTCACCCGGCGCACCGTGATGGAGTCATCGACCACCAGCACCAAGGGCACGTGTTGGGTTTCCCCCATCAGGGTGTTCACCGGCTGGACGACCGCCGTGTCCGGCGCAGCCTGCGCCGAGATGCGCAACTGGCGGGCTTGCTCGCCATAGACGGCAGCCAGCGCCACCGGGTTGTAGATGAGGGCGACCGCACCGGACGCCAGCACCGACACGCCCGCCAGACCCGGAAGACGGGCCAGTTGGGGCCCGAGGTTCTTCACCACCACTTCGCGGTTACCCAGCACTTCATCCACGTGCATGGCCAGACGCTGACCCGCACTGCGGAACACGGCCACCGGCAGGGTTCGGTCGTGCATCTCGTCACTGCGCGACGACACCTGCAACAAGGCCCCCGCCCAGAAGAAGGGGATCATCTCGCCGCCCATGTCAAAGCCATCGCGCTGGTAGGCCTGCTCCAGCACCGCAGCAGGGGTGCGCAAAACCGTTTCCACCAGGCTGGAAGGCACACCGATGGTGAACTCTCCCATGCGCAGCATCACCACCTGCGTCACCGCTGTGGTCAACGGCAACACCAGCTTGAACGCCGTCCCCTGCCCCAGGTGGGTGGTGGTCTCAATCCGTCCGCCCAAGGCGTTGACTTCGGAGCGCACCACGTCCATGCCGATGCCCCGTCCGGACAGTTCCGTGACCTGGTCCGCAGTGGAAAACCCGGGCATGAAAATCAGGTTGGCGGCGTCGCTTTCTGCGAGCATTTGATCGGCTGTAATCAGCCCCTGGTCAATGGCCCGTGCCCGGATGCGATCCAGGTGCAAGCCCCCTCCGTCGTCGCGGAAAGCCACGGAGACATCGTTGCTCTCCTGGCTGACCTGGATGGCAATCGTGCCCACCGCGGGTTTGCCGGCCGCAGCGCGCACCGAAGCGTCTTCAATGCCATGGGCCACGGCATTGCGCAGCATGTGCTCGAAGGCCGGCGCCATGCGCTCCAGAACACCCCGGTCCATTTCGATGGAGCCGCCGGTAATGTCCAGCTTGACCTGCTTGCCGGTGTCTTTACCCGCTTGGCGGACCACGCCATACAAGCGCTCGGAAATACTTTCGAACTCCACCATGCGGGTGCGCAACAGATCACGCTGCAGTTCACGCGCCTGCCGGCCCTGCGCGATCAGATCGTCTTCAGCACCTTCCACCGAGCGCTGCAGGTTGCGCTGCACCGTGGCCACGTCATTGACCGACTCGGCCATCATCCGCGTGAGCTCCTGCACCCGCGTAAAGCGGTCGAACTCCAGCGGGTCGAAGGCTTGCGCGGAATCCTTGGTCTGGGCCAGACGCGACTGCACCTGCGATTCGGCCTGCAACTCGACGTCCCGCAATTGCTGGCGCAAACGTTCCAGGTTGCCGCTGAGCTCGCCCAGTGAACCGCGCAACTGGGTCAGGCGGTCATCCATGCGGGCCCGCGTAATCATCACCTCGCCGGCCTGGTTGACCAAGCGGTCGAGCAGCTGCGAACGCACGCGGACCGACTGGTTCGCAGACTGGCGCGGCGGAGCGAACACCACGCTGCGGGGCGCAGTGGGGAGTGCCACGCCGGGGGCGGCCGGTTCAGCCAGCGGTGCGGAGATGTCCTGCGGCAACTCCTCAACCGCGCTTTGCGCGCCCAGACCGGAAAAGACCGACTGCAGTGCATCGAACCGGGTCAACAGGGGCTCGAGCTGAACGGCCTGCAACTGGTCCGTTCCCACCTGCTCGATGCTCGATTCCATCCGGTGGGCCATTTCGCCCAGGCGCATGGCACCGGCCAGTCGTGCGCTGCCCTTGAGGGTGTGCAGCACGCGCAGCACTTCGTTGCGGGCACCCAGGTCATCGGGCTGGCTCACCCACTGGCGCAGGGCCGCGGCCATCTGCGGCAGCAGTTCGGTGGCCTCTTCTTCAAAAATCGGGAACAAATCAACGTCGAGGTTGTCGACGGCGTCGATATCGTCGTCCTGAGCCGATGCCACCGTGAGCGGCGCAGCCGCCACCACGGGCGCGGCGGAAACCATTGGCACCATCGGCGTCGCCACGGGCAACTCTGCCGGTTCCTGGCTCTCGGACAGCAATGCACCGTCGTCCAGGGTATCGGGTACGGAGTCCATCGTAGGCGCGGGGAACTCGGTTGCAATGATCGCTTGCAGCGCCTGCAGAATCGATGCATCGGCCTCTTTGAGGAAACCTGCGGCGAACTGGTGCAGCAAACGGCGAATGTCTTCTGCAGCGCTGGTAAAGACCTGCGCCTGTTCGGGCGTACCCTGCCGATGCAGCTGCACATGCTGCAAAGCCTGCTCCAGTGAGCGTGCCATCTCGGACAACGCCACAAAACCAACCGTGGCCGAACTGCCCAGCAGGGAATGCGCCAGTGTGACGACGGAGTCCGGCAGGGGCCGGTGCAACTCCATGGCCCACTCGCTCAACTCCACCTGCAGGCGCCGCGACCATTCGTCCGCCTCATTGAGGTACACGTTGTACAGCGGAATACTCAGGCGTAAATGCCCAATGACCTTGACCTGCTCCTCGGCAGGCGTCGGTGCCAGGGACTGCTCCTGGGGTGTCTCCACCGTGGCGTCTGCGGATGGAAATTCCAGGTCGTCCAGCGATATATCGGAGGGCGTGAGATTCAACGCTGGCAGCGCATCGGTCAAATCCAGCTCGGTCGCCGGCGCTGCCGGGGCAGGCACCGCGTCCGACGTCCGGTCGGTGAAGTCAAAGTCTCCGAAGTCAAGCTCCTTGACTTCGGTCGCCTCGGGCGCCGGTACGGCCTGCGCCGCTTCCCACTCCACATCGGATAGCTCGGTTGCCACGAAATCCGGATGGGCCTGTTCCGGCTCCAGTTCCGGCAGCAGTCCATCAAACATCTGAGTGGCTGCAAAATCCGGCGCGGCCACGGCCTGCGGCGGTGCCTCCGGGGGCATTTCCATCAGCTCCTGCACCGGGGCCGCAACGGCTGCGGGCTCCACCGGCGAAGCCTCCAGGGCGGGCGCCGGGGCGGCTGCGCCGCTTTCGGGCGGGGTATGCAAAGGAATCAGCAATCCGTCCAGACGCAATCCATCGGAAGACTTGCGGAAGTCCAGTGCGCTCCACTCGGCGCCCGTTTTTCCAGCGATATCCTCCACCCAGCGTCCAAACGCGTGCATCGCACTGCTGGCGGCTGCAATCAATTCATTGCTGGCGGGGCGCTGCTCTGCCAGCCAGGTGTTGAGCAACTGCTCGAACGACCAAGCGGCCTCACCAAAGTCGGTCAGGCCCACCATGCGCGAACTGCCCTTGAGCGTGTGGAACGCCCGGCGCAAAGTGGTCTGGTCTGCCAGATTGCTGGGATCGGCCACCAAGGCATCGATGGCCAGCAGCCCGTTGTGCACCACCTCGCGTGCCTCTTCCAGGAAGATGTCCAGGATTTCGTCGTCGTCCTCGTCCGACGCCTCTTCGGGCGGCGCCACGGCGGCGCTTGCCGGAGCCAGCACCGGCGCAGCAACGGGGGCGGCAGGAGTAGCAGGCGCAGAAGGCGCGCTGACAACAGGCTGCGGCACCACGGCGACCGGCTCGGGCAACGCCAAGTCAAACGCCAGCGGCGCCGACGCCTCCGGCACAGGCTCGGGTTCCTGCACCGACACGCGCTCACGCCCCATCAGTGGTTTGAACTCACCCAGATCCTCATCCCACACAAACAGCTTCTTGGCCAGCGCGCGCTGGTAGCTCAGCATGTCAATGAGAAAACCCATGGCGCCCAGGCTGTTGCCCAGCTTTTCGAAAATGCCGGTACGCGCCGAAGCCTCGTCGATATCGTCAACCAGGAACTGCTCGACACTGGCCCGCATGCGCAAGGCCGCCAGCGAGGGCTGGTCCAGCCCCAGAACCGAGAACACCCCGCGCATTTGTGCCAGTTGGCTGGGGACTTCCCGCAACGGCGCCTTGTCCTGCGGACTACGGAAAAACTGGTCTAGCGATTTCTCGACCTCTGCCAGCGTGGCACGCAACTCGTCCACCACGCTGCCCATGGTCTGGCGATCGCTGACCCGGCGGTACAGGTCCTCCATCCAGGCTTCCATGGGCTCCGGCTGGCCACCGGCAATGACGTGCTCCAACCGTTGCGCCAGCCGTGCGCTGCGGTCGGCCATCTTGGATTCGGTCGGGTCCAGATCTTCGTACGCGGCCTCCAGATAGAGCACCGCAGTAGCAACTTCCATGGCGATCGCCGGAACGGGCGCGGCCCCGGAGCGTACCGTGGCGTCGATGGCGTGCGTCAGCGACCGGGCCAATTCCCCGCTTTCCGGGTGCAGCTTGAGCACCGAGTCGGCGACCGTGGCGAACTGCTCTGCCACCACCTTGAGCCGATTGGTGTCGCCGCCCGCCAGCGCCGACCATGTCTCCGCAGCCGCCGCAATGCGCTTGCGCGCCAACACCATCAAAGCCGGGTCAAAACGCCCAAACTGCTCGGTTTCATAATCCACCGGCTTGGTGTTGGTGAGGCCGTAGGCCTTGCGCACCGCCGACAAAACCGGCGCCGATTGGGCGGCGGTTGGCACAGCCAGCGAGCAAAAGAAAAGCAGCTCATGGGCCAGCCGTTCAGAAATGCTGGAGTCACCCCGTTCCAGGGACGTGTACTGCTGCAAGATGCGCGAGGACGCCCGCTTGGTGTAGACGTCATTCGGGCAGAGCCCCAAAGCGACGGCCTCGAAATAAGCGGCGCAAACCGTCCAGAACGTACGCGCGTCCAGGGACGACTGCCCTGCCGCCAGAGCGGCACACAAACCCACCAGAGCCTTGGCGGCCTTGGCGTCGCCGGTGCGCATGATTTTCAGGACCGTCTGGTCCATCTGGGCTCTCACCGCCGGCGCATAGGCCAGCGCGGTGACCTTGGACTGGAATCCCACATCCAGCCAGCGCAACTCCACGGGCCACAGGTCGGCCGGGTGCGCCCGGTCACCGCCAGCCAGATCCATGACGGCACGGTACTGGGGGAACAACGCGACCGACGACGCGGTCTTGCCTTTGAGCACCCCTTCAAGGTACTCCGTCAAGGCAAAACTGGCGCGCTCCACCTTGTTCGCGGCATCATCGCTGCACAATTCCGGACGTTGCACGAATTTCTGTGCCAGCGCCTCCATGGCGCGCAGCACCTTGGCCGGCGCGCCCAACCCCACCATCTCCAACGCACCAACGGCCTGGTGCAACTGCTGGCGAGCGATGCGCAGGTGGCTGGCATCGAGCTCCGTCAGATCGGAGCCGCGGGCCAACTCCGCGTCGCGCACAAAACGGCGCAACGCCTTGGTTGCGCCATCCAGCGATTTGCGCAGCTCGTCCAGAACCCACGCCAATGGACCCAGATCGCTGGTCGCTAGTTCGTTGTCGCCAGGCAGGGCAGAATTCGATGACATGGGTTCAGGCTCTCCTGGGGATCACTATTGATCGCGTTTCCGAAGGGGTGACGAAATGGCTCTCAAGCAATCTTGAATCGCGAAACCGATTGCCGCAGCTCTTCCGCCATGCGGGACAGCTCCCGAACCTGCGTTGCCGTCACCCGCGTACCTTCTCCCGTTTGCTCGGTCACGGCAAAAATGTGCTGGATGTTTTCCGCCACTTCGTTCGCCAGACCGGCCTCGCGGGAAGCGGAGCTAGAAATCTGCTCAATCAGTCCGGCAACCCGGCGGGACACGCTATCAATCTCGGTCAGCGCGGTACCCGCGTTATCGGACAGCCGGGCTCCTTCCACCACACCCTGCGTGGAGCGTTCCATAGCGCCGATTGCATCCTGCGTGTCGGTCTGAATGGCCTTCACCAGCGCCGAAATCTGGCGCGTGGCGTCTGCGGAGCGTTCCGCCAGACGTTGCACTTCTTCCGCCACCACCGAGAAGCCGCGACCGGCTTCACCGGCGGACGCCGCCTGGATAGCGGCGTTGAGCGCCAGCACGTTGGTCTGTTCGGTAATGTCCGAAATCAGTTCGGTAATTTCACCAATTTCCTGTGAGGATTCACCCAGGCGCTTGATGCGCTTGGAGGTATCCTGAATCTGGTCGCGGATGGAGTTCATACCGCCGATCGCGTCCTGCACAGCCTTCAGGCCGGACTCCGCAGCCAACAGGGACTGGCGCGCTACCGTCGCCGATTCCTGCGCTTGCGCGGACACCTCGTTAATGCGCCCGGCCATATCCACAACGGACTTACCCGTTTCGCGAATTTCATGCAGCTGCTCGTTGGACGCGGCCAGCAGTTCGGTAGATGTGGCGTCCACATCCGCCGTCGTCTGCGCCACGCGGGACGCCGTGTTCTGCACGTTCGACACCAGCGAGCGCAACTCTTCCACCGTGTAGTTCACGGAGTCGGCAATCGCTCCGGTAATGTCCTCGGTCACCGTGGCTTCCTGGGTCAGATCGCCTTCCGCAACGGTCTGCAGTTCGTTCATCAAACGCAAAATGGCCGCCTGGTTGGCGTCATTGACGCGCTTGGCTTCGTGCTCCTGGCGCTCCGCTTCCAGCCGCTGGTCTTCGGCCACCACCTGGCGTTTGCGGCTGTCCTGCAGCTGGACGTAGGACAGTCCACCGGCGCAAACCAGCGCAAACAGCGCGGCGGCGGCCAGGGTTGCCAAGGCACCGGAACCGATACCGGTCTGCTCCGACAGCTTGCTTTGCAGCGCCTCCAGATCGCGACGCAGCGGCTCGCTGTCCGCAATGATGGAGTCCTGCGCTTCACGTGCAGAAACGAGGCCCTGCAAGTTGCCGAGAATGGCACTGGCCTGAACGCGTGTTTCCTCGTACATCTTGATGAGGGCTTCCAGCTGCTCGCGCGTGCCGGGGTCCTTGGTGGCGGACAGACGCAGTTCGGCACTGCCCGACAGGAGACCTTCGGCCAATTCCTTGAAGGTGTTCAAGTCCTTGCCCAGCAAGAACACGGCTTCGGGACTCACGCCCTCCGCGGTCAGGAACTCGTTGGACGACTTGCCAATACGCTGGGTCAGCATCACCAGTTGCCCCACGGACGAAATCTCGACCGAAGGCGCGTTCTGCTGCAGCTTCAGCGCCAGGATGTTTTCTGCAATTTCCAGCAAGTCCGATGACTGGCGGTTGATCAGTCGCAACGCCGAACCAATCTGGGTCAACACTTTTTGCTGCCCCATGACGGCCTTGGCACTCTTCTCGGCGCGGTCCACCAGGGGCATGACCTTGTCCAACTCGGGACGGTAGCTGTCATCCAGCGATTTCAGACGCAATTCATCGTCACCGGACTGCAGTCCGCGCACCGTCTTGACCAGAACGCCGGCGCTTTCGGACACGTCCGGGAAGGCCTGCGCGCTACCCACCACGGCCTGTGACACCGATTTGGCCAGTCGCTGCGACTGCATCAGGGACTGACCCGTGGCGCCCAGCTGCTGCGCCACCTTGTCCGACTGGCTCAAGGCATAGAAC
>JBAQKO010000407.1:0-18274 GCA_049301075.1 Rhodoferax sp.
GGCGGCCACGCTGTGCGACTGGCTGCTGCGCCTGGAAGCCTGGCGCTACGCCCCCCCGCCCCACAGCGCGCACTTGGGTACACTGCGACGAGAATTCCGGCAACTCCCCTGGCCCAAGCGCTTGCCACCCGCATAACACGGAGCACGGCACAAAGCCTGAGCCCGCAGTGCGCCAATCGGACAAATGGCGTAGCCCCGCGCGGGCTTACATGGCCCAGATGCGAGGCAGCGTAGCGGGCATATTCCACAAGGCCCCGCGCCATGCCGCCCACACTTGTTTGAGCAAGTCCATCGCGGGTTCCACTTGGGGCGCCACCACTCGCAACACCGTCACCTGCGGGTTCGGACTGGTCACCCCGGCCCAGGCCCGCAGCGCGTGCGCTTGCACCAGCTGCCGGGCACAGTCCAGAGCCAGCTCGCGGCGCAGCCGGGCTATCGGGCTGCCGGTGGCAAAAAATAGCGACGCAACGCACGTATGTCCCGCCAACCCGGCTGGACTGGACAACAACAGGGTGTCCGTCGCATCCATGGCGCCACGCTCCAGCCAGACGCCGGGCATCTCGATGTGCTGGCAAAAGGCGCCGCGCTTATACGGTTGACCTGCATGCGGCAGGCCCAGCGCTGTCAGGTCCCAACCCATCAACTCAGCCTCCGGGGCCAGGTCAAGAAACAGGCGGTTTTCGGCCACACAGCCGTTGTACAAAATCGCCTCCAGCGGCAGCCACTCCATGCGTGCCCCAGCTTCCAGACGCAGTTGTGCGTGTTGCACGGCAGGCGCCCCTTCGGAACGATAGAACCGGGTCGCGCCGGGCGTGGTGACCAGCCCATGCGCGCCACTGCCCACGGTGACACTCATCTCAAGCGTATCGCCCCCCACCAGGCCACCGGGCGGGTGCACCAGCACGTTGTGGCACACGGCATCCCCCTCCGGGTACAGGCTTTGCAGCACGCGCAGCGGCCCGGTATGCAGATGGCGCACCACGCTGCGGTTGGCTTCCAGGGTGTAGTCCAACGAAAGAGATGCGTTCCAGCTCATCCCCTGATCCTAACCACGCCGGAAATTGCAACAAGCGAGCGATTCAGATGGCCACCAATTGACGTACCCCATCCACTTCCATGTTCTTACCCTGCCCATGGGCCAGCACGGCGCCGCGCTCCATCACCACGTAGTCGTCGGCCAGCTCCTGCGCAAAGTCGTAGTACTGCTCCACCAGCACAATCGCCATGTCACCCCGGTCGGCCAACATGCGGATCACGCGCCCGATGTCCTTGATGATGCTAGGCTGGATGCCTTCGGTAGGTTCATCCAGAATCAATAGTTTGGGCTTGGCCGCCAAGGCACGGGCAATGGCCAACTGCTGCTGCTGACCACCGGACAGGTCGCCACCGCGGCGGTGCAACATCTGCTTCAAGACCGGAAACAATTCAAACAATTCCGAAGGTATGGGTGTGCTGGCCGACTTGTACGCCAGACCCATGCGTAGGTTTTCTTCCACCGTCAGCCGGCCAAATATCTCGCGCCCCTGCGGCACAAAACCGATGCCTGCGCGTGCCCGCTCGTAGGGCGTGGCATTGTGGATGGGCTTGCCGTCCAGCTCGATAGCGCCGGTCTTGATGGGCACCAGCCCCATCAGGCTTTTCAGCAGCGTGGTCTTGCCCACGCCATTGCGCCCCAGCACCACCGTGACTTTGCCCAAGGTGGCTCGCAAACTGACATCCCGCAGGATGTGGGAGCCGCCGTAGTACTGGTTGATATTCTTGATTTGCAACATGCGCATTCCCGCCTTAGCGTCCCAAATAGACTTCAATCACCCGCTCGTCGGCCTGCACCTGCGCCAAGGTGCCTTGCGCCAGCACCGAGCCGTCGCACAGCACCGTCACGATGTCGGAAATGGTGTTGATGAAACTCATGTCGTGCTCCACCACCATCAAGGAATGTTTGCCCTTGAGGCTAAGGAACAGCTCGGCCGTGCGCTCGGTCTCATGGTCGGTCATGCCCGCCACCGGTTCGTCGAGCAGCAGCAGCTTGGGGTCCTGCATCAACAACATGCCAATTTCCAGCCACTGTTTTTGCCCATGACTCAATACGCCCGCCGGGCTGAATGCAACATCGGCCAGGTGAATGGTGTGCAACACCTCGGCCAGCCGGGCTCCCTGCGCCGAGTCCAGCCTGAAGAACACCGAGGCTTTCACGCCCTTGTTGGTTTTCAGCGCCAGCTCCAGGTTCTCAAACACGGTGAGCTGCTCAAACACCGTGGGCTTTTGGAACTTGCGGCCAATGCCCAGCTGCGCAATCTCGGGCTCGGTGTAGCGCAATAAATCAATGGTGCTGCCAAAAAACACGGTGCCCGAATCGGGTCGTGTCTTGCCGGTAATGATGTCCATCATGGTGGTCTTGCCGGCCCCGTTGGGGCCGATGATGCAGCGCAACTCGCCCGGCGCAATGTCCAGCGACAGGTTGTTGATGGCCTTGAAGCCGTCAAAGCTCACATTCACGTCTTCCAGGTACAGAATGCGGCCATGGGTCACATCGACCTCTCGGTCTTTCACCACCCGCCCAAAGCTGGCTGCCCGCCCACCGGATTCGGTTTGCGCGGTCCTTGCTGCCAGAGCTTCCAAGTTAGCCTCAACACGGCGGGCGCCCTCTTCCATCAGTTCAGGCGTCATTTCGCCCCCCCTTCGCTTTCAGTTTCTTGACCAGGCCGACCACGCCGTCGGGCAAGAACAGCGTCACCCCAATGAACAACGCCCCCAAAAAATACAACCAAAATTCGGGGTATGTCACCGTCAACCAGCTCTTGACGCCGTTCACAATGAAAGCGCCCACAATGGGTCCGATCAAGGTGGCGCGCCCACCCACTGCCGCCCAGATGGCGATTTCAATGGAGTTGGCCGGACTCATCTCGCTGGGGTTGATGATGCCGACCTGCGGCACATACAAAGCCCCGGCCACGCCACACATCATGGCCGAGATAGTCCAGATCGTGAGCTTGAAACCAATTGGGTTGTAGCCCGAGAACATGACGCGGGTTTCGGCATCGCGCACGGCTTGCAGCACGCGGCCAAACTTGCTGCCCACCAGCCAACGCGCCGCCAGCAGGAAGACCAACAAGGTGAAGGCCGTCAGCACAAACAGCACCATACGCATGCTGGGCGTGGCAATCGGAATGTTCAGGATGCGCTTGAAATCGGTAAAGCCGTTGTTGCCGCCAAAACCGGTTTCATTGCGGAAGAACAGCAGCATGGCGGCAAAGGTCATGGCCTGGGTGATGATGGAAAAGTACACCCCCTTGATGCGCGAGCGAAAGGCAAAGTAGCCAAACACAAACGCCACCAAGCCAGGCACCGCGACCACTAAAAACAAGGTAGCGAGAAAGCTGCCTGAAAGCGTCCAATGCCAGGGCAAGGTCTTCCAGTCCAGAAACACCATGAAGTCGGGCAGGTTGCTTTTGTAGTTGCCGTCCAAACCGATCTGGCGCATCAGGTACATGCCCATGGCGTAACCGCCCAACGCAAAAAACAGGCCGTGGCCCAGGCTCAAAATGCCGGTGTAGCCCCAGATCAAGTCCATGGCCAGCGCACAGATGGCGTAGCACATGATCTTGGCCACCAGCGCCACCGCAAAGTCGCTCATGTGGAACATGCTGCCCGAAGGCACTACCAGGTTCAACACCGGTACCAACGCGCACAACACGACGACCGCGGCCAGCCAGGCGCTCCAGCCACCGCGTGTGAGCAGCGGACCTTTGGGGGGAATGGTGAATGGGCTCATGCTTCTGCGCTCCGGCCCTTCATGGCAAAGATGCCCTGGGGTCGTTTTTGGATAAAGATGATGATGAACACCAGCACGGCAATCTTGGCCAGCACCGCACCGGTCCAGCCCTCCAGAAACTTGTTCAGCACGCCCAGTCCCAAGGCGGCGTACACGGTGCCGGCCAGTTGGCCCACCCCCCCCAGCACCACCACCATGAACGAATCGACGATGTAGCCCTGGCCTAAATCCGGCCCCACATTGCCCACCTGGCTGAGCGCGCAGCCTGCCAAGCCTGCAATACCCGAGCCCAGCGCAAAGGCGTAGGTGTCGATGCGGGCGGTGTTCACGCCCATACAGGCAGCAATCGGGCGGTTTTGCGTGACGCCACGCACGAACAGGCCGAGCCGGGTTTTCTCAATCAAAAACCACACGCCCACCAGCACAGCAATGGCAAAGCCGACAATCACAAGCCGGTTGTAGGGCAAAGAGAGGTTGCCCATCAACTGCACGCCACCACTCATCCAACTCGGGTTTTCGACACCGACGTTTTGCGCGCCAAACAGCGTGCGCACCAGCTGCATCAGCATCAGGCTGATACCCCAGGTCGCCAACAAGGTCTCCAGTGGGCGACCATACAAAAAACGGATCACGCCGCGCTCCAGCGCCGCGCCCACCAGGGCGGAGGCCATGAATGCCACGGGCACCGAAGCCAGCAAATACCAGTCAAACGCACCGGGCAGGTATTTTTGAAACAGGCCCTGCACCACGTAGGTGGCGTAGGCGCCAATCATCATCAACTCGCCATGGGCCATGTTGATCACGCCCATCAGCCCGTAGGTAATCGCCAGGCCCAGCGCCACCAGCAACAAAATGGAACCCAGGCTGATGCCGCTGAAAACAGCGCCCAGCCGGTCACCCCAGGCCAGACGGGACTCCACCGCGCTCAGACTCATCTGCAGCATGCTCTTGACCTCCAGATCGGCCTCGACCTGCAAGCGCTCCATCAGCAATGTCTTGGTGGCCGCCTGCGAACTGTTGGCCAGCAGCTTGGCCGCCTCCAGTCGTTTGGTGCTGTCGGTGCTGCTCAAAAGCGCCGCGGCGCGCAGCAAGCCCAGCCGGTCCTTGATGTCGGGCACGGTCTCCTGGGCAAAGGCTTTATCCAGCAAGGGCAGCTTGCTCTCGTCGACTTCACCCTGCAGCGTCTTGACCGCCTCACGCCGTACTGCCACGTCGGGTGAGAGGAGCTTGAGCGCGGCCAGCGCACTGTCCAACTCACCCCGCATGCGGTTGTTGTTCATCACCTCTTCCGCCGTGTCGGGCAATGCCGACTCCAACCCCGTGACCGGGTCTACCGCCTTGTCGCCTTGCACCATCACAGGCTTGCCCGCCACCACCTTCACCGCGTCGTCCGACAGGGCCTGAATAAAGGCAACAGTCTTCTCGTCGGCACCAGCGACCGCAGAACGCAGCGCTTCAATGCGGGAATCACCCTCACCCACTGCAATGGCTTTGACGGCCTCAGCAGTTATGGAATATGCGTGGCCAGCTGCCAAAAGCATAGCAATAGCCAACAACCTGGACAATCGATGCGGCATGCGCCAACCTTTGTGAACGTCATTAAAAAAGGCCACCACCCCTGGCACGGCGGTGGTGGCCCCTACTCACTTTTCCTCCCTGATTTCGCCTTACTTCATGACAGGTTCATCAGGCTTGGACGCATTGCCTTCAATGTAGGGCGACCATGGCTTGGCTTTCACCGGGCCAGGTGTCTTCCACACCACATTGAACTGGCCGTCGGCCTTGACTTCACCGATGAAAACGCTCTTGTGCAGGTGGTGGTTTTTCTCATCCATCTTGCTCACAATGCCGCTGGGTGCCTTGAAGGTCTGGCCGGCCATGGCCGCGATGACTTTGTCGGTGTCGGTGGATTTGGCCTTTTCAACCGCTTGCTTCCACATGTTGATACCGATGTAGGTGGCTTCCATGGGGTCGTTGGTCAAGGGCTTTTCGGAGCCGGGGAGCTTCTTGGCTTTGGCGTAGTCGGACCACTTCTTGATGAACTCGGCGTTGGTCGGGTTCTTGATGCTCATGAAGTAGTTCCAGGCCGCCAGGTGGCCCACCAATGGCTTGGTGTCCACGCCGCGCAGCTCTTCTTCACCCACGGAGAAGGCGACGACGGGAACGTCCTTGGCCTTCAAACCGGCATTGCCCAGTTCCTTGTAGAACGGCACGTTGGAGTCACCGTTGATGGTGGACACCACGGCGGTCTTGCCACCGGCAGCAAATTTCTTCACGTCCGCCACGATGGTTTGGTAATCGGAATGACCAAACGGGGTGTACTTTTCGTCGATGTCGGTGTCCTTCACGCCCTTGCTGTGCAGGTAGGCGCGCAGAATCTTGTTGGTGGTGCGGGGGTACACGTAGTCTGTGCCCAGCAAGACCCAACGCTTGGCGCCGCCGCCTTCTTTGCTCATCAGGTAGTCCACCGCGGGAATGGCTTGCTGGTTGGGCGCGGCACCGGTGTAGAACACGTTTTTGGACAGTTCTTCACCCTCGTACTGCACAGGGTAAAACAGCAAGCCGTTCATTTCCTCCACCACCGGCAACACCGACTTGCGGGATACCGAAGTCCAGCAACCGAAGATCACAGCCACTTTGTCCTGACCGAGCAGCTGCTTGGTCTTTTCAGCAAACAGCGGCCAATTGCTGGCCGGGTCGACCACCACAGGTTCGAGTTTTTTTCCCAGCACGCCACCCTTGGCGTTGATCTCGTCAATGGCCATCAGGACCGTGTCTTTCAACACGGTTTCCGAGATGGCCATGGTGCCCGAGAGGCTGTGCAAAATGCCGACCTTGATGGTATCCGCCGCGTGCGCCGGCAGGGCATGCAGGGTGGTGAGGGCGACGGCAGCGGTGAGCGCCTTGAGAGTGAAGCGGCGGGAGTTGGTACGTTGCATGAGGGACCTTCCTGAGTTAAAGAAAACCTGAATCGCTCTGCGGGGTCTGCCTGCTTGGGCGGGCTTTGCATGACGATGGTTTGACTTTAGGGAAGGCCAGGAGAATGCGAAATACGCCGAGTGGCGTAGGAGGGACGTCTCAAGACGACGCCCCACTCTTGCCCCCTGGGGGTGCTTGCAACTATCCCTCAAACTGCGGGTGCAGCTGACGTATGCGCCCCATGGCCATGCCGGCAGCGGCAGTGCGGGTCTCTACGCCCATTTTGGCAAACACATGCTCCAGATGCTTCTTCACGGTCATGGGGCTGGAGCCCAAAATATCGCCAATGTCGCGGTTGATCTTGCCCTTGACCACCCAGTACAGCACCTCGGCTTCGCGCGGGGTGAGTTTGAAGCTCAGGGCCATGGCCTCGATGACGGACTCGTCCGAGACCTCCTGCATGATGATGAGCCAGTCGTCGCCCTCCCCCGTACTGGCTTCGGAATCGCCAATTTGCTGGTGCAGGCGAAAGGTGAGGCGTTTGGGACCCAGTTCGATGCTCAGGCGCGGCGGCTCGGTCAACACAGCGCTGTGGGCCGCATGGCGGCGCAGCCAGGTCAACACCGGCTCAGGCGTGTGCGGCGCCTCGGTACCGTAGTAGCGCACCAGCAGTTCCCGCGCCAACGGGGTTTGCCACATGAGCTTGCCATCGCTCAGGCGCACGGTGATGCTGGCGTAGCCAAAGGCATCCAGTGCGCTGCGGGCCTGGCGTTTCTCGCGAGCGCCCTGCAGGTGCACGCCGATGCGGGCCAGCACTTCTTTGGGTTTGATAGGCTTGGTGACGTAGTCCACGCCACCGGACTCCAGTGCCGCCACCAGATACTCGGTCTCCGTCAGGCCGGTCATGAAGATGATGGGGATGTGCGCCGTCTGCGGGCTGGCCTTGAGGCGGCGCGCCACTTCAAAACCATCCAACCCCGGCATCATGGCATCCAGCAAGATCACGTCCGGCAGCGCCTTCGCTGCGCGCTGCAACGCCGCCTGGCCCGAGGTGGCAACCAGCACGGTGTAGCCGGACTCGTCCAGCGCGTCGTGCAGCACCGAGAGATTGTCGGGCACATCGTCCACGATGAGCACGACATCGCTGTTGGCGCGGTCCAGCGTGCTGTCCACATCAATGAATTTGGGGTTCATCCAGGGCTTTCTGCAAGGCGGACAACATGGTTTCAAACTGGTATTGCCGCGCCAACGCGGCCTGCGCCATGACAAAGTCTGCGCTCTCCGGGTAGGCTATGCCCAGGGCGTCGAGCTTGTTCATCACGCCCCTGAAAAAACCCAGCTTCACCAGCTCCATCAAGGCCCGCAGCTCGGCATGCGGCGGGGCTTGTACCGTCCCACCGGCTGTGGTGGCCTCGGTGCCGGGCGGCACCACCGGTGCATCCAGCCACACCAGTTCCAGCCGGCGTTCCAGCCAGTCCAGCAGTTCGCTGTGGCGCACGGGTTTCAGGACAAAATCTTCGGGGGCAATGCCCAGCCCATTGTCCAGCACCCGGTCAAAGGCATTGGCCGAGACAATGGCCACTTGCGGCTGTACCCCGCCCAGGGCGCGCAGGCGGCGCAGCGTCTCCCAGCCGTCAATGCCGGGCATGGCCAGGTCCAGCAGCACCACATCGGGCTGCAGGCCGGCGGCCATCAGGTCCAAGCCGTCGTGCCCACTGGCTGCGATGCGCACCTCAAACCCCAGCGGCTGCAGCAGGTTGACCAGCAGCTCGCGGTCGGCCTCTTCGTTGTCCACCACCAAAATCTTGCGCCGCACTCCGGCGTAGCCCGTGCGGGGCTTGCGCCATTGCGGTTCATGCAGACCCGGATGGCTGCCGGGCGTCGCGGGCACATGCAACTCCGGCAAAAACAGCCGTACCTGGAACACCGAGCCCAACCCCACCGTACTGCTGGCCGACAACTCGCCGCCCATCAAATCGGTGAGCATTTTGGCAATGGTCAGGCCCAGGCCCGAGCCACCGGCTGCGGTCGGACCGGTGGCGGCACTGGCACCCCGGGTAAACGGCTCAAAAATGCGCTCCAGCTCCGGCGCCGACATGCCCGGCCCGGTGTCGTGAATTTCCAGGTGCGCCATCTCGCGGGCGTAGCGCAGCACCAGGCGCACACCGCCTGTCTGGGTGAACTTGATGGCATTGCCCAGCAGGTTGAAGCAAATCTGGCGCACCCGCTTTTCATCCGCCCGCACCCACGGCGGCACACTGCCCTGCACGTCAAAGCGGAAGGACAAACCTTTGTCGGCGGCCTGCAGTTCAAACATGCTGGCCATCTCCTGCATGCCACTGGCAAACTGCATGGGCTTGACGTTGAGCGTGAGTTTTCCGCTCTCGATCTGCGCCATGTCCAGCGTGCCCTCAATCAGCGAGAGCAAATGCTCGCCCCCACGCTTGATCACACTCACCGCCTGCTTGCGGTGCGCCGGAATGGAAGCGTCTTCCCCCATCAGTTGGGCATAGCCCAGGATGCTGTTGAGCGGTGTGCGCAACTCATGGCTGATGGCGCTGATGTAGCGGCTTTTGGCCTGGTTGGCGGCTTCCGCCGCTTGCTTGGCGCGCTCGGCCAGGCTTTTGGCTTCCTGCAGGGCCTGGTCGGTCTGGCGGTGCGACTCGATTTCTTCCATCAGCAAATGGGTTTGGCGGTTGGACTCTTCCTGCGCCACCTGACGGCTCTTGTGCGCCAGCACCAGCCACCACGCCACGATGCCCGACATCAGCATGAGCGCCGCAAAGGCTTTGGAAAAACCCGACTGCAGGGCCAATTGCAGTGCCTCCCGGCTCTCAGCCATCTCGGCAAAGGCGGCCAACTCCTGGCGGTAAAACATGCCAAAGACAGTGCCCAAAAACGGCACGATGATGAGCATGAGCAACAGAAAGTGCCCTACCCCGGTGTCCAAAAACGGCCACACCTTGCGCGGCAACAGCCAGCGCAAGGCGGCCGACCATTGGGCCGACAGCGAGGCCTGCGGTTTGCAGGCATCGCCACAGCGCGCGTCCAGCGTGCAGCACAGTGAACAAATCGGCCCCTGGTAGGCCGGGCAGTGGGCCATGTCCGGGCCCTCGTATTCGCGCTCGCAAATCACACATTTGCGCGTGCTCAAGGCCACGGGTTTTCGAGCAATGTAGTAACGCCCACGGGTGGCCCAGGCAATGGCCGGGGCCGTGACCAGGGCCGTAATCATTGCCACCACCGCCGAAAACGCCTGTGCCGTGGCACCAAAAAAACCCAGGTAGGCGGCAACCGACAAAAGGGACGCCAGCGCCATGGCCCCCACACCCACCGGGTTGATGTCATACAAATGCGCCCGCTTGAACTCGATGCCTTTGGGCGACAGGCCCAGTGGCTTGTTGACCACCAGGTCGGCCACCACCGCCATGATCCAGGCAATGGCGATGTTGGAATACAGCCCCAGCACATCGCCCAGCGCCTGGAACACATTCATCTCCATCAGCATGAAGGCGATGAGGCTGTTGAACACCACCCACACCACGCGCCCCGGGTGGCTGTGCGTCAGGCGCGAGAAAAAGTTGCTCCAGGCCAGCGACCCGGCGTAGGCGTTGGTCACATTGATCTTGAGCTGCGACACCACCACAAACACCGCCGTGGCCGCCACCGCCCAGCCCAGCGTGGGGAATACATATTCGTAGGCCGCCAGGTACATCTGGTTGGGGTCCACCGCACGGTCGGTCGGCACACTGTGCGTGATGGCCAAGTAAGCCAAAAACGCGCCGCCCAGCATTTTGACCACGCCCAGCAGCACCCAACCCGGTCCACCCACCAACACGCCCAACCACCAGCGCCCCCGGTTGCTTGCAGTTTGTACCGGCATAAAGCGCAGGTAGTCGGCCTGCTCCCCCATTTGGGTGATGAGGGCAATGCCCACCGTCAACGCAGCACCAAACAGGTGCACATCAAACTGACCCGCCACACCCAATTCACCAGCGTAGTGCGCAATGCCGGCAAACGCCGTGGGGTCGCGCGCCAGGACAAAGCCAAAGGGCACCACCAGCATCACCAGCCACAGCGGCTGCGTCCACAACTGCAAGCGGCTGATGGTGGAGACGCCGTGGGTGACCAGCGGAATCACCACCAGCGCGCAAATCAGGTAGCCCCAGGTGGGCGGGATGTTCAGCGCCAGCTCCAGCGCATAGGCCATGACGGCAGCCTCCAGCGCGAAGAAGATGAAGGTGAAGCTGGCGTAGATGAGCGAGGTGATGGTGGAGCCGATATAGCCAAACCCGGCACCCCGGGTGAGCAGGTCCATGTCCACCCCGTAGCGGGCGGCGTACACGCTGATGGGCAGGCCGGCCAGAAAAATCACCAGGCCGGTGGCCAAAATGGCCCAGAACGCATTCACAAAACCGTACTGCACCAGCAGCGTGGCGCCCACCGCTTCCAGAATCAAAAACGAGGCCGCGCCAAACGCGGTGTTGGCCACCCGGGCCTCGGACCACTTGCGAAAACGCTGCGGCGTGAAGCGCAGGGCGTAGTCTTCCATGGTCTCGCTGGCCACCCAGTTGTTGTAGTCACGGCGGATTTTCACCACCCGCTGGGGCGGCGAATCGCTGGACGGCAGTGAAGACAGGTCGGTGTGCACACCCCGCAGAACGCAGATTCCATGCCATGCACCCCACCGGCGCAGGCCGGCCCTACGGCCTATGGCGTACGGCCCCATACAAGGCACGGGGCTTGCTTGGTTCCACGCACTATGGAACTCACCCCCCGGGAAAAAGACAAGCTGCTCATCTTCACCGCTGCGCTTTTGGCAGAACGCCGGCTGGCCCGGGGCGTCAAGCTCAACTACCCGGAAGCCATCGCCCTGATCAGCGCCGCCGTGATGGAAGGCGCCCGCGACGGCAAAACCGTGGCCCAGCTCATGAGCGAAGGCCGCGCCGTGCTGACCCGCGCCGATGTCATGGACGGCATTGCCGAGATGATTCCTGACATCCAGGTGGAGGCCACCTTCCCCGACGGCACCAAGCTGGTCACCGTGCACCAGCCCATCGTCTAGCCCGCCGCCCTGCCCGATCCCCCCACCTTCAGGAGACCTTCGCCATGCAAAAAACAATCTATTCGCGACTCACTATTGCTCTTGTTTTTATAGCTACTTGCACAATATCCACGGTGGCCAGTGCCCATATTGGCACTGATTTCCACGTGCACCAAGGCTTCATGGCGGGCTTTGGGCATCCCCTGCGCGGTCTGGACCACCTGGCGGCCATGGTGGCGGTGGGCCTGTGGAGCGCCCTGGCTGCGCGCCGCGCCGGCCCCGAGTTGCTGTGGGGGCCGCTGGGTTTTGCCAGCATGCTGCTGCTGGGAGCCGTGGCCGGACTGCAAGGTGTGGCCGTGGCCGCCGTGGAGCCCATGGTTGCGGCGTCGCTCTTGGTCACCGGCCTGCTGGTGGTGAGCCGCCTGCGGGTGCCCGGTCTGGTCGCAGCGCTGTTGGTGGGCGTGTTTGCCGTGTTCCACGGCCTGGCCCACGGGTACGAATTGGCCGGCAGTGCCAACGCCACGCGAACCCTGACCGGCATGGTCGCGGCAACGGTGCTGCTGCACGCCACCGGCCTGGCGCTGGGCTGGGCGCTGCGCAGTGCCAACGTCTGGGTCCCGCGCGTGGCAGGCGCCGGTGTCGCGGCACTGGGTGTCGGCCTGCTGGCCCAACTGGTCTGAAGGACACCCACCCATGATTCCCGGTGAACTGATTCTGGACGACGGCGAACACCTGCTCAACACCGGCCGCCGCACCCTGACGCTGGCGGTGCAAAACACCGCCGACCGCCCCATCCAGGTAGGCTCGCACTACCACTTTGCCGAAACCAACGGTGCGCTCGGCTTTGACCGCACCGCGGCCCAGGGTATGCGGCTGAACATTCCTTCCGGCTCGGCGGTGCGCTTTGAGCCGGGGCAGCAACGCACGGTGGAGCTGGTGGACTTAAGCGGCGAGCGCATCGTCTATGGCTTTCGCGGCTTAACCCAGGGACCTTTGTAATGGCAACGATTGGACGCCGCGCCTACGCGGAAATCTTTGGCCCCACAGTCGGGGACCGCGTGCGCCTGGCCGATACCGGCCTCTTGATTGAGGTTGAAAAAGACTACACGCTAGCGGCCGGCGCCTACGGCGAAGAAGTGAAGTTCGGCGGCGGCAAGACCATCCGCGACGGCATGGCGCAAAGCCAGCGCACACGAGCTGAGGGCGCGGTCGACTGCGTAATGACCAACGCGCTGATCCTGGACCACTGGGGCATCGTCAAGGCCGACATTGGTTTGAAGGGCGGGCGCATCGTCGCCATTGGCAAGGCGGGCAACCCCGATGTGCAGCCGGGCGTGGACATCATCATCGGGCCCGGCACCGAGGTCATCAGCTGCGAGGGCAACATCGTCACCGCCGGTGGCATCGACTGCCACATCCACTTCATCTGCCCGCAGCAGATTGAAGAAGCCCTGGCCAGTGGTGTCACCACCATGCTGGGCGGCGGCACGGGCCCGGCCACCGGCACCTTTGCCACCACCTGCACACCGGGGCCATGGAACATCGAACGCATGTTGCAGGCGGCCGACGCCTTTCCCATGAACCTGGGCTTTCTGGGCAAGGGCAACGCATCGCTGCCCGCCGCACTGCACGAGCAGGTCAACGCCGGTGTCATCGGCCTGAAACTGCACGAGGACTGGGGCACCACACCCGCGGCCATCAGCAACTGTTTGGACGTGGCCGAGGAGCTGGATGTGCAGGTCGCCATCCACTCCGACACCTTGAATGAGTCCGGCTTTGTCGAGAACACCATCGCCGCCACCAAGGGCCGGTCCTTGTGCGCCTTCCACACCGAAGGCGCGGGGGGAGGACACGCACCCGACATCTTGCGTGTGGTGGGCCAGGAAAATTTCCTGCCCAGCTCCACCAACCCGACCATGCCCTACACCGTGAACACGCTGGACGAGCATGTGGACATGTTGATGGTCTGCCACCACCTGGACGCGAGCATCGCCGAAGACCTGGCCTTTGCCGAAAGCCGCATCCGCAAGGAGACCATTGCTGCCGAAGACATCCTGCACGACCTGGGCGCCATCAGCATGATGAGCAGCGACAGCCAGGCCATGGGCCGCGTCGGCGAGGTCATCATCCGCACCTGGCAGACGGCGCACAAGATGAAGGCGCAGCGCGGACCGCTACCCGAAGACACTGCGCGCAACGACAACTTCCGCGCCAAACGCTACATTGCCAAATACACCATCAACCCGGCCATTGCCCACGGCATCAGCCACGAGGTGGGCAGCATTGAGGTCGGCAAGTGGGCCGATCTGGTGGTGTGGAAACCGGCGTTCTTTGGTGTGAAACCGGCGCTGATTTTGAAAGGCGGCTTCATCGCCATGGCCGCCATGGGCGACCCCAATGCCAGCATCCCCACACCGCAGCCGGTGCACTACCGCCCCATGTTTGGCGCCTATGGCGGCGCACTGGCCAAAGGCTCCATTACCTTTGTGTCCCAAGCGGGGCAAAACGCGGGCATCCAGCAGCGCTACGGCTTGGCCAAAAATGTGAGCGCGGTGCGCAACATCCGCGGGGTGCGCAAGCAACACATGGTGCACAACAGCTACCTGCCCACCATGGAGATCGACGCCCAGACCTACAGCGTGCGCGCCGACGGCCAGTTGCTGACCTGTGAGCCGGCGGTAAGCTTGCCCATGTCGCAACGTTATTTTCTATTTTGATGCTCCAAATCTCCAAACTCATGCCGCAAGGCGCTGGCCTGGCCCCAGTGCTGCTCAAACGCGCCGCCACCGTGGAGCTGGACTGGGATGTCCGCCAGAAAAGTCGCTTTGACGCCACCGATTCGCAAGGGCGCCAGCTCGGCGTCTTCTTGCCCCGTGGCACGCTGGTGCGCGGCGGTGATGTGCTGGTGGCGGAGGACGGCTCACTCATCCGGGTGGTGGCTGCGCCGCAGCCGGTGCTGGTGATCACCGCGTGCAGCCAGCACGGTACGCCGTTTGACCTGACGCGCGCTGCCTACCACCTGGGCAACCGCCATGTGCCCATCGAACTGACACCTGAGCACCTGAAAATCGAGCCCGACCATGTGCTGCTTGAGATGCTGCGCGCCATGCACATGACGGTGGTGGAAGCCACCGAAGCGTTCGAGCCCGAAGGCGGCGCCTACGCAGCCGGCGGCCACAGCCACGCGCACGGTGCGCACAGCCACGGGGATGAGCAGGCCGCGGCGGCACCCCACGTCCACGGACCGGGCTGCAAGCATGGCCACGATCACGACCACTGAGCAGCGACCGCACATGCTGGACTCCAGTTTGATGCAGCTGATGTGGCTGGCCTCACCCGCCCTGCCCATTGGTGGGTTTTCTTACTCAGAATGCCTGGAGGCCGCCGTGGATACTGCGCGGGTAGCTACAGAAAGTGAAGCACAAGCCTGGCTGCTGGACCAGTTGCACCTGGGCTTGGCCCGCTCCGAGCTGGCCGTGGTGGCACACGCCATTGCCGCCTGGCGCGAGGCCGACACGCCGCGTATTACCGAACTCAATGCCTGGGTTCTGCAAACGCGCGAAAGTGCGGAGCTGCGGGCGCAGACCGAACAAATGGGCCGCTCCCTGCTGGAGTGGCTGCGCAACCACACCACGGCCACACCCACGCAAATCGACCTGCTGGCGGGATTGCAACCGACCTACCCGTTGGCCTTTGCCCTGGCCGCCAGTGCCACCCGCGCGGAGGCGCGCGACAGCCTGCTGGCCTACGCCTTTGGCTGGGCCGAGAACATGGTCCAAGCCGCCATCAAGTCGGTGCCGCTGGGCCAGAGCGCGGGGCAGCGGATTTTGTCGGCGCTCACCGCCGAGATTCCCGCCGCCATCGACCAAGCACTGACTTTGAACAACGCCACGCGCCAGGCTTTCGCTCCCATGCTGGCCATTCTGAGCGCCCAGCATGAGGTTCAATATTCAAGGCTTTTTCGGTCCTAGACCCCGTATTTATTGCGCAAGCAGATCCTTTATTCATAGCAAATCACCATGTCCTCCCTGCACCACATTCCCGGCCGCACCAAGAAACTCCCGCCCTTGCGCGTTGGCATCGGCGGCCCCGTGGGCTCTGGCAAAACCACGCTGCTGGAGATGCTGTGCAAAGCCATGCGCGCGCAGTACGACCTGGTCGCGATCACCAACGACATCTACACCAAGGAAGACCAGCGCCTGTTGACCGTCAGCGGCGCGCTGCCGGCCGACCGCATCATGGGGGTGGAGACTGGTGGCTGCCCACACACCGCCATCCGCGAAGACTGCTCCATCAACCTGGAAGCCATTGACCGCATGCTGGTCGACCACCCGGACGCCGACATTGTGTTCATTGAGAGCGGCGGCGACAACCTGGCCGCCACCTTCAGCCCCGAACTGTCGGACCTCACCATTTATGTGATCGACGTGGCGGCCGGTGAAAAAATCCCGCGCAAAGGCGGCCCCGGCATCACCAAGAGCGACCTGTTTGTCATCAACAAGACCGATCTGGCGCCCCATGTGGGGGCCGATCTGACGGTGATGGAAGCCGACACCATACGCATGCGCACCACAGCGCGCGGCCTCAAACCGTTTGTCATGACCAACCTGAAGACCTTGACCGGTTTGGCGGACGTGGCGGCCTTCATTGAAGAGCGCGGCATGCTAAAGGCCTAGAGTTGGAGTGCGATACTTGGTGCAAGCTCCCAACCAGCACTTGCACCGATGACATTGAACCACCTGACCCGCGTTTTCGCTATATTTCTTATAGCTATTTACGCAATGAATGCGGGGGCTGCAACCAAAAAACACACCAAGCACAAGGCAAAACACGCACGTGCCGCCCAAAGCACAAAGGCTGCGGCTTCCACTGCCAGCGCAGGCCCCCTGTACGCCACCCGCCCCGAGGTGCTGCAGATCGCCGACGACATCGCCGCCCGGCGTGACCTGGACCGCGAATGGGTGCGCCAGGCCATCGGCCACGCCCGCTACCAGCCGGCCGTTGCCCGCGCCATCACCCCGCCGCCCGCGGGCGTACCCAAGAACTGGGCGCTCTACCGCAGCCGCTTCATTGACCCGGTACGCATCAAAGCCGGCGTGAAGTTCTGGCAGGACAACCGCGCCGCACTGGAACGTGCCGAGCAGGAAACCGGCGTGCCCGCCAGCATCATCGTCGGCATCGTCGGCGTGGAGACCATCTACGGCCAACAGACCGGCACGTACCGGGTGATCGACGCCCTGAGCACGCTGGCCTTTGACTTCCCCGTCGCGCACCCCCGCGCGGCACAGCGTGCGGCCTTTTTCCAGTCGGAGCTGGAAGCCTACCTGAGCCTCACGCACCGCACCGGCACCGACCCGCTGGCACTGCGCGGCAGCTACGCCGGCGCCATGGGCCTGCCCCAGTTCATGCCCTCGAGCTGGAGCAAATACGCGGTCGATTTCGATGGCGACAGCCGCATTGACCTGTTCCACAGCGCGTCCGATGTCATTGGCTCGGTGGCCAACTACTTCAAGGCCTTCCACTGGCAGCGCGGCATGCCCACCCACTATGCCGTGCGCCTGCCGGCCACCGGCGTGAACAAGGCCACCCTGCTGGCACCCGACATCGTGCCCACCTTCACGCCCGCCGCGTTCGTGGCCAACGGCGCCGAGCTTGAGCCGGCCGCCCTGCAGCACCCCGGCCTGCTGGCCCTGGTCGAACTGCAAAACGGCGACGCACCGCCCCAGTATCTGGCGGGCACGGAAAATTTCTACGCCATCACCCGCTACAACTGGAGCAGCTACTACGCCATGGCGGTCATTGAACTCGGCCGGGAAGTGGCCGTGGCGCTCAATCCACCACTGAATCCGCCGCTGGATGCACCGGCTTTCGCCGTGCCAAAATAGGCCATGCCCGCTGACACCACCCCTCCCTCCGCAGCGTCTGCCGCCGCCGACCGGCCGGAGGAAGACGTCACCACCACGCTCTACCGCGCGGCCATCGGCCCGATCCACACCGACTACTACCTCACCCGCTTCACCCGCTTTGAAGCCGCAGACCGGGTCGGCCCCAGCTGGAACTGGGCCGCCGGCCTGTGCACCCTGAACTGGCTGGCCTTCCGCCACCTGTGGAGCGCCGCGCTGGCCTACGTCGGCGCACTGGTGGGGCTGGCGCTGATGGTGTTTGGCATCGGCAGCCTGGTGTTCCAGTTTTCCGAAGGCGCGCTGCTCGCGCTGTCGCTGGTGTTTGCGGCCCTGGCCTTCATCATTCCTGGCCTGTTCGGCACGGCGGCGTTCCACGTCCATTGCCGCAAGAAAATGGCCAAGGCCCTGGCCGACCACGCCAACGTCGCCGATGCCTGCGCCGCCCTTACCGCCCAGGCCAGCACCCGCCGGCGCATGGGGTGGCTGGCGCTGGTCAACGCCGCACTGCTGGGTGCCGCCGTGGGCGTGTATGCCGTGTTTGCGAGCCTGAACGCGCTGACCCACAACCCGGCGGCCCTGGGGGAACCCCGCAACGTGGCCGTGGGCCGCGCCACGGAAGCCCCGCCAGCACCACCC
>JBAQKO010000408.1:0-3243 GCA_049301075.1 Rhodoferax sp.
TGCTGGCCGACGAACCCACCGGCAACCTGGACCGCAGCACCGCCGACGGCGTGTTCGATCTCATGCTGGAACTGGCGCGCGCCCATGGCACCGCCTTTGTGCTCGTGACGCACGACGCCACGCTGGCGGCGCGCTGCAGCCGCCAGCTTACGCTGGTGTCGGGGCGCCTGGCGCAGGCAGCCTGATGCCGGGGGCGTGCGCACGTCCCATCTGACACCATGCCCTCCATGCGCTGGATCGACACCCACTGCCATCTCGATGCCGCGGAGTTCGCCGCAGACCGGGGTGCGGTGCGGGCCAGGGCGCGCTCAGAGGGCGTGGCGCACTGCGTGATTCCCGCAGTGGAGGTGGCCAACTTCGACACCGTGCGCCAGCTGGCCCATGCCGGGGGGGACAGCTACGGCCTGGGCATCCACCCCCTGTATGTGGCGCAGGCCGGCCCCGACGCCCTGGCGGCGCTGCAGGCCCACCTGCAGGCCCACCACGCGGACCCGCGCCTGGCGGCGGTGGGCGAGATCGGGCTGGACTATTTTGTGCCCGCGTTGCGCGAGAGCCCGCTGCGTGAGCAGCAGGAGCATTTCTACCGCGCGCAGCTGCAGCTGGCCCGCCAGCACGGGTTGCCGGTGCTGCTGCACGTGCGCCGCTCCGCGGACCGCCTGCTCAAGCACCTGCGCGAGCTGGGCAAGGGCGGCCCCCCGTGGACCGGCATTGCCCACGCCTTCAACGGCAGCGCGGAGCAGGCGCAGGAATTCATCCGCCTCGGATTCAAGCTGGGTTTTGGCGGCGCGGTGACGTTTGAACGGGCCCTGCAGTTGCGCCGCCTGGTCCAGACCCTGCCGCTGGAGGCCCTGGTGCTGGAGACCGACGCCCCGGACATGCCACCGCACTGGCGCTACGTTGCGGCGCAGGAGCGGGTGGCGGGGACCGCCCAGGGGCGCAACGAACCTGGGGAACTGCCCCGCATTGCCAGCGTGGTGGCGCAGCTGCGTGGCATGCCGGTAGAGGCGCTGGCGCAGGCCACCACGCACAACGCCTGCCAGGCCTTGCCGAAACTGGCGGCGCTGCTGGTATAAATCCCCATGGCACGAAAAGCTCCCCTTACCCTCCCCGAAGTCAATTTCTCCGACGACGGCCCCATCCGGCACCTGCACCTGGACAGCATCTGGATCCAGGGCTCCATGCTGGTGGACGCCCCCCTGGTGCTGGTGCACGAGTACGTCCAGCGCATGATGGCCTGGCTGCTGTTCGTGGACCCGGCGACGGTGTCCAAGCGCCAGGCCCTGCAACTGGGTCTGGGGGCGGCGTCACTCACCAAGTTTTGCTACAAGGTGATGCACATGCAAACCACCGCCATCGAACTCAACCCCCAGGTGGTGGCGGCGTGCCGCGGCTGGTTCAAGCTGCCGCAGGACAACGCCCGCTTGCAGGTGGTGCTGGCGGACGCCTCGCAGGAGATCCGGCAACCCCGCTGGCAGGGCGCGGTGGATGCCTTGCAGGTGGACCTGTACGACGAGGAAGCGGCCGGCCCGGTGTTCGACAGCGCCGAGTTTTACGCCGACTGCCGCAAGGTGCTCACGGAAGACGGCTGCATGACCGTGAATCTGTTCGGTCGCACCTCCAGTTTCCAGCGCAGCGTGGACAACATGGTGGCGGCCTTCGGCAAGGAGGCCATCTGGGCCTTCAAGGCCACGCGCGAGGGCAACACCGTGGTGCTGGCCCAGCGCACGCCCGTGCGCCCCAGCCGTGCGCTGCTGTTTGAGCGCGCGGACGCCATCCAGCGCCAGTGGGGCTTGCCGGCCGACAAGTGGGTGCGCGTTTTCAAACCGGTGTACCCATGAGCCCGCAACACAAACACCCGGCGCTGGCCAAAGGCGGCGCGCACAACGGCCCGGTGGACTGGCGCAGCCTGGTGGAGTGGCTGCAGCGCGATGCCATCATTTCCGCCGAAGAAGCCCAGCGCACCGTGGCGCGCTGTTCGCAGGCCGAAAGCGTGCAGCATCCGCTGGTGCGCCTGGCCAGCGTGTCCATGCGCCGGGCGTCGGACAACAAGCCGCTGGACATTGAATCACTGACCCAGTGGCTGGCCGGGCGCTGCGGGCTGGACTACCTGCGCATTGACCCACTGAAAGTGGATGTGGGCAAAGTGGCCGACGCCATGGGCGCCGCCTACGCCGAGCGCCACAAGATTCTTCCCGTGGCGGTGACGCCCACCGAAGTGACTGTGGCCACCTCCGAGCCGTTTGTCAGCGGCTGGGTGGACGAGGTGGAGCGCCAGTCCCGGCGCAGCGTGCGCCGGGTGCTGGCCAGCCCGCAGGAAATCCACCGCTACACCGCCGAGTTTTATGCCCTGGCCAAATCGGTGCGGGCGGCCAGCAAATCCGGCGTCAACAACGGCGCCAGTTTTGAGCAGCTGGTGGAGCTGGGCAAGACCAACAAGCAGCTCGATGCCAACGACCAGGGCGTGGTGCAGGTGGTGGACTGGTTGTGGCAGTACGCCTTTGACCAGCGCGCCAGTGACATCCACATGGAGCCCCGGCGCGAGCAGGGCGTCATCCGCTTTCGTATCGACGGCGTGCTGCACCCGGTGTACCAGATGCCCATGGGCGTGCTCAACGCCATGACGGCGCGCATCAAGCTGCTCGGGCGCATGGACGTCATCGAGAAGCGCCGCCCGCAGGACGGCCGCATCAAGACGCGCAACCCGCGCGGCGACGAGATTGAAATGCGCATCTCCACCTTGCCCACCGCCTTTGGCGAGAAGATGGTGATGCGGATTTTCGACCCCGACAACACCGTCAAGGACCTCGACGCGCTGGGCTTTTCCAGCCACGACGCGCAGCGTTGGGAGTCGCTGGTCAAGCGGCCCCACGGCATCATTCTGGTGACTGGCCCCACGGGGTCGGGCAAGACCACCACGCTGTACTCCACGCTCAAGCGCGTGGCCACCGAGGAGGTCAACGTGAGCACGGTGGAGGACCCGATCGAAATGATCGAACCCGCCTTCAACCAGACCCAGGTGCAACCCCAGCTCGACTTTGGTTTTCCGCAGGGGCTGCGCGCCCTGATGCGCCAGGACCCCGACATCATCATGGTGGGCGAGATCCGTGACCTGGAAACCGCCGAGATGGCCGTGCAGGCCGCGCTGACCGGCCACCTGGTGTTCTCCACCCTGCACACCAACGACGCCCCGTCGGCCGTGACGCGGCTGATGGAACTGGGCATTCCCTCGTACCTCATCAACGC
>JBAQKO010000409.1:0-3112 GCA_049301075.1 Rhodoferax sp.
GGCCTCAAATGTCCGGCGGATGTACTCCACCAGCATGGGCAACATCCATGGACCCGCAATGGCAAATACGGCAATAACAGCGATCAGCTTGGGGACAAAAGCAAGCGTAGCTTCATGAATTTGCGTAACCGCCTGAAACAGGCTCACCAACAAACCCACCACCAGAGCGACGCCCAAAACCGGTGATGAAACCATTAACAGCATCAACAGGGCATCCTGCCCCATTGTTAAAACCATTTGTGCATTCATGGATCGAGGCCTCCCTCAATTGACAAAACTGGCCGCCAAAGAACCTATCAACAGGTTCCATCCATCCGCCAGCACAAAAATCATCAACTTGAACGGCAATGCCACCAGCACCGGAGATAGCATCATCATGCCGAGGGACATCAATACGCTGGCCACCACAATGTCAATGACCAGAAATGGGATGAATATCATGAACCCAATCTGGAACGCCGACTTCAATTCGCTGATTACAAATGCCGGCACCAAGACCCGTATGGGAGCGGTGTCCGGCTTGACGTCCGGAGCAAGTTTGGCCAGTTTCGCAAACAAGGAAAAATCCGACTGTCGGGTCTGCTTCACCATGAAATTCCGAATGGGGGCCTCCGCCTTGTCCAACGCCTGTTCAAAAGAAATGGCATTCTTTGTGTAAGGCACGTAGGCATCGGCATAGATGCGGTCAAAGGTGGGGCCCATGACGAAAAAAGTCAAAAACAGCGACAACCCCACAATGACCTGATTGGGCGGCGCGGACTGGGTTCCTAACGCTTGCCGCAGTAGCGACAGGACAATTACGATTCGGGTGAACCCCGTCATCATCAACAGGATTGCCGGCAAGAACGACAGCGCGGTAAAAAACACCAGCGTCTGGACCGGAACCGAGAAACTGACACCCGACTCGCCGGAACCTACCAGCAACGGCAACTGCCCTGCCGCTTGGGCACTAACGGAGCCATGCAGCAAAACTGCAACCAGCCCGATTAAACTTTTACCAAGCAAACCAACCCCGTTCAAGCGACGCCCCCAGTTATACATACCAACGACCCGTGCTCACACCTTCACCACCTGCTGCGTGGGCGCTACGCCGCTGATCGCAGGAACAGATGCTTCAACCGGAGCAGTGTGCAGACAGGTAATGGCCTGGGAGGTGACGCCCAACGTCAACCACACCCGCGCGCCATCCGGTCCTACTTCGACTGTAACCACTCTTTGGTGCGGCCCTACTGCCACAGCCGAAATAAATCGGGCCTGCCCTCCAAGCTCCCGCGGCCCCATTTCTGAGCGCCGCTTGGCCCACTTCACAATAAAAGGCAGACACACCAGTAACGCCAGGAAAATCCCCACCGGGATCAGGGACTGGGACACCACGGACTCTTAGCCTTTGCTGACGCGTCGCAGCCGCTCCGATGGCGTAACAACGTCGGTCAGGCGAATGCCGAACTTGTCATTCACCACGACCACTTCCCCCTGCGCAATCAGATAGCCATTAACCAGCACATCCATGGGCTCTCCGGCCAGCGCGTCCAACTCAACCACCGAGCCCTGCCCCAGTTGCAATATGTGCTTGATAGGCACTTTCGTGCGTCCCAGTTCAACGGACAACTGCACCGGAATATCCAGCACCATATTGATGTCGCTGACTGGTCCATCACCGCTTCCCCCTCCGGACATGGAGGAAAACGGCTTGGGTGTATCTCCTGTCAACACGCCACCCTGCCCGTCGGCAGCGGCAGAGTCATTGGCCTTTTGTTCCAGCAGGGCTTCCGCCCAATCGGCCATGCCGTCATCCGCGGCAGCTTCACCGGGTTTGTCTTCAGATGCCATTTCTATCTCCCAACCAGTTTTGGTCATTGCCACGCAACGCCTTGTCTATGCGAATGGCGTACTTGGCGTTATGCGTGCCGTATTGGCATTCGAAAATCGGAACCCCATCCACAGATGCCTGAATCCTGGGCTCCCGATCAAGTTCAATAAAGTCGCCCTTTTTCATGGCCAGCAGTTGCTCAACCGTCGCATCTGCGCGCGCCAACTCCGCAACCAGGGTTACT
Organism: Rhodoferax sp.; assembly: GCA_049301075.1. Lineage (GTDB taxonomy): Bacteria > Pseudomonadota > Gammaproteobacteria > Burkholderiales > Burkholderiaceae_C > Allorhodoferax. The sequence continues at coordinate 2,055 of JBAQKO010000409.1, forward strand.
TCGGCTGCCTGAATTTCCCGCGTCAACACATTCACCCAACGGCGATCCACTTCAATCGAGTCACCCTGCGTGGACGAGTAGAGCACATCCCGAATGGGTTCCAGTGTGGAGTAGGGGAAACAAAAGTGAATGGCCCCGGTAATGTCTCCAATTTCCAGCTGGAACGAGGTTGCAATCACAATTTCGCTAGGTGTCGCGATGTTGGCGAACTGCGGCTGCATTTCGGACCGCTGGTACTCCAACTCCAGGGGATAGATACCCTTCCACGCTTTTTTGTATTCCGTGGTGATCACGTCCACCAGCCGATTGATGCCCCGTTGTTCCGTCGCAGAAAAATCTCGCCCCTCAATGCGCGTCTGGAACTTGCCGATACCTCCGTACAGCGTGTCGATCACGCCAAACACCAGTGCAGGTTCGCATACGATCAGGCCACTCCCCCGAAGCGGGCGAATGGCCACAATATTGAAGTTGGTCGGCACCGCCAGTTCACGCAGAAAAGCACTGTACCGTTGCACCGCAACAGGGCCGACCGATATTTCCGGGCTGCGGCGTATGAAGTTAAACAGCCCCACCCGCAAATTGCGCGCAAACCGCTCGTTGACCACCTCCATCGTAGGCATGCGCCCACGCACAATCCTCTCCTGGCTGGAGATGTTGTACGAACGAACTTCGCCGTGCTCCGCCGCTTCTTCAACGGTTTTCTGACTTTCGCCAGTTACACCTTCAAGAAGGGCGTCAACTTCCTCCTGGGAAAGAAATGACTCACTCATAAATAGGTACCTGCAACACCGTTATTGAACGATAAAGCTTGAAAACAATACACCCACCACAGGGTACTCGGCAGTGGTTTCCTTTTTCTCGGGATTCTTTTTACCGGTAGAACCCGATTTTTCATCCCGCCCAGTGGCGCTGCCGCCAAAAGGAACCGACGCCAAACGAAGAATATCCTTGGCCAGCTTTTCCTTGCCCTCCTGCTTCAGCAATTCTTCGGAAGTCCTCTGCGAAATAAGCATGAGAACACCACTGCGGATGGTAGGCAAATAGGCTTTGACCTTATC
>JBAQKO010000410.1:0-5224 GCA_049301075.1 Rhodoferax sp.
CTCCAGGGCGCTGGCCTGCTGCTCGGTGCGCGCGGAGAGGTCGTTGTTGCCCTGGGCGATTTCGGCGCTGGCCGTGGCCACGCCTTCGGAGCCCTGGCGCACGGTGCTGACAACCTTGACCAGGGACTCGCTCATGGCGGCGAGCGCTTTCATCAGCCGCGCCATTTCGTTGTCGCCCCGGACTTCGATAGTCTGGGTCAGATCGCCCTGCGCCACGGCATAGGCTACGTCAACGGCCTTTTCCAGTGCCCGCGAAAGGCCACGAATGAGCAGGAAGCTCAGGAAAGCGGCAAAGGGCAAACCCGCTGCCAGGGAAAAAATGGCCAGGTTGCGGATGATGGTGTAACGCTGGACGGCGGTGTCATATTCTTCGGTGGCAACTTCCATCTGCAGCTTCTGCAGGGGCACCAAGCTGGCGCGCATTTTGTCGTAGAGCGGGCTCAGTTTTTCGTTGCCCAACTGGCGGGCTTCAATCAGGTTCAGGTCGCGCAAGGCGTCGACCGTGGGCTTCAGGCCCTGTTGCAGAGCGACTGTGCGGTCCGCGATAAATGCCTTGGCGAGGGCCGCTTCCTTGTCATCCATTTTGGTTGCCATATAGGCATCCCACAGCTTGGCGCTGTTGACCACGTTGGCATCAATCTCCTCCAGGTTCTTCTTGATGTTTCCGGGGTCGGATTCCGCCAGCGAGTTGGATACCAGCAACTGGTTGCGCAGCGTGACCCGCATGATTTCGTCCAGCTGCGTAATGGGCTGCATGCGGTCCACATAAACCGAGTTCAGCGCATCATTGGCCTTGGCAATGCCATACAGACCCATGGCGGCACCGGCGATCAGCATGAGCGAAAGCATGCAGACCAGCATGACGAGTCGGGTCGATATCTTCAGATTGTTCATGGGGTTTGCGCCTTTGGTTTGCTAGAGGGAGGCTGAGCCGCGAAATGCAACGGTAACAGTTTACCCAGTGAAAGGGTGGGCATGGGTGGGACGGGAATCAGGCCAACTGGGCCAGGGCGAGTATTTCCGTGTCGGAGAAGCCCGCCCGCTTGCGGGCATCCAGGTTGAAGGGCGGCTTGAGGCGGGGCGCGCCATGCTGGCGTGCCGCTTGGGCATAGAACACGTCGGGATCGTATCCCTCGCGCTGGCACAGCCAGTGGTACCAATGGTTGCCGATGGCGACGTGGCCCACTTCTTCCTGCAGGATGGTGTCCAGAATGGCCACCGCTGCCAGTGCGCGGGGTGTGCCGACTTTGCGCAATTTGGCCTGGACGATGGGGGTGGCATCCAGTCCCCGGGCCTCCAGCGTGCGCGGTACCAGCGCCATGCGGGCGGTGACGTCCTGACTGGTGGCCTCGCACATGGTCCACAGGCCGTCGTGGGCGATAAAGTCGCCGTAGTCATGGCCTTCCTGTTGCAGGTGGGTGCGCAGCAGGGTGAAGTGGGTGGCTTCCTCAAAGGCAACCCGCAGCCAGTCGCGGTAGTAATCCGGGGGCAGGGCGGCAAAGCGCCAGACGGCGTCCAGGGCCAGGTTGATGGCGTTGAATTCAATGTGGGCGATCGCGTGCACTAGCGCCGCATGGCCTTCTGCGGTGAACGGGGAGCGCCGCGGGACCTGCTGTGGATGCACCAGTGCCGGTTGCGGCGGCCGCCCCGGGCCTTCGGGCGGGGTCAGCCGGGCCAGGCAATCCAGCGGCAGGTGGGGCGCCTGGTGCCACAGAGCCTGCACCGCAGCCACCTTGGCTGCGGGATCGGTCATGCAAAAGGCCTCCAGGGCGCGCTGTCTCAGTTCCATCCCTACAATTCTAGGTATTCCCACCTTCGGACAATCACAGGAAACATCAGGAAATACCATGGCAATTTACGAACTAGACCATATACAGCCCCGTGTGGCGGAGTCGGCCTGGGTGGCTGACAGCGCACAGGTGATGGGCAATGTGGAGCTGGCGGAGGATTCCAGCGTCTGGTTTGGCGTAGTGATCCGTGGCGACACCGAATCCATTCGGATCGGCCGGGGTTCCAATATCCAGGACGCCAGCGTGCTGCATGCCGACATCGGCAAGCCGCTGACCGTGGGGGACAATGTGACGGTGGGGCACAAGGTGATGCTGCATGGCTGCAGCATTGGCGATGGTTCGCTCATCGGCATCGGCGCCGTGGTGCTCAATGGCGCCAGGATTGGCAAGGGCTGCATTGTCGGCGCAGGGGCCCTGGTGACGGAAGGCAAGGAATTTCCGGACGGCTCCATGATCATTGGCAGCCCCGCCAAGGTCGTGCGCGAACTGACCGAAGACCAGCAGGCCGGCCTCCAGATGAGCGCCCTTCATTACATCGAGAACGCGCGCCGCTTCAAGGCCGGGCTCAAGAAAATTGCATAAGCGAGCACAGAGCGTGTCTGAACTTCATAAATTCCTGTTCGATGGTTTGCCGGTGCGCGGCATGGTGGTCCGGCTGACAGATACCTGGACCGAGATCCTGCGCCGGCGGGCGTCCAACAGCCATACCGGTGCCTATGCCGTGCCCGTGCGCGACATGCTGGGCGAGATGGTGGCCGCGGCCGCGCTGATGCAGTCCAACATCAAGTTTGACGGCTCGCTGACCCTGCAGATTTTTGGCGATGGCCCGGTGCGGCTGGCCGTCGTCGAGGTGCAGCCGGATCTGGCGCTGCGGGCCACGGCGACGGTGATCGGTGACGTGGATGCCACAACCACCCTGAGCCAGATGGTCAACGCGTCCAACGAAGGACGCTGCGCCATCACCCTGGACCCCAACAGCAAGTTTCCCGGTCAGCAGCCCTACCAGGGGGTTGTTCCCCTGTTTGACGACCAGGGACGCAAGCTCGAAAAACTCAGCGCCGTGCTGGAGCACTACATGCTGCAGAGCGAGCAGCTAGACACCACGCTGGTGCTGGCCGCCAATGACCAAGTGGCTGCGGGCCTGCTGATCCAGCGGCTTCCCATGGCGGGATCCGGCAACCTGGCGGGCAGCATGGTCAGCAAGGAAAACGAAGACCAGATCGGCCTGAATGAGCACTACAACCGCATCGCGATTCTGGCTGGCAGCCTGCAGCGCGACGAGTTGCTGACGCTGGATGTCGACACCATTTTGCGCCGCCTGTTCTGGGAGGAGCAGATCACCCGTTTTGAGCCCATGGTGGGCGATACCGCGCCGCATTTTGCCTGCACGTGCAGCCGCGAACGGGTGGGCAAGATGATTGTGGGCCTGGGCCAGGAAGAAGCGCAAAGCATTCTGGCGGAACGCGCCGACATTGAAGTGGCGTGCGAATTCTGCGGTACCCAGTACCGTTTCGACGCGGTGGACGCGGCCCAGCTCTTTACCGCGCCGGTGCGCCGGGTGCCGGGCGGCGCGGAGCCGCACTAACCCGGCAGGGCGCCGGGGTTGCCGGGATGTCCGGGGCGCCCTATTTGGCGACCTGGACGTAGATCTCGTTGGACTTGACCATGCCGAGTTCGGCGCGGGCTTTCTCTTCGACCATTTCCAGGCCCTCGTGCAAGTCGCTGATTTCCGCCGCCAGGCGATCATTGGCCTGGGCCGCCTGCGCGTTTTCGCGTTTTTGCTCTTCCAGTTGTCCCATCAACCGGGACACGTTGGGCACGCTGCCCCGGCCAAACCACAGCTGACCGTGCAAGACGACCAGCAGGGCAATCAATACGGCCGGGACGATGCGGTTGCCCACTCCGGACTTACTTCAGGTTGTAAAACGCAGCGCGGCCAGGGTAGCTGGCGATGTCACCCAGGTCTTCTTCGATGCGCAGCAACTGGTTGTACTTGGCCATGCGGTCCGAACGGCTCAAGCTGCCAGTCTTGATCTGACCGGCGTTGGTGCCCACGGCAATGTCGGCAATGGTGGAGTCTTCGGTTTCGCCCGAACGGTGGCTGATGACGGCGGTGTAGCCGGCACGCTTGGCCATTTCGATGGCTTCGAAGGTTTCGGTCAGGGTGCCGATCTGGTTGATCTTGATCAGGATCGAGTTGGCAATGCCCTTCTCGATGCCTTCCTTCAAAATCTTGGTGTTGGTGACGAACAGGTCATCGCCCACAATTTGCACCTTCTTGCCCAGACGATCGGTCAGCAGCTTCCAGCCCGCCCAGTCGCCTTCGGCCATGCCGTCCTCGATGCTGATGATGGGGTACTTGTCGACCCAGGTAGCCAGAATGTTGGTCCATTCCTGGGCATCGAGCGTCAGGCCTTCGCCCGACAGCACGTACTTGCCGTCCTTGTAGAACTCGGAGGCGGCGCAGTCCAGGCCCAGGGCGATTTGCTCACCGGCGACAAAACCCGCCTTGTCGATGGCTTCCAGAATCATCTGGATGGCCGCTTCGTGGCTGGGCACGTTGGGGGCAAAGCCACCTTCGTCGCCGACGGCAATGCTCATGCCTTTATCGTGCAGGATTTTCTTCAGGGCGTGGAACACCTCGGCACCGTAGCGCACGGCTTCGCGGAAGCTGGGCGCGCCCACGGGGATGATCATCAGCTCTTGCAGGTCGAGGTTGTTGTTGGCGTGCGCACCGCCGTTGACCACGTTCATCATGGGCACGGGCATCTGCATGCGGCCCATGCCGCCAAAGTAGCGGTACAGGGGCAGGCCGGATTCTTCGGCGGCGGCGCGGGCCACTGCCATGGACACGGCCAGCATGGCGTTGGCACCCAGGCGGCTCTTGTTGTCGGTGCCGTCCAGGTCGATCAGGGTCTGGTCCAGGAAGGCCTGTTCGGAGGCGTCCAGGCCCAGCACGGCTTCGGAAATTTCGGTGTTGATGAATTCCACTGCCTTCAGGACACCCTTGCCGCCATAGCGTTTCTTGTCGCCGTCACGCAGCTCGATGGCCTCGCGTGAGCCGGTGGATGCGCCCGACGGCACGGCGGCGCGGCCCATGGTGCCGGATTCCAGCAGCACGTCGCATTCCACAGTAGGGTTGCCGCGCGAATCCAGGATCTCGCGACCAACGATGTCAACAATTGCACTCATTGCGTTTCTTCCTTAAATAAAAAAATCAAAAACTGGGTGGCAGTGGTTCAGGCGCCGAAATGGTTTTCCAGAAAGCCGTTCTTCTTGGTCACCCGGTCCAGGTCGACCAGGGTTTCCAGCAGGGCTTTCATGTGCTTGAGGGGGACCGCATTGGGGCCGTCGCTCAGGGCCTTGGCGGGGTCGGGGTGCGTTTCCATGAACAGGCCGGCCACGCCAACCGCCACGGCCGCGCGGGCCAGTAC
>JBAQKO010000411.1:0-3940 GCA_049301075.1 Rhodoferax sp.
GGCTGGCCCTGGTCCCCGGCAGCACCGACCACTGGCTGCTGATGCTGTGGGGCTACGGCCTTTTCCAGCTGCTGCTGGGCATGCGGCTGGGGGCCTGGCTGGGGGCCCAGCCCTTCGCGCCCTCCTACTGGGCCTACACCTTCGGCGTGGCGGCCGCCACCGTGTCGGGGCTCAAACTGGCGCAAAGCGGGGTGCCTGCCGCGCAGGTGCTGGCCGTGCCGGTGTTCATCGGCGCCAATGCCTTCATCGGCTACCTGGCGCTGCGCACCGCCGGGCTGCTGCTCCGCGGGCGCCTGACGCCCAGGGGGTAGACAGCGCAGCCCCACCCGGTTCAATGGAAGTCCCGGCTGCGGGTGGCCAGTTCCCCCAGCAAGGGGGTGAGGTCGACCAGCCGCTTGGCGATGACATGGCGCACCTGGCCGCCGCTTTCGTCGTCGCGCTGCCACACGCCGTACACCGCCAGCAGGCGCGACTGGTACACCGCCTGGCGAAAGCGCTCCTTCACCGCCTTCCATACGATCACGTTCACGCTGCCGGTCTCGTCCTCCAGCGTGACGAACACCACGCCCTTGGCGGTTTGCGGCCGCTGGCGCATGGTGACAATGCCGCAGGCCCGCACCAGGCGGCCGCTGGGCAGGTCGGCCATTTGCGCGCTGGTGAGCAGCTTGCGGCTGGCCAGCTCCGTGCGCAGCAGCGCCAGGGGGTGGCGGCGCAAGGTCAGGCCCACGGCGGCGTAGTCGAACACCACTTCCTCCCCCTCTCCGGCGGCGGGCAGTTGCAGGGCCTCTTCGTCAATGGGCACGCCTTGCAGCAATGCTGGCGCGGGTTTCAGTGCCGAGGCGTCCCACACCTGCTGGCGGCGGTGGCCGCTGAGCGACTGCAGCGCATCGGCACTGGCCAGGGCCCTGAGGTCGCCCTCGTGCAGGCGGCAGCGCAGGGCGAGGTCCTGGGTGCTGGCGAACGGGGCCTGGGCGCGCTCGGCGCCGATGCGCTCGGCCACCTCCTGGCGCAGGCCGCTGACCAGGCGCAGGCCCAGGCGCACGGCGGGCTGGGCGGTTTCCGCCGGCTCCAGCGTGCAATCCCACACGCTGTGCGCCACGTCCGCGGCGCGCACCGCCACGCCGTGGCGTTGGGCGTCCTGCACCAGCTGCGCCGGGCCGTAAAAACCCAGCGGCTGGCTGTTGAGCAGGGCCGCCAGAAAGCAGGCCGGCTCGTGCCACTTGAGCCAGCTGCTCACGTACACCAGCAGCGCGAAGCTGGCGGCATGGCTCTCGGGGAAGCCGTATTCACCAAAGCCTTCCATCTGTTTGAAGATGGCGTCGGCAAACTCCTGCGTGTAGCCGTTCTTCAGCATGCCGCCCACCATGCGGTCGTAAAACTTATGCACGCCGCCCTTGCGCTTCCAGGCGGCCATGGAGCGGCGCAGGGCGTCGGCCTCGTCGGCGGTGAAGTCGGCGGCCAGCATGGCGATCTGCATCACCTGCTCCTGAAAAATCGGCACGCCCAGGGTGCGCTCCAGGGCTTTTTCCAGCGCCGGGCTGGGGTACACCACCTGGTCGCGGTGTTTGCGCGCCTGCAGGTAGGGGTGCACCATGCCGCCCTGGATGGGGCCGGGCCGCACAATGGCCACCTGCACCACCAGGTCGTAAAAGCACTGGGGCTTGAGGCGCGGCAGCATGCTCATCTGCGCGCGGCTCTCGATCTGGAACACACCCACGGTGTCGGCCTGGCAGACCATGGCGTAGGTGGCGGGGTCTTCCGCGGGGATGTCCTGCATGCGCAGGGGCTTGCCGCGCCACTGGCCCACCAGGGCCAGGCAGCGGCGGATGGCGCTGAGCATGCCCAGGGCCAGCACGTCCACCTTCAGCAGGCCCACGGCGTCCAGATCATCCTTGTCCCACTGGATGATGGAGCGATCCGGCATGGCGGCGTTTTCCACCGGAACCAGGCTTGTCAGCGGCCCCTGGGTGAGCACAAAGCCGCCCACATGCTGGCTCAGGTGGCGCGGAAAACGCTGCAGCTGGCGGCTCAGGTCCAGCCACAGTTGCAGGCGACGGGCCTCCGGAATTTCAGGGCATTTTGACCCTGCAGCGCCCGTATCCACTGCGCAGGTAGCTACTTTTTCTATAGCATTCTGCAGGCGATCCACCAGCACTTCACGGTTGTACATGCCGGGGTGCTCCTGGGCCAGCGCGGCAATCAGCGCTTCAGGAATTTCCAGCGCGCGGCCCACATCGCGCAGGGCGCTGCGCGGGCGGTAGCTGATGACGGTGGCGGTGAGTGCGGCGCGCTCGCGGCCGTACTTGGCGTAGATGTACTGGATGACTTCCTCGCGCCGCTGGTGTTCAAAGTCCACATCGATGTCGGGCGGCTCGCCGCGCTCCCGGGAGATGAAGCGCTCAAACAACAGGTTGCTGCGCGCCGGGTCGACCTCGGTCACGCCCAGGCAGTAGCACACCGCCGAGTTGGCAGCCGAGCCACGACCCTGGCACAAGATGCCCTGGCTGCGGGCAAAGCGCACGATGTCAAACACGGTCAAAAAGTACATCTCGTACTGCAGCTCGGCAATCAGCGCCAGCTCGTACTCCACCTGCGTCTGCACCGCCGCCGGCATGCCGGTGGGATAGCGCTCGGGCGGGTAACGGATGGCCGCGCCCTGCAGGGTGTACTGGCGCAGCGTTTGCGCCGGGGTGTGGCCGGGCAGCACCGCCTCCAGCGGGTACTGGTAGCGCAGTTCCTCCAGGCTGAAATGGCAGCGCCCGGCCACCACCAGGGTGTTGGCCAGCAGCTCGGACGGGTAGAGGCGCGCCAGCCGCGCGCGGCTGCGCAGGTGCGCCTCGGCATTGGACTGCAGGGCAAAGCCGCACTGCGCCACCGGCAGCCCCCGCTGCACGGCGGTGAGCACGTCGTGCAGGGGCTTGCGCGAGCGCACATGCATGTGCACGTGCCCCGTGGCCACCAGCGGCACGCCGGTGTGCTGCGACAGCTGCTGCAGGCGGTGCAGCCGCACGGCATCCTCAGCCCCCAGGTGCAGGGTTACGGCCAGCCATACATGGGCACCAAACAGCTCCCGGGCCTGCGCCAGGAGGACGCAGGCCGCTTCGAAAGTCAGCGCCGGCGGCACGGCCAGCAAGACCTCGCAACCGCTGAGCTGCGCCCACCGCGCACGGTCGGCCGCGCGGTGCCAGCCCACCTGGTACTGCCCTTTGGGCGCGGCCCGGCGTGCCGCCGTGATGAAGGTGCACAAATGGCCCCAGCCCTGCAGGTCGTGCGCGAGGGCGACGACGGTAAAGCCCGCCGGCGCACCGGGGAGGGGAACCGCAAACTCCGCCCCCAGCAGCAGCTGCAGCCCGCATGGGCGCGCCGCCTCGTGCGCGCGCACCACGCCGGCCACCGAGCATTCATCGGTGATGGCCAGCGCACGGTAGCCCAGGGCCGCGGCCCGCTCCACCAATTCGTCAGGCTGCGAAGCGCCGCGCTGGAAGCTGAAACTGGAGAGGCAGTGCAGTTCGGCGTAGGCCGGAAGAGGGTCTGGGGGCTCCATGAATATACTGTATAAAACAACAGTATATCTACAAGGAGGCCGACCGCAACGGGGCCTCCGGCCCGCATTGCACGCCGGGCGCGTTGCCTAGCGCCCCGACCGGGTGGTCACGTACAAGTGCCAGACCGCCATGAACATGGCCGCAATGGTGGGGCCCACCACAAAGCCGTTGATGCCCAGCACCGCCATGCCGCCCACGGTGGTGATCAGCACCACGTAGTCGGGCATGCGCGTGTCCTTGCCTACCAGCATGGGGCGCAGCAGGTTGTCCACCAGGCCGATCACCAGCACGCCCCAGGCCGTCAGCGCCACGCCCTGCCAGATGGCGCCCGTGACGAAAAAGTAACCCGCCACCGGCACCCACACCAGCCCCGCGCCCACTGCAGGCAGCAGCGA
>JBAQKO010000412.1:0-5218 GCA_049301075.1 Rhodoferax sp.
GTCCAGTTGGCCACCAGCAGCGTGGCCGACAGCGCAAAGGCGCCCAGCACCCGGGGCTGCTGGCGCAGCGGGCGCAACCAGGCCCAGCGGCGCAGCACCAGGAGCAGGCCCAGCACAAACACCAGCGACCACACGGTGCGGTGCATCACCACCTCCAGGGCATTCACTCCCAGCAGCTGCTTGAAAAACAGGGGGAACAGTCCCCAGGCCGTGTAGGCCAGGGCGGCGTAAACAATGCCGATGTGCATAAGGAACCCTTCTGCGCGGAGAAGAAAAAAACGCGCCCGAAGGCGCGTTCCTGGCAAGGTGGGGCCGGTTTACTTGGCGACCACGCGCACCATTTCCAGGCACTTGTTCGAGTAGCCCCACTCGTTGTCGTACCAGCTCACCAGCTTGAGGAAGGTGCCGTCCAGGGCGATGGAGGCATCGGCATCGAAGATGGAGGTGCGGGTATCGCCACGGAAGTCGGTGGCCACCACCTTGTCTTCGGTGTAGCCCAGGATGCCCTTGAGCGCACCCTCAGACTGCGCCTTGATCTCGGCGCAGATGTCCTTCATGGTGGCTTCCTTGTTCAGCTCCACGGTCAGGTCCACCACCGACACGTCGGAGGTGGGCACGCGGAAAGACATGCCGGTGAGCTTCTTGTTCAGCTCGGGAATGACCACGCCCACGGCCTTGGCAGCACCGGTGCTGGAGGGGATGATGTTTTCCAGAATGCCGCGGCCGCCGCGCCAGTCTTTGTTGGAGGGGCCGTCCACGGTCTTTTGCGTAGCGGTGGCAGCGTGCACGGTGGTCATCAGGCCGCGCTTGATGCCCCACTTGTTGTTGACCACCATGGCCAGGGGGGCCAGGCAGTTGGTGGTGCAGGAGGCGTTGGAGATGATGGCCTCGCCCTGGTACTTCGTGTGGTTCACGCCGAACACGAACATGGGGGTGTCGTCCTTGGAGGGCGCCGACATGATGACTTTTTTGGCGCCCGCGGCGATGTGCTTCTGGGCCGACGCCTTGTCCAGGAACAGGCCGGTGGATTCGATCACCACGTCGGCGCCGACTTCGTTCCACTTCAGGTTGGCGGGATCACGTTCCTGCGTCAGGCGGATTTTCTTGCCGTTGATGACCAGGGTGTTGCCATCCACCGAAACCTCGCCCTTGAAGCGGCCGTGCACGCTGTCGTACTGCAGCATGTAGGCCAGGTACTCGGGCTCCAGCAGGTCGTTGATGCCAACGACTTCGATGTCGCTGAAGTTCTGCAGTGCCGAGCGCAGGACGTTGCGTCCGATGCGGCCGAAGCCGTTGATGCCGATTTTGATAGTCATGGTGATTTCCTATTAAAAAAACTGAACGGATTACTTCTTCGCCAGCACGGTCTGCACCGTATCGGCCACATTCTCGGGGGTGAAGCCAAAGTGCTTGAACAGCACTGGGGCGGGGGCGGATTCGCCGTAGGTGTCGATGCCGACCACCGCCGCCACGCCATATTTCCACCAGCCGTCGCTCACGCCCATTTCCACCGCCACGCGGGGAATGCCGGCGGGCAGCACGGCGGCCTTGTAGGCAGCGCTTTGCGTGTCAAAGGTGGTGTTCGAGGGCATGGAAACCACGCGTACGGCGATCTTGCGCTGGGCCAGCAGCTCCTGGGCCTTGAGCGCCAGCTGCACTTCGGAGCCGGTGGCGATGAGGACGGCCTGGGCCTTCTTCTTCAGACCGACTTGCGCCGGTTCGGCCAGCACGTAGGCGCCCTTGCTGATGGCGTCCAGGCCGCAGGCCTCGGGTGCCGCGGCCGACTCCGCCTTGGGGGCGTAGCTGATGTTCTGGCGCGACAGCAGCAGTGCCGTCGGCTTGGTCTTGTTTTGCAGGGCCACGGTCCAGGCCACGGCGGTCTCGGCGGTATCTCCCGGACGCCACACGTCCAGGTTGGGGATCAGGCGCAGGCTGGCGGCGTGCTCGATGGACTGGTGCGTAGGGCCGTCTTCGCCCAGACCGATGGAGTCGTGGGTGAAGACATGGATCACGCGCTGCTTCATCAGCGCGGCCATGCGCACGGCGTTGCGGCTGTAGTCGCTGAAGGTCAGGAAGGTGCCGCCGTAGGGGATGAAGCCGCCGTGCAGCGCCACGCCGTTCATGATGGCTGCCATGCCAAACTCGCGCACGCCGTAGTTGATGTGGCGGCCACCCTGGCCTTCGGCAGTCTTGACCACGGCGCCGTGCATGTCAAAGCGCAGGTTGGGCGTGCTCTTGGTGTTGGTGAGGTTGGAGCCGGTCAGGTCAGCCGAGCCGCCCAGCAATTCGGGCAGGGCCGCGGTGAACGCTTCCAGCGCCAGCTGCGAGGCCTTGCGCGAAGCGACCGTCTCGGCCTTCGTGTGGGCGGCAATGACGGTGTCCACGGCGGTCTGCACAAAGTTCTTGGGCAGGTCGCCCTTCATGCGGCGCAGCAGCTCTTTGGCCAGTTCGGGGTAGGCAGCCTTGTAAGCAGCAAACCGGTCGTCCCAGGCCTTCTCGGCGGCCGCGCCCGCAGCCTTGGCGTCCCAGTCGGCATAGACCTCCTTGGGCACCACGAAGGGGGCATGGTTCCAGCCAATGGCGGCGCGGGTGAGGGCGATTTCCTCGGCGCCCAGCGGTTCGCCATGCGCCTTGGCGGTATTGGCGCGGTTGGGGGAACCAAAGCCGATGGCGGTCTTGCAGATCACCAGCGTGGGGCGGTCGCTGGACTTCTTGGCCTCGGCAATGGCGGCCGAAACCGCAGCGACGTCGTTGCCATTGACCGGGCCGATCACGTTCCAGCCGTAGGCCACAAAACGCTGCGCGGTGTTGTCAATGAACCAGGGGGCAACCTGGCCATCGATGGAAATGCCGTTGTCGTCGTACAGCGCAACCAGCTTGTTGAGCTTCCAGGCGCCAGCCAGGGCCGCCGCTTCGTGGCTGATGCCTTCCATCAGGCAACCGTCACCCATGAACACATAGGTGTGGTGGTCGACGACGGCGTGGCCTTCGCGGTTGAACTCGGAAGCCAGCAGCTTCTCGGCCAGCGCCATGCCCACGGCATTGGTGATGCCCTGACCCAGCGGGCCGGTGGTGGTTTCAACGCCAGGGGTGTGCCCCACTTCGGGGTGGCCGGCCGTCTTGCTGTGCAACTGGCGGAAAGCCTTCAGCTCGCTCATGGGCAGCTTGTAACCGGTGAGGTGCAGCAGCGCGTAAATCAGCATGGAGCCGTGGCCGTTGGACAGCACGAAACGGTCGCGGTTGAGCCAGTTGGGGTTGGCCGGGTTGTGGCTCAGGTGCTGGCCCCACAAGGCAACCGCCATGTCGGCCATGCCCATGGGGGCGCCGGGGTGCCCGGAGTTGGCTGCTTGAACTGCGTCCATCGCAAGCGCGCGAATTGCGCTTGCCATCTGTTGTGTGTTGGCCATGGGGGGCGACTCCGGAATAGGGTGGGGCTGGGGGTAAACCCGGTATTTTACCGACGTCCCGCCGTCACACCCCGACCAGCGTTCCGTAGGCCTTGCGCGTCTGCGGCGACACGGCAGCCAGAACCTGCTCGTACGAGGTCTTGTGCCGCGCCAGCAGGCGGGCCGAGGCCAGGGCCCTGGACTTGCAGAACCAGTGGCAGCTGTGCTGCATCAGGTACAGCTCGGCGGTCAGGGTATAGGCCTTGTCCTTGACCGGACGCTGCGCGGTGTTGGCCACCACGCTGGCGATCCCGTTGGCATGCACACTCAGGACCTTGCGCAGGTCAAACGTGGCCGTCGGAAACAGCTGGGCCGCGTAGGGAAGCCCGATGGCCAGCGTACTCACGCGGGCCTGCGCGGCATCCACAGCGGCAAACTCGGTGGCAAACCGGGTGAACTGTTCGGCCAGCTGCACTTCCGATATGTGCAGCAGGTTCCAGATCTGCTCGCTGCGCTGCGGGTCCTCTTCACCGAGCGCCCGCAGGTAGCCCTCGGTCAGGTTCTCCATCAGTTTCTCAATCTGGTACTGCCCCAGGTGGCTACCCAGCAGGGCAATGCGCTGTTTTTCGTCCCGGGATTTGAGCAGGTAGGCCCCCGCGGCCATCAGAATCAACAGGACAAGGATTTGCATGGTGCGGCGCGGTGGAGTGGTTGGGACGATAGCCAGAGTGTAGTCAGCCCCCGGCAGGGCTTGGGCTATGCTAACTCCCATGAGCCAACTCTTTTCGCCCTTTCACCTGCCGTCACCCCGTGGCGGGCTGACCTTGCCCAACCGCATCGTGGTCGCGCCCATGTGCCAGTACGCGGCCCGGGACGGTTGCGCCACCGACTGGCATCTCATGCACTGGGGCAACCTGCTCAACAGCGGCGCGGCCCTGTTCACCATCGAAGCCACCGCCGTGCTGCCCGAAGGCCGCATCACCCCGGCCTGCCTGGGCCTGTGGGACGCGCAGACCGAAGCCGCACTCACCACCACCCTGCAGCGCGCCCGCCAGCTGGCGCCCCCCATGGCCGTGTGCATCCAGCTCGCCCACGCCGGGCGCAAGGCCTCCAGCGCGCTGCCGTGGGAAGGCGCGCAGCTGCTGTCTCCCGCGCAGGGGGGCTGGGAAACCTTTGGCCCGTCGGCGCTGCCCCATTTGCCCAGCGAAGTGCCGCCCACCGCCATGACCCGCGCCGACATGGACCGGGTGCGCGATGCCTTTGTGGCCGCCGCGCAGCGCGCCCAGCGCGCGGGGGTGGACGCCATTGAGCTGCACGCCGCACACGGCTATCTGCTGCACGAGTTTGTGTCACCGCTGGCCAACCAGCGCAGCGACGCTTACGGCGGCAGTTTCGAAAACCGCATCCGCTACCCACTGGAGGTCTTTGCTGCCCTGCGCGGCGCCTACCAGGGCGTTCTGGGCATCCGCATCTCGGCCAGCGACTGGGTGGACGGCGGCTGGGACGTGGAGCAAAGCGCTGCGTTGGCCCAGCAGTTCAAGGCCCTGGGCTGCGACTTCATCCACGTCTCATCCGGCGGCGTCTCTCCGGCACAGAAGATTGCGCTGGGCCCCAACTACCAGGTGCCGTTCGCGCGCGCCGTGCGCCAGGCCAGCGGACTGCCCACCACGGCCGTGGGCCTGATCACCCAGGCCCAGCAGGCCGAAGCCATTTTGCAGGCCGGCGATGCCGACCTGATCGCGCTGGCCCGCGCCTTTTTGTACGAACCGCGCTGGGGCTGGCATGCCGCCGCCGCACTGGGCGGCACCGTGCCCGGCCACCCCGCCTACTGG
>JBAQKO010000413.1:0-3668 GCA_049301075.1 Rhodoferax sp.
CCACCATGCCGCCCGCGGTGGCCTGCCGCGCGCCGGACCAGCCAAAGTGCGGCGGCTCAAACGGCAGGCACTGGCCCTGTTCGGCCAGCACGGCTTCCAGTTCGGCCAGGGGCGTTCCCGCCCCCACCGTCACCACCAGTTCGCTGGGTTCGTAGCTGACGATGCCATTAAGGCCCGTGGTGTCGAGCACCTCGCCCTGCAGGCTCTGGCCGTAAAAATCCTTGCTGCCACCGCCGCGGATGCGCAAGGGGGTGCGGTCGGCCACGGCGGCGCGGATGCGATTGGCAAGGTGGGAAAGCGAAGATTCCATGGAAGGCATGTGGCAATGGTAAGGGACGCGCGCCAAGTGTGCGCGGGAATAACCGGAAACGCAGCGTTCGCCCGTCAGTCGACGAAGAAATGCACGGGCAGCCCCGGCACCGCCACCCGCAGGGAAAACACGGCCCCCGACAGGGGATAGGCCTGCAATTCGGCGGCGCTGCGGCCATGCCGCGCGGTGGTGAGGTACAGCGTTTGCAGGTCCTCGCCGCCAAAGCACAGCATGGTGGGGCACTGGGTGGGCGTGGGGTACGCGGCCAGCAGCGTGCCGTCGGCGGCGAACTGGCACACGCGCTGCCCCTCGTACAGGGCGACCCAGTAGTTACCCTGCGCGTCGACGGCCGCGCCGTCGGGGCGCCCGCCATACGCCGGTTGCCCGGGGTGGTCGAACTGCCAGCCGGCCGGCTTGGGCAGGAACTGCTGGAAGGGGCTGTGCGCCGTCAGCGTGTTGGCTTCGGCATCAAACTCCCAGGCATGCACCACGTGGCGGGGCGTGTCGGCCCAGTACAGGGTGCGCCCGTCCGGGCTCCAGGCCAGACCGTTGGCGGTCAGGGCATCGCGGGCGTGGCAGACCACCTGCGGAGCCCGCCCGCCCCGGCAGTCGATGGAATACAGCGCGGCGGCGTTCTGCGTTTTGGTTTCATCGACGGTGCCCACCCAGAACCGCCCCAGGGCATCGCACTTGCCATCGTTGGCGCGCACGGTGGCGGGGTCGTAGGGCAGCGTGACGAGGGGCTCCAGCGCACCGCACCACTGGCGGGCGCGGAATACGCCGTGGCGCAAGGCCAGCACCAGCCCGCCACCGGCCTCCGGTGCCATGCAGCCAGGCTCACTGGGCATGTCCCAGGCCTCGACGGCGCCGGTGTACCCGTTGGCGCGCAGAATCTTCTTGCCGGATATGTCCACCCAGTACAGGTTTTGCTCCTGCGGGTGCCAGAAGGGGGATTCACCCAGCCCGTAGGTGGCGGCGCTGAAGAGGTGCCAGGCCATCAGGCACGCTCCACTTCGATGCGCATGTCGCACGAAAACGTCTGCCCCGGCTGCAGGATGCACACGCCCAACTCCTGGGCGGTGGCGTCGGTGTGGGTCAGGCGGTTGAAGGCGTTGTTGACGTGGCTGACGGGTTCGATGGCAATACTGTCGCGGCCGGGCGTGGTGTACACCACCAGGCGGCTCAGGCTGGAGGTCACGCGCGTGCGCAGCACCGCGTCCTGCAGGTGCAGCACGCCGCTCCAGCCGTCAAAACAGTGGTCCACGGTCAGCGTGGCGCAATCGGTCTGCAAGCCGGTGCTGGCCCGGCGCTGGGTGGGCAGGTGGTCCTCCCCCACGTCCCAGCGACCGGTGGCGTCAAACCGGATGCGGCTGTCGGCGCGTTTGACAAAGTAGGGGTGCCAGCCCAACCCCACCGGGGCCGACACCACCGACTGGTTGGTGATGGAGAGGCTCAGTTCCAGCGCATGGGGCTCCAGCCTGAAGGCTTGCGAGGTGTCGAAATCGAACGGCCAGGCGGCGTCGGCCTTGTGCTCATAAGACAGCAGGGCCAAGGTGGCGCTGGACTCCAGCACGGTCCACGGCCGCTCCCAGCCCACCCCATGGATGGCGTGGGGTTCGGGCTCGCAATTGCGGACCAAGGGATGGTCGGTGCCGGCCCATTGCAGGCAGGCGTGGCCCACCCGGTTGGAAAACGGCACCAGGGGGTAGCTGGCCGCCTGGCGCACCGAGTGCAGGTCGGACGCGTGGGTGGAGCGCAGCACCGGCACGTCCCCCAGCCACAGGCCGGCAATACAGCCCCCCAGCTCGGGTTTGATTTCACACAACAGATCGGCACAGTGCAGGGTCAGCGGGGAATGCATGGTGGATGCTCTCGGGTTGAAGGGCCGGGATGGTCGAGGCGCTGTCAGGTGAAATTGTGCACCGGTATCGGGCAAAAAAATGGCCCGGCAGAACGGAAGTTCTGTCGGGCCGTCGTTTCAACGGGTTCGTAACGCTGCCCCCCGGGCAGCACCGGTGCTTAGCGGTTGTAAGCGGTCTCGCCGTGGGCGGTGATGTCCAGACCCTGGCGCTCGTCTTCTTCGCTCACCCGCAGACCGATCGTCAGGTCTACCAGCTTGAAGGCCACCACCGAGACCACACCCGACCACACGACGGTGGTCAGCACGGCCTTGGCCTGGATCCACACTTGCGAGGCAATGGAGTATTCCGCGGCCGTAATGCCGGTTGCCGTCACCCAGTCCGCCACAAAGCCGGGGCCACCCAGGGCGGGCGAGTTGAACACGCCGGTCAGCAGCGCGCCGACGATGCCGCCCACGCCGTGCACACCGAACACATCCAGCGTGTCGTCGGCACCCAGCATCTTCTTCAGACCCGTCACGCCCCACAGGCAGACAAAGCCGGCCACGGTACCAATCACCAGGGCACCACCGATGCCGACGTTGCCGGCGGCCGGGGTGATGGCCACCAGGCCCGCCACGGCACCGGATGCCGCACCCAACATGGACGACTTGCCCTTGTGCAAGGCCTCACCCACCGACCAGGCCAGCACCGCTGCGGCTGTGGCACCAAAGGTATTGATGAAGGCCAGTGCCGCAAAGCCATTGGCTTCCAGAGCCGAGCCGGCGTTGAAACCAAACCAGCCCACCCACAGCAGGGAGGCACCGACCATGGTCAGCGTCAGGCTGTGGGGCGCCATGGATTCCTTGCCGTAACCGATGCGCTTGCCCACCATGTAGGCACCCACCAGGCCCGCCACAGCGGCATTGATGTGCACCACGGTGCCACCGGCAAAGTCCAGCGCGCCCGATTGCCAGAGGTAACCCGCCTTGGCATTCATGGCATCCACCACTTCCTTGCCGGTATAGGCGTCCGGGCCCATCCAGAACCAGACCATGTGCGCAATCGGTGCGTAGCTGAAGGTGAACCACAGCACCATGAACATCAGCACGGCCGAGAACTTGATGCGCTCGGCGAAGGCGCCCACGATCAGGGCACCGGTGATGCCGGCAAACGTGGCCTGGAAGGCGGCGAACACGATCTCCGGAATGACCACGCCTTTGCTGAAGGTCGCTGCATTGGCAAAGGTGCCGGCCGCGTTGTCCCAGATACCCTTCATGAACAGGCGGTCAAAGCCCCCCACGAAGGCATTGCCCTCGGTGAACGCCAGGCTGTAGCCATACAGGAACCACAGCACCACGATCAGCGAGAACGTGACCATAACCTGCATCAGCACGGACAGCATGTTCTTGCTGCGCACCAGGCCACCGTAGAACAGGGCCAGGCCGGGCACGGTCATCAGAATGACCAGCAGGGTGGACACCATCATCCAGGCCGTGTCGCCCTTGTTGGGCACGGGG
>JBAQKO010000414.1:0-4295 GCA_049301075.1 Rhodoferax sp.
GTGCATGCGCAGGTCATTCATGGGTGTCGACTCCTATCTGGTGACCGTGCTGGGCATCAAACTGGTGCTGGCGCTCGCTGCCCTTGAAAAAGCTGCGCACCACCACAAAAAATATGGGTACAAACAGGACGGCCAGTACGGTGCCCAACAGGCTGCCGCCGATGACGCCGGTACCGATGGCGCGCTGGCTGGCGGAGCCGGCGCCGCTGGCAATGGCCAGTGGCAGCACGCCGAGCATGAAGGCCATGGAGGTCATCAGGATGGGGCGGAAGCGCATGTGTGCGGCCGCCAGGGCCGACTCGATCACGCCCTTGCCCTGGGCCTGCAGGTCCTTGGCGAATTCAATGATCAGAATGGCGTTCTTGGCCGACAGACCGATGATGGTGATCAGTCCCACCTGGAAGTACACGTCGTTGGCATAGCCGCGCAGCACCGTGGCCAGCAGCACGCCCAGCACGCCCAAAGGCACCACCAGAACCACTGCCAGCGGGATGGACCAGCTCTCGTACAGCGCGGCCAGGCACAGGAACACCGCCAGAATGGCAAAGCCATACAGCACCATGGCCTGCGAGCCCGCCAGCTTTTCTTCGCGGGACTGGCCGGTCCACTCGAAGGCGAAGCCTTCGGGCAGCTGGGCGACCAGTTTTTCCATCTCGTCCATGGCCGCGCCCGAGCTGTAGCCCGGTGCGGCCGAGCCACCGATGCGCATGGCCGGGTAGCCGTTGTAGCGCACGGTCTGCATGGACCCGCTCACCCAGCGCGTGCTGGCAAAGCTCGACAGCGGCACCGGCTTGCCCTGGGCGTTGGCCGTGGTCAGCTGCAGGATGTGGTCGGGTTGCATGCGTGACATGGCATCGGCCTGCACCACCACGCGCTGCAGGCGGCCCTGGTTCGGGAAGTCGTTGATATAGGCTGAACCCAGCGCCGTGGAGATGGTGTTATTGATGGAGTCAAAGCCCACGCCCAGCGCGCTGGCCTTGTCGCGGTCGATGTCGATCTGCAATTGCGGCGCGTCTTCCAGGCCGTCGGGTCGCACCTGGGTGAGCACCTTGCTCTTGGAGGCCATGCCCAGCAGCTGGTTGCGCGCAGCCACCAGGGCGTCGTGGCCCTTGCCACCACGGTCCTGCAGGCGGAAGGTGAAGCCTGAGGCCGTGCCCAGCTCGGGAATGGGCGGTGGGCTCAGGGGAAAGATGAATGCGTCACGAATGCCCATGAGCGCGCCAAAGGCACGCCCGGCCAGGGCCTGGGCGGAGTGCTCATTGCCCTTGCGCTCGGACCAGTCCTTGAGGGTCACAAAAGCCAGCGCGGCATTCTGTCCCTGGCCGGAGAAGCTGAAACCCAGCACGCCCACCATGCTTTGCACTTCGGGCTGCTTGAGGATGAAGCCTTCCACCTGCTCCATCACATGGAGCGTGCGTTCCTGGGTGGCGCCCGGCGGCAGCTGCACGTTGACCAGCATGGTGCCCTGGTCTTCATTGGGCAGGAAGGAGGTGGGCAGGCGCAGATAGAACACCACCACCGCCGCGATGATGGTCACATAAATCACCAGGTAGCGGCCAGCCCGTTGCAGCAGGCGCGCCACAAAGCTCTCGTAGTTTTTGGCCGTGCGGGAGAAGCCGCGGTTGAACCAGCCAAAGAAGCCGCCCTTGGCATGGTGGTGGCCGGCCTCTACCGGCTTGAGCAGCGTGGCGCACAACGCCGGCGTGAGCGACAGCGCCATGAAGGCCGAGAAGCCGATGGAACTCACCATCACCGCCGAGAACTGGCGGTAGATGTTGCCGACCGAGCCCTTGAAAAAGGCCAGCGGCACAAACACCGCAATCAGCACCACGGTCACACCGATGATGGCGCCCGAGATCTGGCACATGGCCTTGCGCGTGGCTTGCAGCGGTGGCAAACCTTCTTCGCTCATGATGCGTTCCACGTTCTCCACCACCACGATGGCGTCATCCACCACGATGCCGATCACCAGCACCATGCCGAACATGGTCAGCACGTTGATGGAAAAGCCCAGTGCCAGCATGGTGGCGAAGGTGCCCATCAACGCCACCGGCACCACGATGGTGGGGATGATGGTGTAGCGGAAGTTCTGCAGGAACAGGAACATCACCAGGAACACCAGGACGATGGCCTCCACCAGGGTTTCGGCCACCTGGGAGATCGAAATTTTCACGAAACGCGAGCTGTCGTACGGAATGCTCCACTTCACGCCTTTGGGGAAGTAGGGCTGGAGTTGCTCCATGCGTTCGCGCACGGCCTGGGCGGCGGCCAGGGCATTGCCGCTGGGAGCCAGTTGAACGCCGATGCCGGTGGCGGGTTGCCCGTTCAGGCGCGCCGCGGTGGCAAAGGACTGGGCGCCCAGCTCGATGCGCGCCACGTCTTTCAGGCGCACGGCCGAGCCGTCGGCATTGGCCCGCAACACGATGTTCCCAAACTGCGCCTCGTTGCTGAGTTGGCCATTGACCACCACCGTGGCGGAAATACCCTGGCCGGTGATGTTGGGCAGGTCGCCAATGGCGCCGGACGAGACTTGCGCGTTTTGCGCCTTGATGGCGTTGTTGACGTCGGCGGCCGACAGGTTGTAGCCCGTGAGCTTGGCGGGGTCGATCCAGATGCGCATGGCACGCTCGGTGCCAAACAGCTGGGCCTGGCCGATGCCGGGCAGACGCTGGATTTCGGGCAGCACGTTGCGCGACGCGTAGTCACCCAGCGCGACAACGTCGAAGTCGGGGTTGTCCGACGACAGCATGGTGAACAGCAGGAAGTTGGAGCGCGACTTGTCCACCCGCACGCCTTGCTGCGTCACCGCAGCTGGCAGGCGGGGCGTGGCGCGCGACAGCCGGTTCTGCACGTCCACCTGCGCCAGGTCGGGGTTGGTTCCGGGCTCGAAGCTGACAGTGATGGTGCCGGTACCGTTGGCCTGTGCCACCGATTCCATGTAGATCATGCCGGGCGAACCATTCATTTCGCGCTCGATCACGGAGAGCACGCTGTCTTCCAGCGTCTGGGCGGAAGCACCGGGGTAGCCGGCCGTGATCACGATGGACGGCGGCGCCACCGGCGGGTACTGCGAAATGGGCAACTGCGTGATCGCCACGCCGCCCATCACCAGAATGAACAGGGCAATGACCCACGCAAAGATGGGTCGGTTGATAAAGAACTGGGCCATGGATGTGCCCCTTACTTAGTGGCCGACGCCGGGGCGGCAGGGGCGGAGGCGGCGGATGCCGCAGGTGCTGGCGCTGGCGCACCAGCTGCCGCGGCGGCACCCTTCCAGGGCACGGCTTTGACGGGTGCGCCGGGCACCATCATCTTCTGGAAGCCGTCCACAATGACTTGGTCGCCGGGCTTGAGCCCGTCCAAAATCACCCACTGGTTGTCCTGCGCGTTGCCGACCTTGACCGGGCGGGGTCCGGGCTTGCCATCGGCACCGACCACCAGCACGGTGTCTCCCTGGTTGGTGCGGGTGACGGCCTGTTGCGGCAGCAGCACGCCGGAGGGCAGTTCGGCCTGCGACAGGCGCACGCGCACATACTGGCCCGGCAGTAGCAGGCCATCGGGGTTGGCGACTTCGGCGCGCAGGGTGATCTGGCCCGAGGTGGCGTCCACCGTCAGGTCGGAGAACAGCAGCTTGCCGGGGCGGGGCAACTCCGTGCCATCTTCCAGTACCACCCGCACGGGGACCGAGCCGTCTCCCGCGCTGCGCAATTGTTTGGAGGCGATGGCCTTGCGCAGGCGCAGCACGTCGGTGCTGGACTGGGTGAAGTTCACGTACACAGTGCCGGTTTGCTGGATGACGGCGAGCTGGGTGGCTTCGGTCTGGCTCACCAGGGCGCCTTCGGTCACCAGCGACTGGCCAATGCGTCCGGAGATGGGGGCGGTCACCGTGGCGTAATCGAGATTGATGCGGGCGGTCTGCACGGCGGCCTTGGCGGTGGCCAGGTCGGCTTCGGCCTGCTTTTGCGCGGTGACCAGTGTCGTGTATTCCTGCTTGCTGATGGCGTTGGCTTCCACCAGCGGCTTGTAGCGTTCCACCTGGGCGCTGGCCTGGGTCAGGTTGGCCTGGCCTTTGGCTACGCTGGCCTGGGCGCTTTCCAGTGCGGCCTGGTATGGCGCGGCGTCAATCCGGTACAGCACCTGGCCGGCCTTGACTTCACTGCCTTCGCGAAACAGGCGCTGCTGCACCACGCCGGTGACCCGTGCGCGCACCTGGGCCACGCGCACCGGGCTCACCCGTCCTGGCAACTCGGTTTGCAGGGCCACCGACTGGGGTGCCACGGTAACCACGCCCACCT
>JBAQKO010000415.1:0-2896 GCA_049301075.1 Rhodoferax sp.
AGATCGCCCCGGCGTTCGCGCACCGCGCTCCACAGGGCAATGAACACGCTCAGGCCGGCCGTGAGCAGGAGCACACCGGCAAAGGCGCGCAGCACGTCGGTTCCCACGCCCAGCATGTTGAGCAGGCGGGTAATCTCCAGCGCCGGGGCAGCGGCCTGCATCTCGGTGCTGGTGTTGATGTAGCGCGGAAAGGTCATGGCCGCCATGGGCGTCTTGTAGCGCACCAGCGCCAGGGTCACCTCGCGCTCCTCCTCCATGATCTTGCGGTCTTCGTCGTCCACGGCGGTGTAATCCTCGTGCACCTTCCAGACGGAGGCCGTGTCGGTGAGGATCAAGCGGTCCAGCACGCTGCCGGAGGGTGCCAGAATGCCGCGCACGGTGTAGGTGCTGTCGCCGTGCACATGGCCGCCGGCGCCCAGGCCGTGCGAACCGGCGAAAGAGTCGCCCAGCACCATGCCCATCTTTTTGGCCACGGTCGCGCCCAGCACCACCTGCATGGGCGCATTCCACAGCTCACCCTGGGCCAGGGTGGCCTGGTAGTGCGTGATGTAGTCGTGCGAGGTGCCGACGATGCGAAAACCGCGGAAGTTGTCGCCCAGGCTGATGGGGATGACCTGGGCCACCAGCGGGTGCGCGCGCAAGGCCTGCACGGCCTTCAACGGCACGTTGCCCGGCGGCACATCGATGTGGAACACACCCGAGAGAATGAGCTGCATGGGGCTGCCCTTGGCCCCCACCACCGCGTCAATGCCGGCCAGGTCGCGGTCAAACGCCCGATTGAGCTGGTGGTTCACCAGCAGAAGAAAAGTAATGGAAGCCAGCCCCAGGCTCAGCAGCAGCAGGTTCAGCGCCGCACCCAGGGGGCGCGACCACAGGTAACGCCAGGAAAGTGCTATTGTTTTCATAGCTGTGGACGCAGTAGTTTCAGGGACTGGAAGCCGATTTGGCCGTCCATTCCCGGAGGAATCAGGGCCGCTACGCGGGCGTCGTGGGTGGCAATCACCAGCGTGGCGCCCTGGGCGCCGGCAGTGGCCAGCAGCAAGCCCACAGCATCGGCGGCGGCTTCGTCGTCCAGGCTGGCCGTGGGTTCGTCGGCCAGGATCACGCGGGGCTGCGCCAGCACGGCGCGCGCCAGCGCCACGCGCTGCGCCTGCCCGCCCGAGAGCTGCGCGGGTTTGCGTTGGGCCAGGTCCTGCACGCCCAGGGCACTCAGGGCGGCGTCAATACGCGCCAGGTCTTGCGGCTGGCCGCCCGCCCATTGCGCCATGGCCAGGTTCTGCGCCACGGTGAGCGCGGCGCTCAAGTGCAATTTTTGGGGCAGGAACCCGATGGCCCGGGCCCGCCAGGCGTCCGCCGCCACCGGTTTGAGCCCCGCCAGCGCCTGCCCGGCGACCGTCAGGGAGCCCGCCGTGGGGGCCACCAGGCCCGCCACCAATGCCAACCAGGTGGACTTGCCGCAGCCCGAGGGGCCGCTGAGCAGCAGCACCGCGCCTTGGGCAACATCCACATCGGGGAATTCCAGCCGGGGGCCGTTGGGGTATTGGTAACCCAGTTGGAGCGTTTGAATCATGACCCGTGAGAATAGCAAAGCGGCATTAAGTTCCCGCGCCCTGCCATCCGCGCGTCACGGCGCGGCCCTGGCTCTGCTAGCCCACTGTGCGCCGCTGCACCGTGCCGGCCAGCGCCGCGGACGGCATCACCACGCCCTTGGCGTGGCGCTGGTTGTTGCAGAAGTCGTGGCTAATGGCCAGGTTCTCGAGATGGCTGTTGCCGCCCTCGCTCAGCGGCTGGATGTGCTCCAGCGTGGCCGCGCCGGGCAGCACATGCTCGCCGCACACCCAGCAGGGCACCACGCCATGCAGCTGGCGGGCCACAGTTTTGTAGATTTTGTCGCGGGTGAGGGAAAGTCGGCTCATGGGTGCACGGTCTACGCTTTTTGCAACCGGGCAAACGTCTGGCGGAACTTGGCCACCTTGGGCGCCGCTACCGCCATGCAGTAGCCCTGGTGGGGGTTGCGGGCAAAGAAGTCCTGGTGGTAATCCTCGGCGGGCCAGTAGTTGTCCAGCGGCAGCACCTCGGTCACGATGGGGTGGCGGTACACGCCGCTGGCCGTCATCTCGGCGATGACTTCCCGTGCCACGGTTTCCTGCTCCGGCGTGGAGAAATAGACACCGCTGCGGTATTGCGTGCCCGTATCGTTGCCCTGGCGGTTGGGCGTGGTGGGGTCGTGGATGACGAAGAAGATTTCCAGCACCTCGCGCGTGCTGATCTGCGCCGGGTCATAGACCAGCTTGACCACTTCGTTATGGCCGGTGGTGCCGGTGCACACCTGCTCGTAGCTGGGGTGCTGCAGATGGCCGTTGCTGTAGCCGGACTCGACATCGAGCACGCCGCGCACCTGCACGTACACCGCCTCGGTGCACCAGAAGCAGCCGCCGCCCAGGGTGATGGTTTCAACAGAAGAGGACATGCAGGGGGTCTCCGTCAATCGGGTTGCGCCAGCCGTTCTAAAGCCGCCGCAACCCGTGGTGGGCGCTCCAGCGCGAAAGCGGTATTTCCACATGGTACGCAAACCACAGCGCCACGGCCGTGCAGGCGCCCCAGCTGACCAGCAGGGTGATGAGCCCGGCCAGAGGCGTGGTCAGCCCCGCGTACACAAACAGCGCATTGGCCAGCATCAGCACCGGAAAATGCACCAGGAACAGGGCATAGGACGCCTGGCCCAGCACCGACACCGGCCGCACCAGCACGGTGGGCAGCGCCGGCACCCGCTTGTGGCGCCACTTCACGGCGCGCGGCCATAGCTTGGTGCCCAGCCACAAGGCCACCACCAGCGCCAGGGCAATACGGCCCCGGAAATCCAGCGCCAGGGCCGCCACGCCGATCAGGGCCAGCA
>JBAQKO010000416.1:0-5413 GCA_049301075.1 Rhodoferax sp.
GGCTGGCCCCGACTGGAACGCTGGCTGCTGGCCCACCCCCGGCTGGGCCCACCCATCCACCGCTGGCGCGCCCATGGCGCCGTACCCCGGCGCGCCAAGTGGTTTGCCTCCGGCATGATGGTGGTGAGCACGGTGGTCATTGCGCTATCGGCAGCGCCACTGGCTGCCAAGCTGGGTGTGCCGGGCGTGATGCTGGCCACCGCCATCTGGCTGTGGCGACGCCCCGAGCGGTAAGCCGCCTTACTTCATGGACGAGACGTAAGCCACCACCGCCGCGATGTCGGCGTCCGACATCTGGCGCGTGTTGGCCGCCATCAGCGCGTCCTGGCGGATGCTGGAGCCGTCGCGGTAACGCTTGAGCGTGAGGTTCAGGTAGTTCACTTGCTGGCCGGCAATGCGCGCAATCTTCTCGTTGCCACGGCCGTCCTCGCCATGGCAGCGAAAGCAGATCTTGCCGTAGTACTCTTTGCCCTTGTTGACCAGCGCGGTATCGGCAACCGGCTTGTGGACGACTTCCTGCTTGGCATAGAAAACGACCATGCCGATTTTTTCTTCCGGGTTCAGCGCACGGATCAGGCGCTCCATGAAGTCGTTGCGGCGGCGGCCATCGGCGAACTGGTGCAATTGCTCCAGCAGGTACGAGGGGTTCTGGCCTGCCAGGTTGGGGATGTCGGGTTTGACGCTGTTGCCGCCATCGCCATGGCAGTTGGCGCAAAAGGCCGCCACCTTGGCACCGGCCTTGTAGCTGGCTTCGAACTGGCGGGGGTTGGCCTCCACCTCCTTGAGGCGGGCATCCAGGTCCACAGTGGACGGCGCATGGCTCTTGAGCACTTGGCCCTGCGCAGAAAAACTGACGAACAGTGAAACCACCACGGCAGCCAGAGCTACCGGAATCCGCTTTGCCATAGCCATTACCCACATAAGAGATGGGGGAATTTTAGTGGCCGACCGCCCAAATGGGTCGGTTTTAGCGCTCAAAATCTTGATTCACATCAAGAAACAGGGCTGGGCGCACTACACCCACTGACCCGAGGGTTATCGGCCGCGCACGACACTAGGGCCATGCAACACCGCTCCACCCTTTTCAAACGCCCCGGTCTGGCGCTGGCCCTGTGGTCCTGCCTGGCCTGGGCCAGTACCGCCCAGGCGGCCGATCCGAAACCGGCCGCAGCGCCCGCGCAGCCTCCGACCGCCGCGGCCCCGGCCTGCCCCGCCCTGTTGCGCCACGAATTCCCGCGCCTGCAGGACGACGTGCCACAAAACCTGTGCCAGTACACCGGCAAGGTGCTGCTGGTGGTGAACACGGCCAGCTACTGTGGCTTTACCAGCCAGTACGAAGGGCTGGAGCAGCTCTATGCCCGCTACAAGGACAAGGGCCTGGTGGTGCTGGGCTTCCCCAGCAACCAGTTCGGCAGCCAGGAGCCCGGTTCGTCCAAGGAGATTGCCGACTTCTGCTTCAACACCTACGGCGTGAAGTTCCCCATGTTCGCCAAGTCCGATGTGAAGGGCGACAAGGCCAATGCGCTCTACGTGGAGCTGGCCCGCGCCACCGGCACCACGCCGAAGTGGAACTTCTACAAGTACGTCGTGGATCGCTCGGGCAACGCCGTGGACAGTTTTTCCAGCCTGGCCACGCCGAACGACGGCAGACTGGTCCGGTTGCTGGAGAAATTACTCGCCAGCCCTTGACCCATCTGCGTGGCCCGCTCCTATTTCAGGAGCGGTTGACCCTCACATGTTGCGTCGGTACTGACCACCCACTTCAAACAGCGCATTGGTGATCTGACCCAGCGAGCACACCCGCACGGCGTCCATCAGCACCTCGAACACGTTCTGGTTGTCGATGACCGCCTGCTGCAGGCGCTTGAGGGCGGCAGGCGACTCTGCGGCGTGGGTGGCGTGGAACTCGGCCAGACGCTTCAACTGGCTCTGCTTCTCGTCGTCGGTCGAACGGGCCAGCTCCAGCTTGTCCAGCACGTCATCGCCATGCGGGTTGCGGAAGGTGTTGACGCCGATGATGGGCAGCTCGCCAGTGTGCTTGAGCATCTCGTAGGTCATGCTTTCGTCCTGGATCTTGCCGCGCTGGTAGCCGGTCTCCATGGCGCCGAGCACACCGCCGCGGTCGGCAATAGCCGTGAACTCCGACAGCACGGCCTCTTCCACCAATTCGGTCAGTTCCTCGATGATGAAGGCGCCCTGGTTGGGGTTTTCATTCTTGGCCAGGCCCCACTCGCGGTTGATGATGAGCTGGATGGCCATGGCACGGCGCACCGAGTCTTCGGTCGGCGTGGTGATGGCTTCGTCGAACGCGTTGGTGTGCAGGCTGTTGCAGTTGTCGTAAATCGCAATCAGCGCCTGCAGCGTGGTGCGGATGTCGTTGAACTGGATCTCCTGCGCGTGCAGGCTGCGGCCACTGGTCTGAATGTGGTACTTCAGCTTTTGGCTGCGCTCGTTGGCACCGTATTTTTCCTTCATGGCCACGGCCCAGATGCGGCGCGCCACGCGACCCATGACCGTGTATTCGGGGTCCATGCCGTTGCTGAAGAAGAACGACAGGTTGGGCGCAAAGTCGTCAATGTGCATGCCACGCGCCAGATACGCTTCCACCAGGGTAAAGCCGTTGGACAAGGTGAACGCCAGCTGGCTGATGGGGTTGGCGCCGGCTTCGGCAATGTGGTAGCCGCTGATGGACACGCTGTAGAAGTTGCGCACGTTGTGGTGCACGAAATATTGGGCGATGTCGCCCATGACCTTCAAGCTGAACTCGGTAGAGAAGATGCAGGTGTTCTGCCCCTGGTCTTCTTTCAGGATGTCGGCCTGCACCGTGCCGCGCACATTGGCCAGCACCCATTCCCGGATCTTGGCCGCTTCGGTATCGGTGGGTTCACGCCCGTTGTCGGTCTGGAATTTTTCCAGATTCTGGTCGATGGCCGCGTTCATGAACATGGCCAGGATGCTGGGCGCGGGTCCGTTGATGGTCATGGACACGCTGGTGGCCGGGTGGCACAGATCAAAGCCGCTGTACAGCACCTTCAGGTCGTCCAGCGTGGCAATAGAAACGCCGGAGTTGCCGACTTTGCCGTAGATATCCGGACGTGGGTCGGGGTCGTTGCCGTACAGGGTGACCGAGTCAAAGGCGGTGGACAGGCGCTTGGCATCCATGCCGCTGGAGAGCAGCTTGAAACGGCGGTTGGTGCGGAAGGCATCGCCTTCGCCGGCGAACATGCGCGTGGGGTCCTCGTTCTCGCGCTTGAAGGCGAAGGTGCCGGCGGTGTAGGGGTAGCTGCCGGGCACGTTATCGAGCATCAGCCACTTCAGGATCTCACCATGGTCCTCGTAGGTGGGCAAGGCCACCTTGCGGATGGTGGTGCCGGAAAGCGACTGGGTGGTCAGTGCGGTGCGGATTTCCTTGTCGCGGATTTTCACCACGTACTCGTCGCCAGCGTAGGCTTTTTGCATCTCGGGCCACTGGGCCAGCAAATGGCGCTCGGCGGCGCCCAGGCGCTGGTCGCGCTGCGTGGCCAGGCTGGTGAGCGCTTCCACGGCAGCAGTCTGCGCGGCATCCGCGTCCTGCAGCATGCGCCCGGATGCGCGCAGCTGCTGGATCTCGCGCGCCAGCCGCGCCTGGGCGCGGGCGCGGGTCTTGTAGCCGCGCACGGTGTCGCTGATTTCGGCCAGGTAGCGGGTACGGGCCGCCGGCACCACCGGCGTCTGGTTGCTGCTGTGGCGCACGGACACCACGGGCAGCAGCCCCTGGCCCGTCACCGGCAGCCCCAGTTCCTGCAGGCGGGGCAACAGGGCCTGGTACAGGGCGGTCACGCCATCGTCGTTGAAGCGCGCGGCCATGGTGCCAAACACTGGCATCTGCTCGGGCGGCGTGCTGAAGGCTTCGCGGTTGCGCTGCACCTGCTTGGCCACGTCGCGCAGGGCATCGCTGGCGCCCTTGCGGTCAAATTTGTTGATGGCCACGAACTCGGCAAAGTCGAGCATGTCGATCTTTTCCAGCTGGCTGGCCGCGCCAAACTCGGGCGTCATCACGTACAGCGGCACGTCCACCAGCGGCACGATGGCCGCATCCCCCTGGCCAATGCCCGAGGTTTCCACCACGATCGCGTCAAAACCCGCCACCTTGCAGGCGGCGATGACATCGGGCAGCGCGGCGCTGATTTCGGAACCGAAGTCCCGGGTGGCCAGACTGCGCATGAAGATGCGCTGGCCGTTGTCGTCGGCGCCGGTGCGCGCCGTCTGCGCCCATGGGCCGATGGCATTCATCCGGATGCGGTCGCCCAGCAAGGCCCCGCCACTCTTGCGCCGGGACGGGTCGATGCTGATGACCGCGACCCGCAAGCGGTCGCCCTGGTCCAGGCGCAAACGGCGGATCAGTTCATCGGTCAGCGAGGACTTGCCCGCGCCACCGGTGCCGGTGATGCCCAGGACCGGAATTTTCTTGCCCGCCGCCTGCGCGCGCAACACGGGGCTCAGCGGATGTTGTGCACCCAGGGCCTCCAGCCCCGTGATGAGTTGCGCCAGCGCACGCCACGCCTGCGGGGTCTGCCCCACAATGGCATCAACCGTGCTAGGAGCCAGCGGGGTCAGGTCCCGGTCACAGCGCATCACCATTTCACCAATCATGCCGGCCAGGCCCATGCGCTGCCCGTCTTCCGGACTGTAGATACGGCTCACCCCATAGGCCTGCAGCTCAGCAATTTCGCTGGGCACGATCACCCCGCCGCCGCCGCCGAACACCTGGATATGCGCGCCGCCACGGGCCTTGAGCAGGTCCACCATGTACTTGAAGTACTCCACGTGCCCGCCCTGGTAGGAGCTGATGGCAATGCCCTGGGCATCCTCCTGCAAGGCTGCGGTGACCACTTCGTCCACACTGCGGTTGTGCCCCAGGTGGATGACCTCGGCGCCCATGCCCTGCAGGATGCGGCGCATGATGTTGATGGCCGCATCGTGCCCGTCAAACAGGCTGGCGGCGGTGACAAAACGCACTTTGTGCGTGGGCCGGTAGTTGGCCAGGGCCTTGAATTCAGCGGACAGGTCGGTCATGGCGTCTCCTTTGCTTCACCACGCAAGTCTGCATGGTTGACGTTTACGTAAACGTCAACTTTAAACCATTTATCCGACCGGCGGCTTACGCAGACCAAATCCTTTACAGTCGAGGCCGTTCCAGCGAGGATGCCATGCAACCGATACAGCTTTTTGACCCGGCGTCGAGCACCTACACCTACGTGCTCTTTGATGAAACCACGCGCGATGCCCTGATCATTGACCCCGTCGACGAGCAGCTTGAGCGCGACCTCTCCGTCCTGCGCCAATACGGGCTGCGGCTGGTGTGGGCCACGGAAACCCATGCCCACGCCGACCACATCACCAGCGCGGCACGGCTGGCCGAACATACCGGCGC
>JBAQKO010000417.1:0-2373 GCA_049301075.1 Rhodoferax sp.
ATCTGCTCCTGTCCGCCAAGCCGGGCAGCGGGGAGGGCGTGATCACCACCGACAACACCACCGAGGGCAGCGCCCTGGATTTTTCCGGGCTCGGTAACCAAATGATGGACGCCATGACACCCGCACCGCAAGACAATCCAACAACCATGAGCGGCACCGGCCTGGCCGCGCTGCAAAAGCGCGAGGGTTTCAGTGCCACGCCGTATGCCGACCACAAGGGCTACAGCATCGGCTACGGCCACCTGATCAAGGCCGGCGAAAACCTCACCAGCGTGAGCGTGCAGCAGGCGCTGGACATTCTGGCGGCGGACGTGCAATGGGCGCAGGACGCAGTAGCATCAGCCATCACCGTACCGCTCACGCAGGCGCAATTCGATGCCCTGGTATCGTTTTGCTTCAACGTCGGGGAGGGGGCATTCAAACGCTCCACCCTGGTGGCCCGCATCAATGCCGGCGACCCGGCAGCGTCCGCAGAGTTTGGCCGCTGGGTCTACGCCAGTGGCACCGTCAACCAGTCCCTGGTGGCGCGCCGCCAGTCCGAACAAAACCAATTTGAAAGCGCCACAGCATGAAAAAAAACCACCTCTACCTGATCGCCGCCGTCGGTGCCTTCCTGTACTGGAAAAGCCACAAAGCCAAGACCGCAGCGGCCAACAATGCCGCGCCCATCATGTAAGGCACTGCCATGCTCAAAATCAAACCCGACACCCTCCTGATTGCAGCCGCTGCAGGCATGGCGCTGTGGTTCGTGGCCCGGATCGCCAAGGGCCAGCCCCTGAGCCTGTTCAAGTCCACCGCACCCGCGCCCACCAGCAACGGGGCCGCACGGACCAACGCCGTCAACAACACCTATGAAATCACCAACACCGCCACGCCGGGGCAAACCGGCTGGGGCTGGAAGTATTACAGCGACGGCACCAGCATCGGGCCGGATGGGCGCTACTACAGCGGCGGCTCTGAGGTCTACAACCCCAGCGGCATGTTGACCATTCAAGGGTAAAACCATGATCAAAATCGAATACATCATTGGCGCCGGCCTGGTGCTCATGTGGCTCAAGGGCCGCAAAAAAGAAGTCTCCAGCAACCAGGTGCAGGACACCATCGCCAGCCAGCAGGGCAGCGACTGGATCGGCTCGGGCGGCATGTATGCCATGTGGGACCGGCTCAACGGCACCGACCTGGGCGCCAAGGGATACCCCAATCTGGCAGCGGGGCCGGTGGCGGACCCCGGAAAAGTCGGCCAGCTCAACGCCGGCATCAAAACGCAATGGGACGGCACCATTGACCAACTGGCAACAATCCAGTGAACATCCTGGAAGAAAAAACCATCATCATCGTCGGGGGCATCACCCTGGTGGCGGTGCTGGCCGCGTGGGCCGTCAAGAAAGCCACGGGCGTGGCCGGTGGCGTTGCCAATGCCGTGAATCCGCTCAACCATGACAACGTTTTCGCCGGAACAGTCAACCAGGTCGGCAACATCCTGGTCACAGACCCCACCGGGCCGGGCAAGAACGCAGACGGGTCCTGGTCCCTGGGCGGCTGGGTCTATGACGTGACGCACCCGGCCACCGCCGACGCCGTGAAACACACCACCGACACCATCACGCCGGCCTACACCATCCCGCCCAATTTCGGCGTCAACGATCCAGCAGCGGGCTGGTAAACCCATGAGCGACCTGATTCAACTCGCGCCCGCCATCCTGGGCTTCCTGGGCGGACCTGCCGGGGGACTGGCCGGCGCCGGCCTGCAATGGCTGGCCGGCAAGCTCGGGGCCACCGACACCACCGTGGGCGCCATCAAATCGGCACTGGACGGACTCACCCCCGCCGACACCATCAAGCTCCGTCAGATGGATGTGGATTTCCAGCAGTTTTGCATGGAGAACGCCATCAAAGTGGACATGGCGCAGATCGGCGTCAACACCGAGGAAGCCAAAAGCACAAGCCTATTTGTCGCCGGCTGGCGCCCATTCGTGGGCTGGACCTGCGGCACCGCCCTGGCCTATGTGGCCATCATGGAACCCATTGCCCGCTTCGTGGCCACCATGGCCGGCTACAGCGGCGCATTTCCGGCCATCGACACCACCCTGACCATGCAAGTGCTGATTGGGCTCCTGGGCCTGGGCACCCTGCGCAGTTACGACAAAAAACAAGGGACCGCCCAATGACATTCGACCTCCTGACCATCCTACAAGTACTCGGCCCCGCCATCGCCGTGTACGCCGCAATCCGTGCCGACATGGCCGCGATGCACGTCCGGGTAGACCACCTGGAACGTGATCTTTACAAAACCCAAAACCAGAAGGCGACACCATGAGCAAGAAAAAGCACCACAAGACCCCACCGCGCAAAGCCAACGGCCAATTCAGACGC
>JBAQKO010000418.1:0-2662 GCA_049301075.1 Rhodoferax sp.
GCGCCACATGACGGCACTGAACGCCGAACTGGCCAAACTGCCCAACTGGAAGAGCATCACCAAGCGCAAGGCCGAACTGCCCGAAGCAGAAGAGTGGAAAGACAAGACCGGCAAGCTGCCCTTCCTGATCCGCTGAGTTGAGCCCTGCTCTCTCCCCTCTGCAACCGTTGACCCCCACCTGATGCCGCACGCTACCCCTGCTGCGCGGGTGCTTGCAGGCGCCATCGAAACCGATGCCGTCATCGTGGGCGCGGGGCCGGTCGGACTGTTCCAGGTCTTTGAGCTCGGCCTGCTGGAAGTTCGGGCCCATGTCATCGACGCGCTGGACCACCCTGGTGGCCAGTGCGCGGAGCTGTACCCCGACAAGCCCATCTACGACATCCCCGCCGTGCCGGTGTGCACCGGGCAGGAGCTGACCGAGCGCCTGCTCCAGCAGATCGCCCCTTTCGGTGCCACCTTCCATTACGGGCAGACCGTTTCCACCGTCGAGAAACAGGCCGATGGCCGCTTCTTCGTGGAAACCAGCACGGGTACCCGCTTTCTCACCAAAACGCTGTTCATCGCCGCCGGTGTGGGCGCCTTCCAGCCGCGCACCCTCCAGGTGGCGGGGCTGGAAGCCTTCGAAGGCAGCCAACTGTCCTACCGGGTTCGTAACCCGGCCGACTACGCCGGCAAGGACCTGGTCATTGTGGGCGGCGGTGATTCAGCCATCGACTGGGCCCTGAACTTTTGCGCAGCCCATGCCGACGGCAACCCGCACAAGGCCCGTAGCGTCATCCTCATCCACCGCCGCGACAGCTTCACCGCCGCCCCGGCCCAGGTGAGCGCGATGCGAGCCCTGTGCGAGACGCTGGGCATGCAGTTCATGGCCGGTCAAGTCACCGACTTTGAAGCAACCCAGGGCCGACTCACGGCCGTCAAGGTCACCGGCGCCGACGAGGTTATCCGCCGGGTGCCACTGGATGCACTGCTGGTGTTCTTTGGCCTGTCCCCCAAGCTGGGGCCCATTGCCCAATGGGGACTGGACATCGAGCGCAAGCAACTGGTGGTGGACACCGAAAAATTCTCCACCAGCGAGCCCGGCATTTTTGCCGTCGGCGATATCAATGTGTACCCCGGCAAGAAGAAGCTGATACTCAGCGGCTTTCATGAGTGCACACTGGCCGCCTACGGCGCCATGCCCTTCATCTTTCCGGAGAAAAACGTGTTGTTGCAATACACCACCACCAGCCCCAAACTGCACAAGGTGCTGGGCGTGGCGCCCTCCGTTTTGGACTGAGCACGCAAACTTTTTGAAAAATCCGTAGCCGATGACAAATTTTCAGAATTTCGACGCTATAATTTGAGGCTTCATTCCTCAATAGCTCAGTTGGTAGAGCGCCGGACTGTTAATCCGTAGGTCCCTGGTTCGAGCCCAGGTTGAGGAGCCAAACAAAGCCGCAAGGCTGCAAAAAACCCCGCTATTTTTTGTAGTGGGGTTTTTTGCTTTTCCGGCAGGGATATTGCGCTGCATGAAAGACCTTTACGCAACGCTGGGCGTCAACAGCGCAGCGACGCTGGCAGACATCAAAAAAGCGTTTCGCCAGATGGCGTCGCTGCACCACCCGGACCGCAATGCCGATGCGGACGCACCCGCGCGCTTTCGTGCCGTGCAGGAAGCCTACGCGGTGCTATCCGACGCCGACAAGCGCCAGGCCTATGACGACAACCGCCGGCGCAACTTGCTGGACAGCCCGATCGACACCGCCCGCGAGATCTGGCAAAACTACTTCAACCGCCTACTGTGAGAGCGTCTGGAATGCACATTTCCCCCTACTTCCGTAACCTGCGCAACGCCTACTTTGCCGAGCTCGACGACCTGAGCCAGGACTCCGAGGGCCTGTACGTACTCAACCAGCGCCTGGCGCAACGGCGCAAGGAAATTGAATTTCTGGTGCACATGCTGGAGCTCAGCCCCGAAATGGTCGCCGTGGTGTTCCACAAGGCCTTCCGCTTCACCTCGCTGGCCGCCATGGATCACCTGCTGACGCACGAAGCCGAAGACCTGCCCGAGTGGGAAAGCCTGGCAGACACCGTAGAGCTGGCGCCCTGGGCCCACAGCCTGGTGCAGACCGTGCGCAAGCAACCGATGGGCGACTGGTTCCTGTGCGTGGCCGCGGCGCTGGAGTACCTGTACAGCAAGCCCGAGCACCCGCAAGCCGCCCCCGCCGAGGACGGCGAGGCGGACGACGTACAGCGCGATGCACAACACGAAGGCCGTGCCCCGTTCGACGGTGCCGACGACGAAGACGACGAGGACAGCGCCCGTGCCCGCGACGAGGCCGGTGCCGACTGGATGGTCGAACAGGGTTTTGACCGCAAAGACTGACCGCACCGCACTGGAGAGCCCCATGAGCACGCACCTTGCCCTGATCCAAAAAACCCAAAGCCTCATTGCTGCCGGCGACATTGTGGGCGCCGAATCAGCCCTCACGGAACTGGCCGATACCGAGGGCGACGGCGCCCTGATGGTGGTGCTGGAACAGCTGCCGCCCAAGGACATCCTGGCCGTCATCCGCGAATACGACAACTCCCGCGAATCCGTCATTAACCTGCTGGTGACACCCGAGATGTTTGCCCGCGCCGTGGTCATTGAAAAGCAATACAAGGACCTCACCCGCAC
>JBAQKO010000419.1:0-2512 GCA_049301075.1 Rhodoferax sp.
CATGAAGCCCGACAGCAGCATGGACGGCAGGAAGAAAAAGAAGGTCATCTGCACGGCCTGCAACTGGTTCCTGGCGATGGTGGAAAAGGTGAAGCCCACGCCGAGGTTGGCCAGCATGAACACGCCAATCATGACCAGTAGCAGCGTCATGCTGCCCACCATGGGCACTTCAAACAACACAAATGCAGCGCCCAGGATCACACCCAACTGGACGTAGCCCATCACCACATAGGGCAGAATTTTTCCCACCATGACCTCACTGGGGCGCACCGGTGTGGCCAGCAGGTTTTCCATGGTGCCGCGTTCGCGCTCGCGGGTCATGGCCAGCCCGGTGAGCATCACCATGGTCATGGTCAGAATGGTGCCCACCAGGCCGGGAACGATGTTGTAGCGTGACAGCCCCTCGGGGTTGTAGCGGCGGTGTACCCGAATTTCGAAGGCTGGCTGAGCCGGGCTCAGGGAGCGGAGTGCGCCGGGCAGGTCGTGGGCGATGGCCTGCGGCACCAGTGCGTTGAGCGCCGCAATGGCGTTGCCCGAGGCGCTGGGATCGGTGGCGTCGGCTGACACCAGGATCACGGGTTTTTCGCCGCGAACTAGGTCTTGCGAGAAGTGCGGCGGTATGACCACCATGAACTGCGCTTCGCCGTCTTCCACCAGGGCTTCAGCTTCCTTCTCGCTGGTGAGCGTGTGGTCTATGCGGAAGTAGCCGGTGTTTTGCATGGCCGCCAGAACGCCGCGCGACATGGGGCCACTGTCTGTGCTCACCACCACGGTGGGGAGCCCCTTGGGGTCGGTGTTGATGGCGTAACCAAAGAGCACCAGCTGGAGGATGGGGATGATCACCGCCATGCCAAAGGTGACGCGGTCGCGCATCATCTGCTGGAATTCCTTGATGAAAACCGCCCGCATGCGGTTCATGGAAAAGCGGGTCATGCGCCAGCCTTGGCCGAAAAATTGTCGGTGGCGCGGCCCACCAGGCGCACAAAGGCATCTTCCAGGTTGCTGGCGCCGGCAGACGCCACAATGCTGGTCGCGGTGCCCTGGGCCAGGATTTCGCCGTAGGCGATGTAGACCAGCTCATGGCAGCGCTCGGCTTCGTCCATGTAATGGGTGGAGACCAGCACGGTGATGCCCTGCTCGGCCAGCGCATGGATCTGGTCCCAGAACTCGCGCCGTGCCTTGGGGTCCACGCCGGCCGTGGGTTCGTCCAGCAACAGCAGGCGCGGCTCGTGGATCAGGCAGGCAGCCAACGCCAGGCGCTGCTTCCAGCCGCCGGACAGGGAGCCGGCCAGCTGCTTTTGCCGGGCCGTCAGGCCCAGGCGCTCCAGCGCCAGGTCCACGGCGGTGCGGCGGTTGGACAGTTCGAACAGGCGGGCGATGAAGTCGAGGTTCTCGCGGATGGACAGGTCATCGTAGAGACCGAACTTTTGCGTCATGTAGCCCACCTGGCGCTTGATGGCGGCGGCGTCTTGAATGAGGTCCAGTCCCAGGCAGGTGCCGGTGCCGCTGTCGGGGGTGAGCAGCCCGCACAGCATGCGAATGGTGGTGGTCTTGCCACTGCCATTGGGACCCAGGAAGCCACAGATGCGTCCGGTACCGACCTGGAGCTGGATATGGTTCACCACGGCGCGGCCGCCATAGGTTTTGCTCAGGTCCCGGACGTCAATGGCCAGGGCGGTCATGGTGTTTTTTCACTGCCGGGACGCACTTCCAGTGGCTGTCCGGGCTTGAGGTGGGCGGCATCCTGCGGCGCCGGCTGGGCTTCAGCCATGAACACCAGCTTGGTGCGCTGGGCGTTGGAGTAGATCACGGGCGGGGTGTATTCGGGTTGTGTGGCAATGCGCGAGATGTGCGCGGGTATGGGTGCGCAGCCGTCGCACGACAAGGTGACCGCCTGGCCGGTGTGGATGGAGGCCAGGGCCGACTCCGGCACAAAGAAACGTGCCTTGATGTTCTGGGGCGGCAGCAGTGACACCACGGGTTGCCCGGCGGGGACGAATTCGCCAGGGCGGAAAAATACATCGGCCACCAACGCATCTGCCGGCGCGGTTTGCTGTTTTTGCCCGGAGCGCCATTGGCTTTGGCGCAGTACTTCGCCGGCGGCTTGGGCGCTGGCTTGGGTTGCCGCCCGCTCGTCGCTGCGGGCCGGCAGGTGGGCCACGCGCAGGGCGGCCTGCAACTCCAGGACCCGGGCCTGGGTCTGGGTCACAGTGAGGGTGGCGTCATCTATATGGGCTTTGGACACAAAGCCCTGGGCCACCAGTTGCTGTTGTCGCTCCAGCTCATGTTGGGCCAGGGTGGCGTTGGCTTGGGCCTGGGCCAGTTGGGCCTGGGATACCGCAATTTCTTCCGCACGCCTGCCTTTGTCCAGATTCGCGGCCTGTGCCTGCGCGCTGGTCAGGCGCGCGGCCGCTTCGTCGCGCGCGGCGTTTTCGCTTTCGGCTTCCAGCGCAAACAGGGGCGCACCGCGGGCAACGCTTTGCCCGGCTTTGACCGCCACGCTGTCCAGGCG
>JBAQKO010000420.1:0-1945 GCA_049301075.1 Rhodoferax sp.
GCGCCACAGGCCCCAGGTGTCCTTGGTCCGTTGGCGCACGGTGGTGCCGCGCTCCAGCACCAGCGGTTTGAAGCCCATCTGCGCCAGCACCAGCGCGGCAAACATGCCACAGGGGCCAAAGCCCACCACCACGGGGCGCCGGGGCAGGTCGGCGGGGGCGTGGCCCACCGGGTGGTAGACCATGTCGGGCGTGGGGCCGATGTGGGGATGGTTGGGGAATCGGGCGAGCAGCGCCGCCTCCTGCTCCGGGCGTGTCAGGGCCAGGTCGACGATGTAGACCACAAGCAATTCGGCCTTGCGGGCATCAAAGCTGCGCTTGAACACGTGCAGCGCGGCAATCTCGGAGGCGGGGATCTGCAGCGCCTGCGCCGCCAGGCTGGTCAGGGCGGCAATGGGGTGGGGCGCGGGCGCGCGGTCCTGGTCGGTTTCCGTGGGCGCATCGGCGGCGCGCCGGGCCTCCACCGGAACCGCCGACAGCGGCAGCTTGAGCTCGGTGATGCGGATCATGGCTTGGGGGGCACCCGCCGGATCAGCCCTTCCTGCGTCACGCAGGCCACCAGCTTGCCATCGCGGCTGAAGATGCTGCCGTGGTTCAGGCCCCGTGCATGGCTGGCCGTGGGGCTTTCGCACACATACAGCAGCCAGTCGTCGATGCGGAAGTCGCGGTAGAACCACATCGAATGGTCCAGGCTGGCGGTCACCATGTCGGGCTGGTAGTAGCTGGCTGCGTGGGGGCGCAGGGAGGTGCCCAGCAAGCCGAAGTCCGACGCGTAGGCGAGCAGGCACTTGTGCAGCGCCTGGCTGCCGTTTACCGGGCCGGCGGCGCGGAACCAGGTGCGCTGCATCGGAGGCTGTTTCTCCGGGTGGAAGTGGTCCACCGGGTCCACCGGCCGGATTTCGATGGCGAGGTCGGGGACGGCGCGCGGCCCGCTCTTGGTGGGAATCAGCTCCGGGACCGGGCGGTTGCTGAGCGCCGCACTGGCCAGCGATTCGGGCGAGGGCACGTCGGGCATGGCGGCCTGGTGCTCAAAGCCCTCTTCGTTCGCCTGGAACGAGGACGACAAAATGAGAATGGGCTTGCCGCCCTGCGATGCCGTGACCCGGCGCACGCTGAAGGTGTTGCCGTCGCGGATGCGGTCCACGTGGTAGTGGATCGGGGCCAGCGGATCGCCACCGCGCAGAAAGTAGGCGTGCAGCGAGTGGGCGTCGCGCTGTTCGCAGGTGTTCCCGGCGGCAACCAGCGCCTGGCCCAGGATGTGGCCGCCAAACAGGTTGCGAAACCCCAGGTCCAGGCTTTGCCCGATGAAGTGGTCGGGTGCTGCGGTTGCGAGCTCGAACAGGCCGAGCAGTTCGTTCAGTGCGGTGGGCGTATCGCCTGCGGAGGGGGTGGGCGCTGCGGCGTTTTCCGGCATACCAATCTCAATCTGTTGAAGGGGAGCGTCGATTGTAGGCAGGTGCCCGCGGGCGGCTACACCGTGCCGGCGGCGCGCGTGGTCTGGCGAAACTTGTGCTCCAGTTCCTGGCGCAGCTGCTTGCGCAGCAGGGCCGCGGCAAAACGGCGTTCCTCGTCCGGCGTCTGCGGGTGCAGGGCGGGGACCGGGGCGGGCTTGCCGTCATCGTCCATGGCCACCATGGTGAAGAAGCAGCTGTTCACGTGGCGCACTTCCTGGGTACGGATGTTTTCCGCCACCACCTTGATGCCCACTTCCATGGACGAGGTACCGGTGTAGTTCACACTGGCCAGAAAGGTGACCAGTTCGCCGACCTGGATGGCCTGTAGGAAGAGCACGCGGTCCACGCTGAGCGTGACCACGTAGCGCGACGCGTAGCGGCTGGCGCAGGCGTAGGCCACCTGGTCGAGCAGCTTCAGAATGGCGCCGCCGTGCACCTTGCCGGAGAAGTTGGCCATGTCGGGTGACATGAGCACCGTCATGGTGAGTTGGTG
>JBAQKO010000421.1:0-4457 GCA_049301075.1 Rhodoferax sp.
CCATGTGAGCCGCCTGTTCGTGACCGCGGCCAGCCTGCGCGTGTACGACACGCGCGCGGCCGTGGACCACCTGTTTGACCAGGGCAGCGTGCTGTGGCTGCGCACCGGGTTTGGCACCGGCATCCACACGGCGCTGGCCCGCATCGAAGGCCGCCCGGTGGGCGTGCTGGCCAACAATCCCATGCACCTGGGCGGCGCCATCGACGCCGACGCCGCCGACAAGGGCGCGCGCTTCATGCAGCTGTGCAATGCGCATGGCCTGCCCATCGTGAGTCTGGTGGACACGCCCGGCTTCATGGTCGGCCCCGAGGTGGAGGCCACGGCCCAGGTGCGCCATGTGAGCCGCCTGTTCGTGACCGCGGCCAGCCTGCGCGTGCCCTACTGCAGCGTGG
This sequence comes from Rhodoferax sp., assembly GCA_049301075.1. Classification (GTDB taxonomy): domain Bacteria; phylum Pseudomonadota; class Gammaproteobacteria; order Burkholderiales; family Burkholderiaceae_C; genus Allorhodoferax. The sequence continues at coordinate 393 of JBAQKO010000421.1, forward strand.
TGCTGCGCAAGGGCTACGGCCTGGGCGCGATGGGCATGACGGCCGGCGGCTTCCATGCCCCGGTGTTCACCATTGCCTGGCCCACCGGCGAGTTTGGCGCCATGGGGCTGGAAGGCGCGGTGCGCCTGGGCTTTCGCAAGGAACTGGAAGCCGCGGCCGATGGCCCCGCGCGCGAGGCACTGTTCAAGAAACTGGTGGCCCAGCAGTACAGCAACGGCGAGGCCATGCACATGGCCGCCACGCTGGAGATCGACGCCGTCATCGACCCGGCCGACACGCGCGCCTGGCTGGCACGTGGCCTGGCTTCGGCCCGCGTCGCCCCCTTGGGCGCGCGGTGTGTAGACACCTGGTGACGGGCGGGGTCAGGCCGGTAGCGAGAACCGGCCCACCAGTTGTTCCAACAGGGTGGCCTGCTCGCGCATGGACGATGCGGCGGCCGCGCTTTGCTCCACCAGGGCGGCGTTTTGCTGCGTCATCTGCTCCAGTTCGACCACGGTGGCAGACACCTGGTGCATGTCGTTGCTTTGTGTGGTGCTGGTGGCCGTGATCTGTTCAATGATGCCGGTCACGCGCTGCACCGAGTGCACGATGTCCTGCATGGTCTGGCCGGCCTGATCCACCAGCTGGGTGCCCACTTCCACATTGGAGACCGAGGCACTGATGAGGTCCTTGATCTCCTTGGCCGCCTCGGCCGAACGTCCGGCCAGGCTGCGCACCTCGCTGGCCACCACGGCAAAGCCGCGCCCTTGTTCGCCGGCACGGGCCGCTTCCACGGCGGCGTTGAGCGCCAGGATGTTGGTCTGGAAGGCAATACCGTCGATCACGCTGATGATGTCCACGATCTTCTTGGACGAGCCATCAATCTGGTGCATGGTCTCCACCACCTTGGCGACCGACTGACCGCCGCTTTCGGCCACGGTAAACGCGGAGCCGGCCAGCTGGTTGGCCTGGCGGGCCGCGTCGGCCGACTGACGCACGGAGCCGCTGAGGCTGTCCATGGAGGCCGCTGCGCGCTGCAGGTTGGCGGCGGTCTGTTCCGTACGGTTGGACAGGTCATGGTTGCCGTGCGCGATTTCCGTGCTGGCGGCACCAATGCTGGTGGCCGCCGAGCGGACCTGCCCCAGCAGGCCCGCCAGCGACTGGGTCATGTCTTGCAGTGCGCGCAGCACATCACCCATTTCGTCCTGGCGGTCGCTGGGCGTGCGCACCCGCAGATCGCCGTCCCCAATGGCGCGGGTGACCCGCACGATGTCGCGCAACGGGTCACACACATTGCGCTGCAGCACCCGCGTCCCCGCGCACACCAGCGCAATGATGACGGCCATGATGCCCGCCACCGTCCAGACGGTTTTCAGGCGTTCGGCGCCGGCCTTGTCCCGCAAGCCGGTGGCACCCTGCTCCGCGAGGTGCACCAGACTCTGCTGGGCGGACAAAAAGGCGGCCAGCTGGGGCAGGGTGTCGGTCTTGATGTGCGCCTGCACGGCGGCGGCGTCACCGGCCGTCTTCAGGCGCTGGGCTTTGTCCAGCGAAGTGGCCAGGCCTTGCGCCGTGGTCTTGACGGCCTGCAGGGCGGTCTGCTCCGGGCCCTGCGTCATCATGCCGTCCAGCGACTGCTCGATGCGGGCCATCTCGCGCTGCGCGTCGGCCTGGCCGGTTTCCAGCAGCGGGGTGGCGCCGGCGTCGGCATTGAGTGCGCTGCCGATGCCGCGCAAAGCCTGGGCCTCGCCCAGACCGCTCCAGCGCGCCGCCAACTCCAGCTTGCTCTGCTGCTGCGACTGTTCGGCCGCCGTGACGGCCTGGGATTTGACGGTGCGTACCGCCGAGCCGATGGACATGGCAACCAGTCCGACACTCACAAGGATGGCGGGCATCCATATCTTCAATGCAATACTCATTGGCTTCATCGCACACATTTCCTTGATGGTGAATTCCGTATGAACGGTCTTGAATTGTTTAAGCAGGCCACCGGCCTGTACAGGGTGGTTATCCCCTAGAGCGCGCGTCCTGGTTGACGATGGTCAACCGCGGCGCATCAGCCCTTGGCCAGTTGGTACACCGAGGTACCGGCCAGCAGATTGGGCGCCCAGCGCACGGTCTTGCCGTTTTGCAAGCCAAAGCTGTCGAGCACGCGCAGGCCGTTGCGCTGTGCCAGCGCCGCCAGATCGGCGTGGGTGCCGACGCGGATATTGGGCGTGTCGTACCACTGGTAGGGCAGGCGTTTGGTCACCGGCATGCGGCCCCCCAGCACGCTCAGGCGATTGGGCCAGTGCGCAAAGTTGGGGAAGGCCACGATGCCCATGCGCCCCACACGGGCGGTCTCGCGCAGCATGACTTCGGCGTTGCGCAGGTGCTGCAGGGTGTCGATCTGCAGCACCACGTCGAACGAGGCGTCGTCGAACATCGCCAGCCCCTCGTCGAGGTTGAGCTGGATGACGTTGACACCGCGCTGCACGCACGCCAGCACGTTGGCGTCGGCAATCTCCACGCCGTAGCCGGTGCAGCCGCGCGTCTGCTGCAGGTGGGCGAGCATGGCGCCGTCGCCGCAACCGAGGTCCAGCACGCGCGAACCGTGCGGCACCAGCCGGGCCAGGGCTTCCATGGTGGTGGTATCACTCATGCTGCAGCCTCCATGGAGTGCGCTATGCCATCGAAATACGAGCGGACCACGCCCAGGTAACGGGGGTCGTCGAGCAAAAAGGCATCGTGCCCGTGCGGGGCATCGATCTCGGCGTAACTCACGTCGCGCCGGTTGTCGAGCAAGGCCTTCACCATTTCACGGCTGCGTTTGGGACTGAAGCGCCAGTCGGTGCTGAAGCTCACCAGCAGGAATTTGCAGGTAGCCCGCGCCAGCGCCTGGCTGAGGTCGCCGCCAAAGGCGCGGGCCGGGTCGAAGTAGTCCAGCGCGCGGGTGATCAGCAGGTAGGTGTTGGCGTCAAAGTACTCGGCGAACTTGTCGCCCTGGTAGCGCAGGTAGCTCTCGATCTGGAACTCCACGTCCTGCGTGGTGTAGTGGTAGGGGTCTTCGCCCAGCACCGCGTCTTTCAGCTGGCGGCCGAATTTTTCGTTCATGACATCGTCGCTGAGGTACGTGATGTGGCCAATCATGCGGGCGATGCGCAGACCGCGCTTGGGCACGGTGCCGTGCTCGTAAAAGTGGCCGCCATGGAAATCGGGATCGGTCACGATGGCGCGGCGGGCCACTTCATTGAAGGCGATGTTTTCTGCGTTCAGGTTGGGGGCGCTGGCAATCACCACCGCATGGCGCACCCGCTGCGGATACTGCAGCGTCCAGCTCAGGGCCTGCATGCCGCCCAGGGAGCCGCCCATCACCGCCGCCAGCGTCTGGATGCCCAGCACGTCGAGCAGCCGGGCCTGGGCGTTGACCCAGTCTTCCACGGTCACCACCGGGAAGTCGGCGCCATACACGCGGCCATCGGCGGCATCCGGGTTGCGGTGCATGGGCCCGGTGGAGCCAAAGCAGGAGCCCAGGTTGTTGACGCCAATGACGAAGAAGCGGTTGGTGTCCACCGGCTTGCCGGGGCCGATCATGTTGTCCCACCAGCCCTCGGATTTGTCCTGGCCGGCGTACACACCCGCCACGTGGTGCGAGGCGTTGAGCGCGTGGCAGATCAGCACCGCATTGGAACGGTCGGCGTTGAGTGCGCCGTAGGTCTCATAGCTCAGGTGGTAGTCGCGCAGGGATGCGCCACCCTGCAAGGGCAGCGGCGCCTCGAAGTGAATGGACTGTGGTGTGGCAAACATACAAAAAAACCCGGCAATGCTCGCTTATCAACTAAGGGCAGTACCGGGTGGTGCATGTCTTTAGCTGAACTTATAAAGCGCCCGCAAGCGAAAGCAAATCGGCGCAGGAGCAGTATAGCAATTCGGCGGGTTCAGTGGGCTGCGCGCTGGCGCAGCCACCGCATCAGGGGCCCGATCAGGGGGAGTTTCTCGTACAGCTCCTCGGCGGCGTCCCAGTAGTCGCGGTGCTCCAGAATGCGACCATCATTCGCCAGTTGCAGGTGCGAGCTGCCACGGATGCACTGGTCCACACCACTACGAAAG
>JBAQKO010000422.1:0-4745 GCA_049301075.1 Rhodoferax sp.
GGCCTACATCGACCAGACCGACAAGGCGCTGGCAGACGTGTCCGATACCATTTCCACGCGGGCCAATGCGCGACGCAGCGCCTTGGCCATCACCGCAGGCCACGCGCCCTGGCTGGTGGTGGCGGCCACGGCGCTGGTGTCGGTGATGGCAACCCTGCTGGTGCTGGCCATTGTCCGGTCCATCCTGGTGCCCATCCGGGATTTGCAGGTGACGGCGGATGCCTGGGGACTGGGTGACCTGAGCGTGGGCGTGCACAGCCACGGCAAGGATGAGTTGGCGGATGTCAAGCGGGATCTGGGGCGTATGCACCAGTCCCTGACCCATCTGGTGGCCCAGGTGCGCTCGGGCGTGGAGGTGGTGAACAGCAACACCAGCGAGATCGCCAGCGCCAACCACGACCTGTCGGAGCGCACCGAGAGCGCCGCCATTGCCCTGCAGAAAACCACGTCCTCCATGGACCGCCTGTCGCTGGCCGTGAAGCACACGGCCGACTCGGCGGCCCAGGCCGTAGGAACAGCGGCAACGGCCACGCAGGTGGCCGTTCGCGGTGGCGAAGTGGTGGCGCGGGTGGTCGACACCATGCACGCCATCAACACCTCGTCACAGAAAATTGCCGACATCATCGGCGTGATTGACGGCATTGCCTTCCAGACCAATATCCTGGCGCTTAACGCTGCGGTGGAGGCGGCCCGCGCCGGCGAGCAGGGACGGGGCTTTGCGGTGGTGGCCAGTGAAGTGCGTAGTCTGGCCGGGCGTTCGGCCGATGCGGCCCGGGAGATCAAATCGATCATCGATGCATCGGTCGGTCAGGTGCAAGAGGGCTCGGTGCTGGTCGAAAGCGCTGGGAAAACCATGCAGGAGATTGTGAGCAGCGTCGGGCAGGTGTCGGCGGTCATTGACCAGATTCGCGTGGCGGCCCAGGAGCAGCATGAAGGGATCGGCCTCATCAGTGCGGCCATGGGAGGGATCGATCAGGCCACGCAGCAGAATGCCGCCATGGTGGAAGAATCGGCGGCCGGCGCCATGAGCCTGGCCGAAGAGGTCAAACACCTGCGCGGCGCCGTATCGGTGTTCAAGCTGCACCACGGCGAGGACGATTTGCGCCTGAACCCGCCGGTGGCGTTGGTGGGATACGCCTAAGCGGCGCTCTGCGCGCTGGTAGCCGTATCACTCCATCCAGCGGCGCAACCTGTGCAACAGGTGGCGCACCCGGGTCCGCACGGCGTGGACCGTGCCGGTAACGGCGCGCCAGGCTGCGGTGGCCCGGAAGCGCTGCATCAGGTCGTCTTTCCAGGGTTTCCAGCGCCCGTAGAGCCGGGCAAACCACGCCAGCCGCATCAGCGCCGGCTGGGTGAGCGTGAACAGGCGCGCCACGCCGGCGGTGCCCAGAACCTTGGCTGCCAGCACCACAGCCAGACCCAGCACGGCGTGGCCCCGGCTGATGGCGTAGAGCGCCAGCAATTTGACGGGAAACAGCAGCAGCATGGGGACGGCAAACACCACCAGCGCGGCATAGGGCGGCAGACGCGCAATCCATGCCTCCATGTGGGCCCACAGTGGCAGCCGGGCCAGCCGGGTCATCAGGCGCGCCAGCGGCTCCCAGCCCCATTCTTCAAAAATCAGCAGCAATGCCAGCACGGGGGCCAGCGTGGCGTTGAATGCGGCGGTCAACCAGCGCTTAAGCATCGACTGAACTTTAATCGTGCGCCACGGGCACGGCGGCTGGCGGGGTGCCAGAAGGCAGGGCATGCATCCGCGTTACTGCAGGGGCGGCAATTGGTGCACAGTCCAGATGCCTACCACCGTCATCAGCAGTGAGCCCATAACGTGCAGGCCGGCGGTGCCCAGTGCCAGAGCGTAACGCTGCTGCAGCAGCATGGCTACCACCTCGGCGCTGAAGCTGGAAAAGGTGGTGAGCCCGCCCAGAAAGCCGGTAACCAGTGCCAGGCGCCACACGGGGTCGAGCTGGGGCAAGGCCTGGAACACGGCGACGCAGATGCCGATGAGGTAGCCCCCCACCAGGTTGGCGGCCAGGGTGCCCCAGGGAATGACACCACCCGGACTCAGCCACAGACCCAGGCCCCAGCGGGCCAACGCGCCAATGCTGGCGCCCACGCAAATTGCAATCACAGACAACATGGCCCTAGTTTGCCATCTTTTACCGTGCCCTCTGCCGGATTACGAACGTGCGTGCGTGACGCCGCCGTCCACCACCAGGGTGGAGCCCACGACATAGTCGCCGGCGCGCGAGGCCAGGTAGATGGCCGTGCCTGCCATGTCTTCATCGGTACCAATGCGCCCGGCGGGAATGTGGTGGGACACTTCATCCGCGTGGTCGCGTGCCAGCGTGTTCATGTCCGAGGCAAACGCGCCCGGCGCAATGGCGCTGACCACAATGTTGTCCTGGATCAGCCGCAGGGCCATGCGCCGGGTCAAGTGGATCAGGCCGGCTTTGCTGGCGGCATAGGAGTAGGTCTCCATGGGGTTCACCGATACCCCGTCAATGGACGCGATGTTGATCACCTTCGCAGGCCGGGCCCCTCCGTTGGCACGGGCTGCCGCGCGCAGCAGCCCGGCCAGGGCCTGGGTCAGGAAGAACGGGGTCTTCAGGTTGAGGTCCACCACCTTGTCCCAGCCCGATTCGGGGAATTCATCGAAGGCCGCGCCCCAGGCCGCGCCGGCGTTGTTGACCAGGATGTCGAGCGAGGTCTCGTGCCGGCCATAGGCGTCCGCCAGGGCCTTGGCGCCGTCCACGGTGGAGACGTCAATCGGCAGGGACACGCATTTGCCCAGCGCGGACAACTCCTTGGCGGTCTGGTCGCAGGCGGCCGCCTTGCGCGCGGTGATGTAGACCGTGGCGCCCTGGGCCAGGAACCCCGCCGCAATCATGCGGCCAATGCCGCGCGAGCCGCCGGTAACGAGTGCGGTACGGCCCTTGAGGGTGAAAAGTTCGCTGGTATTCATGGGGGAATCTCCTTTTGTTGTGTGGGGTACACGGTACACGCGGTTGGCAAACGCGGCCGCTCGCCTCAAGCGTAGCCGCAAGGCGTGGGCTTGGCCGTCGCCGAGGTGCCAACTTGCGCAGAGGTACGGCGGGCATGAAAAAACCCGCCGCAGCGGGTTTGGGGAGTGCAGGGCAATGGATGGGGGGTCAGCCTTGCGCGGCCAGGGCTTGTACGTAGCGGCTCACACCGGTTTGCACATCGGCGAACACGTGTTGGCAGCCGGTACTGCGCAGGGCGCTGAGGTCGGCCTGGGTGTAGCTCTGGTATTTGCCGCGCAGGGCGTCGGGGAAGCCGATGTATTCAATCAGGCCTGCCGATGCCGCTTGTTCCAGCGTGAGCGGGCTTTCGCCCCGCTGCTGGCGCAGGGTGTTGACGACCGTGAGGGCGACGTCGTTGAACGGTTGTGCGCGGCCGGTCCCCAGGTTGAAGATGCCCGATTCACCCGGATGGTCAAAGAACCAGAGGTTCACCGCCACCACGTCGTCAATAAAGACGAAGTCACGCATCTGGCCCCCGGCGGCATAGCCACCGTACTCGCCAAACAGCTTGACCTTGCCCTCGGCCTGGAACTGGTGGAACTGGTGGAATGCCACGCTGGCCATGCGGCCCTTGTGCTGTTCGTGGGGGCCGTAGACGTTGAAGTAGCGAAAGCCGACGACCTGGTTGGTCTTGCCGGCCTTGGTGCGCTGGAAGTCGGACCCGCATTCACGGCGCATGCGCTGGTCGAACAGCAGCTTGGAGTAACCGTAGACGTTCAGGGGGCGCTCAAAGGCGGGGTCCTCACGGAAGGTCTCCGAGCCGCCGTAGGTGGCCGCCGAGGAGGCGTAGAGCAGGCGTGCGCCACGCTTCTGGCAGGCATGGAACAGGTTGCAGGACAGCGTGTAGTTGTTGTCCATCATGTACTTGCCGTCCTGCTCCATGGTGTCGCTGCAGGCACCTTCGTGGAAGACCGCTTCGATCTGGCCATATGCGCCGTTGGCAAACGCGTCGTAGAAGGTATCCACATCCAGGTAGTCGGAGATACGCAAATCGACCAGGTTGCGGAATTTGTCGCCCTGCTTGAGGTCATCCACGGCGATGATGTCGTCGATGCCCCGGGCGTTGAGCCCCTTGATGATGTTGCTGCCAATAAAGCCGGCGGCGCCGGTTACTACGATGCGGGTCATGGAGTTCTCTTTTCAGTCAGGCGGTGGCGAACAGCTCGTCAAAGCTTACCGTGGCAGTGCCGAATTTGCCAACCACCAGGCCACCGGCCTTGTTGGCGATGGGGACGGCGTCGCGCAGGCTCACGCCAGCGGCCACCAGGGCCGCCATGGTGGCGATCACGGTGTCGCCGGCACCGGTCACATCAAACACTTCGCGCGCCTGGGCGCTGACGTGCAGCTCGCCCTGGGCGTCAAACAGGGTCATGCCTTCTTCGCTGCGCGTGAGCAGCACGGCGTCCAGGTTCAGCTGCTTGCGCAATTGGTGGACTTTGGTGCGCAAGTCGTCTTCGTCGCGCCAGCTGCCGATGACCTGCTGCAGCTCGGCGCGGTTGGGGGTGATGACGCTGGCGTTCTGGTAGCGCGTGTAGTCGCTGCCCTTGGGGTCCACCAGAATGGGCTTGCCGGCAGCGCGCGCGCGCGCAATCATGTCGGTGATGTGGGCCAGCCCGCCCTTGCCGTAGTCTGAAAACAGCACGGCGTCGTGCTGGGGCAGCAGGTTCTCGAACGTGGCGGTCTGCGAGGCCAGTATTTCGC
>JBAQKO010000423.1:0-3215 GCA_049301075.1 Rhodoferax sp.
ATTCCACACCACGTCGCCACGGCGCGCGCAAAACCAGCCACTCTGCGATTCACCAATGACCCCGGGCGCTTCAAAACGCGTTTTCACCTGCTTCAGAAAGGCCGGACGACCGGTCCGGTCCGCCCCAAACACGGTCGGCGCCTTGGGGTCAATGGTGGGGATTGTTGCGACGCCCGCCTGGCACACGCCGCTGAACAACACCGCCGCCAACCCCATGACCGCTGACATCCGGGAGACACCCGCAAAAGTGGAGCCTTGTTGGTTCAAAGTCGTGCGCATAAGAATTTCTTGACGTGGTGCTGGCGTTCTGGACGGGCTGGCCTCTGGGCGGGGCAACCCTCAAGTCCTGAAATTGGATTCATGAATATAGCCGACCCTATCGGCCCGCCCGAGGACAGCCCGGCCCTCATGCGGGACAATCGGGGCATGCACACCGTTATCTCCTACGCGGCACCTACCGGCCCCCAGTGCCGGCAGGCCATGGACGCGCTGCAACTGCCCCACCTGACGCGCTTGCTGCGTGAACTCAGCCCCACCGCCACGCAAGCGGGTCAGGCCGACCAGCTCACGCCCCTGCACGAGCGCGTGCAGGCCCGCCACCTGGGCCTGGGGGATGCCCCCGACGGCCTGCTGCCCTGGGCCGCGCAGGATGCCCAGCGGCTGGGACTGACCGCCGAACACGGCGGCGAAGGCTGGGCCTGGATCACGCCCTGCCAGTGGCAGGTGCATACCCACCACGTGGACATGGCCGACCCGCAACACCTGGCACTCACGCCAGAAGAAGCGCAGGCCCTACACGCGGCCATGCAGCCCTACTTTGCCGAGGACGGCATCACCCTGTTTCCCCACGCGCTGGGGCACGCGCACACCCGCTGGCTGGCACGGGGCGACGTCTTCCAGGCGCTGCCCACCGCCTCGCTGGACCGCGTGGCCGGGCAACCGGTCGATGCCTGGATACCCCGCCAGGCGCAAGCCAGCGCCCTGCGGCGCCTGCAAAACGAAATGCAAATGCTGCTCTACACCCACGCGGTCAACGACGCCCGTGCCGCGCGCGGCCAGCCCGCGGTCAATTCCTTCTGGGCCAGCGGCACCGGCGCGTGGGCCGCGACCGACCCCACGGCCAGCCCCAGCACGGTGCTGCACGCCCTGCGCGACGCCGCACTAGAGGACGACGCCTCTGCCTGGGCCCAGGCCTGGCAGGAACTGGACCGCACCACCCTGGCCGAACTGCTGGCGCGCGCCCAGGCCGGTGAACCCGTGCAACTCACCCTGTGCGGTGAACAGCGGGCGCAGACCCTGGAGTGGCAAGCCCCCACGCTGTGGGCCCGCCTGCGTCAACGCCTGGCCGCACCTCCGGCCACCACCTGGTTGAAGACCCTATGAATATCGTCCCCCGCGACATTCCACCCCGCTCCGTCTGGGCGCTGGAGCAGGCCGGCATCCACCCGCTGCTGGCGCGCCTGTACGCCGCACGCGGCGTCACCGGCACCGAGGAGCTGGACGACGCGCTGGCCAAGCTGCTGCCGCCATCCACCATGCAGGGCCTGCCCGAGGCCGCCACCCTGCTGGCCGATGCCATGGCACAGAACAAGCACCTGTGCATCGTGGCCGACTACGACTGCGATGGCGCCACCGCCTGCGCCGTCGCCCTGCGCGGGCTCCGGCTGCTGGGTGCGCGCCACGTCAGCTACATCGTGCCGGATCGCATCGTCGACGGCTATGGCCTGACCGCCCCCATTGCGCAGCGCGTGAAGGACGCTGGCGCCGATGTGCTGATCACCGTGGACAACGGCATTGCCAGCATCGACGGCGTGGCCCACGCCCGCGCGCTGGGCCTGCAGGTGCTGGTGACCGACCACCATTTGCCCGCGCCCGAGCTGCCCGATGCCGATGTCATCGTCAACCCGAACCAGCCCGGCTGCCCGTTCGCCAGCAAGTCCATTGCCGGTGTGGGCGTGATGTTCTACGTGCTGCTGGCATTGCGCAGTGAACTGCGCAACCGCGGTCTGTTCACGGCGCAGAACCAGCCCAAGCTCGACACCCTGCTGCCACTGGTGGCGCTGGGCACGGTGGCCGACGTCGTACGACTGGACGCCAACAACCGCCGCCTGGTGGCCCAGGGGCTCAAGCGGGTGCGCGCCGGCGCCATGCCGGCGGGCCTGACCAGCCTGTTTGCTGCGGCCGGGCGCAACGCGGGCGTCGCCACCACCTTTGACTTCGGCTTTGCCCTGGGACCGCGCATCAACGCCGCCGGGCGGCTGTCGGACATGACGCTAGGCATCGAATGCCTGCTCACCGACGACCCGGCCCGCGCCGACGAGCTGGCGAAGACGCTCGATGGCATCAACCGCGAACGCCGTGAGATTGAGGGCGACATGCGCGAGCAGGCCATGTTGATTGCCGAGTCGCTGTTTGACGAAGGCGACGAGCCGCCGCCGGCCATCTGCGTATTCGACCCCGACTTCCACGAAGGCGTGGTCGGCATCGTGGCCTCGCGCATCAAGGACAAGCTGCACCGCCCCTCCTTCGTTTTTGCCGCCAGTGCCGCCCCCGGCAAGGAACACGAGCTCAAGGGCTCGGGCCGCTCCATTCCCGGCTTTCACCTGCGCGATGCGCTGGACCTGGTGGCCAAGCGCAACCCCGGCGTGCTCCTGCGCTTTGGCGGCCACGCCATGGCGGCCGGCTGCACCATCGCCGAAGAAGGACTGGACGCCTTCGAGCAGGGGCTGATCCAGGTTGCGCAGGAGTGGCTGGACGCCGCCACGCTGACGCGCCGCCTGGACACCGACGGCCCGCTGGCGCCCGAGTACCGGCGTGTGGAACTGGTGGACACCCTGCACAAGGAGGTGTGGGGCCAGGGCTTTGCCGCGCCGACCTTCAGCGAAGAGGTGGAAGTGGTGTCGCAGCGGCTGGTGGGCGAAAAACACCTGGCCCTGAAGCTCAAGCACCAGGGCCAGCCGGTGGACGGCATCTGGTTCGGCCACACGGACCCGCTGCCGGCCAAGGTGACGCTGGCCTTCCGGCTGGACGCCGACGAATGGAACGGTGTGCGGCGGGTGCGTTTTCTGGTGGAAGGCGCTGAAATTTAGGGCGTTTTAGGCCAGAAGCCGCCGTGAATACTGCGCGGACAGCTATTGTTTTGATAGCGTGTCAGCTTGTGTAAGATGCATGCAAATTTTTAAGGAGTTCTCCCATGTCCCGTGAAGTCGTCGTTG
>JBAQKO010000424.1:0-2156 GCA_049301075.1 Rhodoferax sp.
GGGTTCCTTCCACCACGTAGGCGGCACGTTCGGCATGGCGGTCTTCCAGCTCCAGGTGGGCGCCCGGTGCCAGGTGCACATCCATCAGGAACAGCGGTGACGGGGCCCGCACGGGTGAACGCAGGCCATAGGCACTGCCGGCGACCAGGCGCAGGCGGGCGCCGCCGAGCCGGGTTTGCGGCAGCGCATCTGCAGCGTGGTGGGAAAACGCGGGGTCGCATGCCTCCTGCTCGGCCGGCAGCGCCACCCAGAACTGCAGGCCCCACAGGCGCGAGCCGGTGCTGCGCAGGTCGGGGGGCGTGCGCTCGGAGTGCACGATGCCGCGCCCGGCCGTCATCCAGTTGACGTCGCCCGGGCGTATGGGGACGACGGTGCCCAGGCTGTCGCGGTGCAGGATCTCGCCGTCAAAGAGGTAGGTGACGGTGGCCAGGCCGATGTGTGGGTGGGGCCGCACATCCAGACCCTGGCCCGGCGCAAATTGGGCCGGCCCCATTTCGTCGAGGAACACAAAGGGGCCGACCGTGCGCTGCGTCGCTGCCGGCAGGGCCCGTCGGACCATGAAGCCGTCGCCAAGGTCCGACGGTCTGGGCGTGATGATGTTCATGGCAACCTCCTGGAGCGCGCCCTGGCGGTGACGGGAGCCTTAGGCGCCAAACAGTTTGTTGGCGGTGGCGCCTATGAGTTGGCCCTGGTGGCGCGCGCCGCCCAGGTCGAGGGCGCTGGGCTGGCGCTGGCCCTGGCCGCCGGCAATGGTGGTGGCGCCATACGGGCTGCCGCCGACGACTTCGTCCAGGGACATCTGTCCGGCGTAGCTGTAGGGCAGGCCGACGATGGTCATGCCGAAGTGCAGCAGGTTGGCAATGATGGAAAACAGCGTGGCTTCCTGGCCGCCGTGCTGGGTGGCGGTGGAGGTAAACGCGCCGCCCACTTTGCCATTGAGTGCACCACGGGCCCACAGACCTCCGGCCTGGTCGAGAAAGGCCGCCATCTGCGCGGGCATGCGGCCGAAGCGGGTGGGGCAGCCGACGATGATGGCGTCGTAGCCCTCCAGCTCGGCAACGGTGGCAACGGGGGCCGCCTGGTCCAGCTTGAAATGGGCTGTTTGGGCAATCTCCGTGGGGACGGTCTCGGGCACGCGCTTGACGGTCACGATTGCGCCCGCGGCGCGCGCGCCTTCGGCGACGGCCTGCGCCATGGTTTCAATGTGGCCGTAGGTGGAGTAGTAGAGGACGAGGACTTTGGACATGGGAGGTCTCCTGACAGGGTTGACGGAAATGCCATTGAGCCACCGCGACCTGCAAAGTCCAGTGACCTGATGGGCATCCTATTCCTGTCGGGCCCGCGTGAATAGGGGACATCTGGAAAAGGGGCGTAGCGCCGCGGCCCGCGTCCCCGTGCTCAGCGGCTGCTGCGTGCCAGGTAGCGTTTGCGCCAGAACAGCACGACCAGGCCGATGGCAATGACGGCCATGGCGCCGATCGCCATCCACAGGCCGCTTTGCTGGTGAATCAGCGGCAAGGCATCGAAGTTCATGCCAAAAAAACCGGTGATCAGGTTCAGCGGCAGGAAGATGGCGGTCAGCACGGTGAGCGTGCGCATGATGTCGTTGGTGCGGCTGCCCTGCACGCTGAAGTGCATCTGCACGGCCGTCTCGGCGCTTTGTTCCAGGCGGCGCACGTGGTGCACCACCCGTTCGATGTGCTCCAGCACGTCGCGGCTGCGCACCTGCAGCAGGTCGCGCTCGCGCTGACCCGCCGGGGTGGTGGCGTCCGGCCAGGTCTTGACGGCTTCAATCCAGTCCTGGATCGCCGCCCGCTGGTCTTCACAAATTTCGTCCAGGTTGTGCAGAGAGAGCCGAGCGTCGAGCAGGGAGCCCCAGTTGTTGAAGCGGGTCTTGGGGTTGAGCAGTTCGGCTTGCCAGTGGTCCAGCTGGTGCGTCAGTTCGCGGCGCAGTTCGAGGAAACCGTCGACCATCTGGTTGATGACGCGCAGCATCAGGTCGGCCGCGCTCAGGGGCAGGCGCGCGCCGGCCGCGCGGGACTCGGCGCTGGCGGCCTGTAGCAGCTTGGCGGCGTAGGTGTCGCGCACGGCGCAGTCGCTGGGGTGGACGGTGAGCAGCACGCGGTCAAAGAGGGCAAAGCCGACCGGACTGGTGT
>JBAQKO010000425.1:0-3294 GCA_049301075.1 Rhodoferax sp.
GCCCGGACTCGGGCCCGTCCGGCAGGCCGTCAGTGCGCATCCGTCGGTGGCGGGGCGCCGGCCTTCTCGGACCCCATGGCAACGCGGATGGCCTCCAGCCGGACATGGTAATCCGGCGCATCACCGAAGGACAGGAACTCCGCGTAGCGACCATGGGTGCCCGCAATCTTGCGCGCATGCTTGATGGGACAAAAGTACAGCTCGGTGCGCGCCAGGATTTCCGTGGCGTAGGCCATCAGGCCGTTGCCATAGGCGCAGTACTCGCAGTGGAAGCGCTCGATGAAATTGAGGTAGCCCAGCTGGTGGCGATCAAACACCATGTAGTCGGCCCGCCGCACCCGGGCCACGCCATAAATGGGAAAACACGTGAGCTGGTAGAACGTCACGCACAGGTCAAACAACACCATCGGCAGGGCCATGCCGTAGATGATGGGACCGGTGACCAGGTTCTGCCCGCGGTCCGTCACCAGCCAGCGGAAAAAACCGCGCTTGAGCCGCTGGTGCGTCGCGCGGATGTCCTGCGCGAACTCGATGCGTTTGCCGCGGATGGTGAACTGCACCCGGCTTTCCCGCTCATGCAGTGCCGTGCGCAACTCGTCCTCCAGGGCGGTGATTTTCTCAACCAAGTCGCGGATGCGCGTATCCATGCAGTCTCCAGGCCAGGCGTACAGATGCGCCCATTATGGAGGGGACAGCTAGGCAATCCGCTCCAGAATGAGGACGCCAAAGAAGCCAAACGCGCCCACCAGCGTCCACTTCAGTATGAACAGGCCCCAGCGCTTGAAGCGCACCTGGCCCGTCACGGCAAAAGCGGCAAACAGCACTGCCGCGCCCAGCAGCAGCAACAGGAAGAGCCAGCGGAAGAATGCCATGGCGCCCGCGACGGCCCGCGCCCTACCAGGCCCGCGCCAGCTGCGCAAACCCGTTGGGAGCCTGCTTCTCGTCTTCGAAGGTCACTACATCCCAGGCTTCGGTATGGGCGAGCAGTTCACGCAGCAACTTGTTGTTGAGCGCGTGGCCGGAGCGAAAGGCCCGGTAACTGGCCAGCAGCGGCTTGCCCACCAGGTACAGGTCGCCCATGGCGTCGAGGATCTTGTGCTTGACGAACTCGTCGTCATAGCGCAGGCCATCGGCGTTGAGCACCTTGTAGTCGTCCATGACAATGGCGTTGTCCAGACCGCCGCCCAGCGCCAGGCCGTTGGCGCGCATCATTTCCACATCCTTGGTGAAACCGAAGGTGCGCGCACGGGCAATGTCCTTGGAATAGGAGTCGGTGCTCATGTCGAACTCCACGCACTGGCCGGTGGAGTCCACCGCCGGGTGCTTGAAGTCAATCTCGAAGCTGAGCTTGTAGCCGTGGTAGGGCTCCAGTCGCGCCCACTTCTCCGCCGCGCCCGTGCCTTCGCGCACTTCCACCGGCCGCAAGAGCCGGATAAAGCGGCGCGGCGCGTTCTGCAGCTCAATGCCCGCACTCTGCAACAGGAACACGAAAGACGCCGCCGAGCCGTCCAGGATCGGCACTTCTTCGGCGGTGATGTCCACGTACAGGTTGTCCACCCCCAGGCCCGCGCAAGCCGACATCAGGTGTTCCACCGTGTTGACCTTGACCGCGCCATTGGAAATGGTGGAGGCCAGCCGCGTATCCGTCACCGCCGTTGCCGACACCACGATGTCCACGGGCGCAGGCAAATCCACACGCCGGAACACGATGCCCGTATCGGGCGCCGCCGGGCGCAGGGTGAGTTCCACCCGCTGGCCGCTGTGCAGCCCCACGCCAACGGCGCGGGTGATGGATTTAAGGGTTCGTTGTTTGAGCACAGCCATATTGTAAAAGCGCAGGGGGCATGGCCACAGGGCCGCCTCCCGGCGACCCCGCCCCCATCAGGGGCGGCGACGCAGGGGTGCGGAGCGCTCAGTCAGCCTGCTTGCGCAGGAAAGCCGGGATTTCGTAGTCGTCCATGCCACCGCTGGACAGGGCGTCCACCTTGGCGGCCGCCGAGGTGCGGCCACGCCAGACCGCCGGTGTTCCCATGCTGCCGTAGTCCGGCTGTGCCAGACCCGCGGCGGGCGCCCCACCTGCGCTGATACCGTTGCCGGCCTGGGCGTTGAGCGTGGGCACATGGAACGGCACGTTGTCGGTGCCGGTACGCAGCACCTGCAGCGGAGGGGCCGTGCGGCGCGCGCCCTGGCGGGACAGGCCGGTGGCAACCACGGTGACGCGAATGTTCTCGCCCAGTTCGTCGTCGTACGCCGTGCCGTAAATCACATGCGCATCGGGCGATGCGTAGGCGCGGATGGTGTTCATCGCCAGCTTGGATTCGGACAGCTTCAGCGAGCCCTTGGCGGCAGTGATCAGCACCAGCACGCCCTTGGCGCCCGACAGGTCGATGCCTTCGAGCAGCGGGCAGGCCACGGCCTGCTCGGCAGCGATGCGGGCGCGGTCCGGGCCGCTGGCCAGGGCGGTGCCCATCATGGCCTTGCCGGGCTCGCCCATGACGGTGCGCACGTCTTCAAAGTCGACGTTCACATGGCCGGGCACGTTGATGATTTCAGCAATGCCGCCCACGGCGTTTTTCAGCACGTCATTGGCATGGGCAAAGGCCTCGTCCTGCGACACATCGTCACCCAGCACTTCGAGCAATTTCTCGTTGAGCACCACGATCAGCGAGTCGACGTTGGCTTCCAGTTCGGTCAAGCCAGCATCGGCGTTGCTCATGCGGCGGCCGCCTTCGAAATCGAACGGTTTGGTGACCACGCCCACCGTCAGGATGCCCATTTCCTTGGCCACGCGGGCAATGACCGGCGCCGCGCCGGTACCGGTGCCCCCGCCCATGCCGGCGGTGATGAACAGCATGTGCGCGCCTTCAATGGCGGTACGGATGTCGGACTCGGCCAGTTCCGCCGCTTCGCGGCCTTTCTCGGGCTTGCTGCCGGCGCCCAGGCCACCCGCGCCGAGCTGGATGGTCTTGTGCGCCGTGCTGCGGCACAGGGCCTGGGCATCGGTGTTGGCGCAAATGAATTCCACGCCGCCCACCGCGGTGTTGATCATGTGCTCGACCGCGTTGCCGCCGCCGCCGCCCACGCCAATGACCTTGATCTGGGTGCCTTGGTTAAACGCTTCTTCTTCAATCATTTCGATGGCCATGTTGTTCTCCTGAAGTTTCAATAAATCTCTAAACGCAGTTGCTGGTATGTTTTTTTGGGGGTCGTGTCGGCCTAAGCCGGCGGGTCTATGCACCGCCATCGCCAATGGGGACTTCCCCGTGCCAGCCAAGTCTTGTGTTCCATGGTCAG
>JBAQKO010000426.1:0-11272 GCA_049301075.1 Rhodoferax sp.
CGCGCCATCTTGTATGCCGCGGCGGGGGCCGATTTTGCGTCGGCGGCACGGGCCGAGGCCCAGCGCACGCAGGGCGTGTTGCAAGCGGCCCTGCAGCAGGTGCTGGTGGGTTGATGGTTTTGAAGTGCTTACTTTGCAGGAGAAACAGATGCGTAAAAACTGGACCGTCCGTCGCACGGGTTGGAACATGGGGCGTGTGGCCTGCAGCGCTGCGCTGATGCTGGCCTGCATGGCCGCCACCGCAGGCAAACCCGAATGGGCCGGCCACGGCAGGAACAAGGGCCAGGGCGATGAGCGGGATGCGTACGTGAGCGCGCCCGCACCGGCGCCTGGCGTGGGGGTCGAAATCCGCATTGGCAATTATTTCGCGCCGGCCCAACGTACCCAGGTGCAGGACTACTACCGCGAGCAGGGGCGTGCCGGTCACTGCCCGCCCGGACTGGCCAAGAAGAACAACGGGTGCCTGCCGCCGGGGCAAGCCAAGAAGTGGGCCATGGGCCGCCCCTTGCCCTATGGCGTTGAATACGCCGCGGTGGACCCCCGCGTTCTGCGGCAACTGGGCACGCCGCCGGCCGGGCACAAGTTTGTGCGGGTCGCGGCTGACATCCTGCTCATCGCCGTGGGGACGGGCATGGTGGTGGACGCCATCGAGGACCTGGGCCGCTAGGGCTCTGCCCACCGCGCGCTGCGGTGGTGCCCGCGTTGCCCCCGCGACAGCGGGCGTGTCCCAGGACCGCTACCATGGTGGCTGCTTCGCGCCATCCACTTCCGGGGACTCTGCATGATTGACCTCTACACCGCCGCCACGCCCAATGGACACAAGGTGTCCATTGCCCTCGAAGAACTGGCGCTGCCCTACACGCTCAAGGTACTGGACCTGGCGCAAAACGAACAGAAAACGCCGGCGTTCCTGGCCATCAACCCCAATGGCCGCATCCCCGCCATTGTCGACCGCGACGAAGACGACTTCGCGGTGTTCGAGTCCGGTGCCATCCTGGTGTACCTGGCCGAGAAGACGGGGCAGCTGATGCCCCGCGACGTCAAGGGGCGCTCGCGGGTCATGCAGTGGCTGATGTTCCAGATGGGTGGCATCGGGCCCATGATGGGACAGGCCAATGTGTTTTACCGTTACTTCCCCGAGAAGATCCAGCCCGCCATCGACCGCTACCAGGGCGAGAGCAAACGCCTGTTCCGCGTGCTCGACGGCCAGTTGAAGGACCACGAATACCTGGCCGGCGACTACTCGATTGCCGACATCGCCAACTGGGCCTGGGTGCGTACGCACCGCTGGTCGGGCGTGGAGATCGATGATTTGCCGCACCTGCAGCGCTGGCTCGCCAGCATCCGGGCGCGTGCGGCCGTGCAAAAGGGCATAGCGAGTCCGCCGTCCAAGATGGACCTGACCCGTGACGGGGACGAGAAGGCCAAAGAGTTTTCCGAGCAGGCCCGCAGCATGGTAGAAATGGGACAGTCCCGCACGTCAGGAGTCTGAGCATGCAGCTGTACACCGCCCACGGTGCGCCCAATCCCCGCCGCGTTTTGATGTTCATGGTCGAAAAAGGCATCACCGGCATCAGCCTGGTGAATGTGGACCTCAATGCCCATGAGCACCAGGGCCAGGCCTACCGCGCCAAGAGCCCGCTGGCCAAGGTGCCGGCGCTGGAGCTTGACGATGGCCGCGTGCTGACCGAGACCCGCGCCATCTGCACCTACCTCGAAGGGCTCTACCCGGAGCCCAATCTGATGGGCAAGGACTTTGAGGAGCGCGCCTTCATCGAGATGGCCGACCGGCGCGTGGAGTTCTACCTGTTTGGCGGCATCGCCAACGTGGTGCGCCATACGCACCCCGGCCTGGCGCCGCTGGAGCAGCCGCAGTTTCCCGAGTTTGGCCAGGCGCAGGTGCAGAAGGTGCGCGAGGTCGCGGCCTGGTTCGACCACGTGCTGGAACGCCAGCCCTGGATCGCCGGCGAACGCTTCACCATTGCCGACATCACGGCGTTCTGCGCCATCGAGTTCGCGCGCCTGATGAAATTCCAACCCGGCCGCGAAGGCATGCCCGCGCTGCAGGCCTGGCGCGACCGCGTGGCCGAACGCCCGAGCGCTTCGGCCAAATAATACCGGTTTGCGCTGCCCAGACGGCGCGCGGGGGGCGGCCAAGCGGGGTGCGCCCCCTTTTTGGCGCTACCATGGGACGTCACCCGGGTGCCCATCAATGACCTCACGCTTCAGGACCGCCAGCTTCTCGTTCAGCCTGCGCGTGGCCGCGCTGTTGGCCTGGGTGCTGGTGATGGTGTTCGCGGTGTACGTGGCCTCGGAAAAGCAGATTGACGTTGCCAACGAGCTGCGGTACCAGTCGCGCCTGCTGGTGGAGGAGCTGCGGCAGTCGTCGGATGACCTGACCCGCATGGCGCGCACGTACGTGATGACGGGGGCCCCCGAGTACAAGCAGCATTACTTCGAGATTCTGGACATCCGGGACGGCAAGCGGGCGCGCCCTGGCAATTACCAGAGCATGTACTGGTATCTCGCAACCGACCATCCGCCGGCACCGCCCGAGGCGGAGGGCGAGAAGAAGCCCTTGCTGCAGAAAATGCGGGAAGCGGGTTTCCAGCCGGATGAATTCCACCAGATGGCGCTGGCCAAGGACAACTCCGACCGCTTGACCGCACTGGAGCGCGAGGCCATGGCGCTGGTGGAAATCCCGGGGCCCGGTCTGGACGCCCGCCGCATACGGGCCGGACAGATGCTCCACAACGTGGCCTACCACGAAGCCAAGGCCCGCATCATGGCGCCGCTGGACGCGTTTTACCAACTCTCGGATGCCCGCACGCTGGCAGCGGTGCACGCGGCGGAGCGCCAGGCAACGGTGCTGCGCGCGGTGTTCGTGCTGGTCGGCCTGGGTTTGCTGCTGGCGCTGTGGCGCTCGTTCCGGACGCTGCAAGCCACGTTGGGGGGGCGGCTCGACGCCATCCACACCCACATCACCCGGATTGGCCAGGGCCATTTTTCGGATGCCATGGCCGTGGCGCCCAACCGCCAGGAAAGCGTCCTGGGCTGGCTGGTCCAGACGCAGCACCGGCTAAACGCGATGGAGCAGGCGCACCTGGAGTCCGAGGCCAAATTGCGCCAGCTGGCGCGCCTGTATGCGGCCCTGAGCGACTGCAACCAGGCCATTGTGCGCTGCACCGACGAAACTGAACTTTATGCCCAGATTTGCCGCAGCGCCGTGGACCATGGTGGCATGCGTATGGCCTGGATCAGCATGGTGGATACGGAGCACGGCCCGCTGCGCACGGTGGCCGCTTACGGGGTGGGCGCCGACGCGCCGCAGGAGTTGGGCATTGTGGCCGATGGCAGCGCGCCCATGGGGACGGGGCCTACGGGGCAGGCCTTGCACACCGACCAGCCCTACTGGTGCCAGCATTACCAGACCGACCCTGTCACCGAGCCCTGGCATGCCTGGGGTGCGCGTTTTGGCTGGGCGGCATCCGCGGCCTTGCCGCTGCACCGCGACGGCCGTGTGGTGGGCGTCTTGACGGTGTATGCAAGCGAAGCCGGGGCCTTTGACGAACCCGTGCAAAACCTGCTGGTTGAAATGGCGTCGGACATTGACTACGCGCTGCGCAATTTTGACCGCGAAGCGGCCCGCGCGCTGGCCGAGGCCCGTACCGTCGAGTCTGAAACCCGTTTGGCCCTGGCCTTGCAGGGTGCGCGGGACGCCTTGTGGGATTGGGATTTGTCGCGTGGCCAGTTCTATTACTCGCCGCGCTGGTGGCAAATGCTGGGCTACGTGGAGGACCAGTATCCGGTCGATGCCGATTTGTGGCGGCGTTTCATGTACCCTGAGGACGAGCCGCGTGTCGTCCAGCTGCTGACGGATTTCCTGCGCAGTGCCGGTGAGGGCTTTGTTGCGGAGTGCCGTTTGCAGCACAGCGACGGCCATTACGTTCCGGTGCTGGTGCGCGCCTTTGCCCAGCGCGATGCGTCGGGTCGGGTGGTGCGGGTGTCGGGCACCAACATGGACCTGACGGACCGGGTGCGCATGCGCCAGCGCGACGCGCTGCGCAGCTTCATGCTGGAGCGCCTGACCAGCAGCGCCCCACTGGACCAGGTGCTGCGGGAGTATGTGCTGCGGATCCAGGAGGTCTTGCCCGGCGCGCTGTGTGCCATCCTGTTGCTCGACGGTGAGCGGCAGTACCTGCGCCTGGGTGCTGCGCCCAGCCTGCCCGCGTCGTACATTGCGACCCTTGAGGGGGTGCCGGTTGGCGAGGGCGTGGGGTCCTGCGGCACGGCGGCCTTCACAGGCCGGCGCGCGGTGGTGACCGACATTGCCACCGATCCCGACTGGGTGGCGTTCAAGGACGCTGCGGCGCAGGCGGGGCTGGTTTCCTGCTGGTCCGAACCGATCCGCTCCGGCGGCCCTGCGGTTTTGGGGACCTTTGGGGTGTACCACCGCACGCCGGTGGCACCCGATGCCTATGAAATCGGCGTGATTGAAATGGCGGCCAATCTGACCGCCATTGCCATTGAACGCAAGAACGCCGAGATGCAGCTGCAGCTGGTGTCCAAGGTGTTCGACCAGGTGGGCGAGGTCATCATGATCACGGACCAGCAGGGCCGGCTGGTGCGGGTGAACAACGCCTTTACCCGGATCACGGGTTACACCGAAGCCGAAGCGCTGGGGCGAAACCCCAGCATGCTGTCGTCGGGCCGGCAGGACCGGGATTTTTACCGCACCATGTGGCAGACCCTTACCAACCAGGGGCAGTGGCATGGCGAGGTGTGGAATCGGCGCAAGGACGGCACGCTGTACCCGGGTTGGCTGTCCATCAGCCAGCTGCGCGATGCCAGCGCCCAGGTGACAAACTACGTCGCCATTGCCACGGACATCACCCAGCGCAAGGCAGACGAGGAACACATCCGGATACTGGCCGATTTCGATCCCCTGACGGCGCTGCCCAACCGGCGGTTGCTGCAAGACCGGATCCAGACCGAACTGGGCCACGCCCAGCGCAGCCACGAATCGCTGGCGGTGATGTTCCTGGACCTGGACCGGTTCAAGAACGTGAACGACTCGCTGGGGCACCAGGTGGGTGACGCGCTGCTGATCCAGGTCACGGCGCGCCTGCAGCAGACCCTGCGCGAGCAGGACACCATCAGCCGCCTGGGCGGCGATGAGTTTGTGATCCTGTGTCCGGACACCGATGCCGCTGGCGCCGCCCATGTAGCCCGCAAGCTGCTGGAGGCGACCGCGCCGCGCTACCTGATCGGGTCGCAGGAGTTGGCCATCACGTTCTCCATCGGGGTGGCGCTGTATCCGGCCGATGGCGACACCTTCGAGACGCTGTCGATGCGGGCCGACGCGGCGATGTACCGGGCCAAGCAGAGCGGGCGCAATGCCTTCCGTTTTTTCACGGCCGAAATGCAGGCCCAGAGCACCCGGGCCCTGCAACTCGAAAATGCCCTGAGCCGGGCGCTGGAGCACGACCAGTTGCAGCTGGTGTACCAGCCCCAGATGTCCCTGCACGACGGCTCCATCGTGGGCGCGGAGGCGCTGCTGCGCTGGACGCATCCCGTCCTGGGGGCGGTGTCACCCGCCGAGTTCATTCCGATTGCCGAGGACAGTGGGTTGATCCTGTCCATTGGTGCCTGGGTGCTGCGCACCGCCGCCTGGCAGTTGCGTGCCTGGCGCGATGCCGGCCTGCCGGTGCAGCACCTGGCGGTGAACCTGTCGGCGGTGCAGTTCCGCCACGCCAATCTGCCGGAACTGGTCTCCAGCATCCTGGCGGACGCCGGCCTGCCGCCGCAATGCCTGGAACTGGAGCTGACCGAAGGCGTTGCGATGAATGACCCGCTCGGGGCGATTGCCATCATGGATGAGCTGCACCGGCGGGGGGTGCGCATGTCGATCGACGACTTCGGCACCGGCTACTCCTCGCTGAGCTACCTCAAGCGGTTTCAGGTCTACAAGCTCAAGATCGACCAGTCGTTTGTGCGTGACATCACCGACGATCCGGACGACAAGGCCATTGTGGCCGCCATCATCGGCCTGGCCCACAGCCTGGGTTTTGCCACCATTGCAGAAGGCGTGGAGACGCAGGCGCAACTGGCGTTTTTGCGTGCCCAGGGCTGTGACGAGGTGCAGGGGTACTTCTACAGCAAGCCCCTGAGCCCCGCAGATTTCGAGGCCTTCGCCCGCCAGCACACCCGCGCCGTCTGACGTCGGTGCTTACAGCAGGCGCTGCAGGTAGCGCCCGGTGTGGCTGGCCGGGTTGGCCGCAATGTCTTCCGGTGTGCCCACGCCCAGCACCGTGCCGCCACCCGAGCCGCCTTCGGGGCCCATGTCGATCAGCCAGTCGGCGGTCTTGATGACGTCCAGGTTGTGTTCGATCACCACAATGGTGTTGCCGGCGTCGCGCAACTGGTGCAAGACTTTCAGCAGCAGGTCGATGTCGGCAAAGTGCAGGCCGGTGGTCGGTTCATCCAGGATGTACAGCGTGCGCCCGGTGTCGCGCTTGGAGAGTTCCAGCGCCAGCTTGACGCGCTGCGCCTCGCCGCCGGACAAGGTGGTGGCGGCCTGCCCCAGCTTGATGTAGGAGAGGCCCACGTCCAGCAGCGTCTGAAGCTTGCGCGCAATGGTGGGTACCGCTTTGAGGAAATCGAATGCCGCCTCCACCGTGAGTTCTAGAATCTGCGCGATGTTCTTGCCCTTGTACAGCACCTCCAGCGTTTCGCGGTTGTAGCGCTGGCCGGCGCATACGTCGCACGGCACATACACATCGGGCAGGAAGTGCATTTCTACTTTCACCATGCCGTCGCCCTGGCAGGCTTCGCAGCGGCCGCCGGCGACGTTGAAGGAAAACCGTCCCGGACCATAGCCGCGCTCACGCGCCGTGGGCACCTCGGCCATCAGTTCACGGATGGGCGTGAACAGCCCGGTGTAGGTGGCGGGGTTGGAGCGCGGCGTGCGGCCAATGGGCGACTGGTCGACGTTGATGACCTTGTCGAAGTGTTCGATGCCCTCGATGGCTTCGTGCGCAGCCGGCTCGTCGTGGGCGCGGTACAGGGTGCGGGCCACGGCGGCGTACAGCGTGTCGTTGACCAGTGTGGATTTGCCCGAGCCCGACACGCCGGTGACGCAGGTGAACAGGCCCACTGGAAAATCGACGCTCACGTTTTTCAGGTTGTGGCCGGTGGCGCCTACCACGCGCAGGGTCTGCAGGTCGCCCTGGGTGGCGATGTGGTGCGCCTCGCGTTCGGCACGCCGCACGGCAGCGGGGCTGGGCGCGTAACGCTGGGTCTTGTCGGCGGCCTTGTAAGGCTGTGCCTGCACCGTGGGTAACCACGGCGTGCGGCGCGCGGGCACGGCAATCTGCAGGGTGTGCGCCAGGTACTTCCCGGTGAGCGACTCGGTGTTGGCCTTCACGGCTTCAAAGTCGCCCTGAGCAATGACCCGCCCGCCATGGATACCCGCGCCCAGGCCCATGTCGATGATGTGGTCGGCCGCCCGCATCATGTCTTCGTCGTGTTCCACCACCAGCACGCTGTTGCCGATGTCGCGCAGGTGTTTGAGGGTGTCGATCAGGCGGTCGTTGTCGCGCTGGTGCAGGCCGATGGAGGGCTCATCCAGCACGTACATCACGCCAGTCAGGCCGGAGCCGATCTGGCTGGCCAGGCGGATGCGCTGGCTCTCGCCGCCCGACAGCGTTTCGGCGCTGCGGTCCAGGCTGAGGTAGTTCAGACCTACGTCGTTGAGGAACTTCAGGCGCAGGCCGATTTCGCGCACCACCTTGGCCGCAATGTCACCCTTGGCGCCGTGCATGGTCAGGTTCTGGAAATAGGCGTAGCTCTCGCGCAGGGTGGCGCGGCTGACCTCAAAAATGGCGCGGGCCTGGTCGCCTTCGCCGATTTTCACGTGGCGCGCTTCTAGGCGCAGACGCGAACCGTCGCACGCCGGGCAGTGCTGGGTGCTGCGGTACCGGGCCAGGTCTTCGCGTACCACGCTGGAGTCGGTCTCGCGGTAGCGCCGTTCCATGTTGGGGATGATGCCCTCGAACGGGTGCTTCTTGCTCAGCTTCTTGCCCTGCGAGGCGCCGGAATCCATCACGTAGCTGAACTTGATTTCTTCCTCGCCCGAGCCCTGCAGGATGGCAGCCTGCACGGCATCGGGCAGGGATTCAAAGGGCGCATCAATGTCGAACTTGTAGTGCTTGGCCAGGCTCTCCAGCAGCGCGAAGTAGTAGCCGTTGCGCCGGTCCCAGCCCTTGATGGCGCCGCTGGCTAGGCTGAGCGTGGGAAAGGCCACCACCCGCGCCGGGTCAAAGAACTCCTGCACGCCCAGGCCGTCACACGCCGTGCAGGCGCCTACGGGGGAGTTGAACGAGAACAGCCGGGGCTCCAGCTCCGAGATGGAGTAATTGCACACCGGGCAAGCAAAGCGGGCGTTGAACAAGTGTTCTTTTGGGCTGTGGCCGCCGTCTTCATTGCGTACGTTGCTATCATTTTCGGAGCTTTGGGTCTCATCCATTTCCAGCGCGATGGCGCGGCCATTGGCTAGGCGCAGCGCGGCCTCGAAACTCTCGGCCAGGCGCTGCTGCAATTCCGGGCGGACCTTGACGCGGTCAATCACCACGTCAATGTCGTGCTTCTCGGTTTTCTTGAGCTTGGGCAGTTCGTCAAACGCATAGGCCACGCCATTCACCCGGAAACGCACATAGCCCTGGGCCTGCATGTCGGCAAACACATCCAGAAACTCGCCTTTTTTCTCGCGCGCCACCGGCGCCAGAATCATCAGCCGGGTATCCGCCGGCAGGGCCAGCACGGCGTCCACCATCTGGCTCACGGTCTGGCTTTGCAGGGGCAGGTCGTGCTCGGGGCAGTAGGGCGTGCCGGCGCGGGCGAACAGCAGGCGCAGGTAGTCGTGGATCTCGGTCACCGTGCCCACGGTGGAGCGCGGGTTGTGGCTGGTGGCCTTTTGCTCGATGGAGATGGCCGGCGACAGGCCCTCGATCACGTCCACGTCGGGCTTGTCCATCAGCTGCAGGAACTGGCGCGCGTAGGTGGACAGGCTTTCCACGTAGCGACGCTGGCCTTCGGCGTACAGGGTGTCAAACGCCAGGCTGGATTTGCCGGAGCCACTGAGACCCGTGATCACCACCAGCTGGTTGCGCGGGATGTCGAGGTCGATGTTCTTCAGGTTGTGGGTGCGCGCACCCCGGATGCTGATGGTCTGCTGCTGCAAAGCCCGGGCCAGGTACTTGCCATCCGGGTCATGGGGAGAGGGGGTGCCGTCGTTCGATAGTGTCAAGGTCGTGACCCACTGGAGAGGTTGTGCGGGAAAATCAGGGGAACCTGCCATGATAGTGAAAGATGGCGGTCTTTGCTGCCTGGTCAGCTGATTTCGGGCGGATAGGAGACAATGCCAGTCTTTCCCTGTGTGTACAGCGGAATTTTCAGTTTGCGAGTTACTGCCTTGTCTTCATCGTCTTATTCCGCTGCGGATTCTGCGACCGTGTCGCAGGAGGCCATCCCCGTGATGTCCACTGCCATGACCGCGCAGGAGCGCCGCTCCAGTGCTTCGCTGGCGCTGATCTTTGCACTGCGCATGCTGGGGTTGTTCCTGGTGCTGCCGGTGTTTTCGCTGGAGGCGCGCAAGTACCCGGGGGGCGATGACCCGGCGCTGGTGGGCATGGCCATGGGCATTTATGGCCTGACCCAGGGCTTGCTGCAGTTGCCCTTTGGGGCGGCTTCCGACCGGTTTGGGCGCAAGCGGGTCATGGTGATCGGTCTGGCCATTTTTGCCATTGGCAGCGCGATGGCGGCCCTGGCGCCGACCATGGCCTGGCTGGTGGCCGGACGGGCTGTGCAGGGCGCGGGTGCCATTTCGGCCGCCGTCACCGCCCTGCTGGCGGACCAAACCCGGGATGCGGTGCGTACCAAGGCCATGGCCATTGTCGGCGCCAGCATCGGACTGGTGTTTTCCGTCTCCCTGGTGCTGTCGCCGCTGTTGAATACCCTGCTGGGTCTCAGCGGCATGTTTGCGCTCACTTGCACGTTGGCGCTGGCCGGTATTGCCGTGGTGGTGTGGTGGGTTCCAGCAGAACCCGTCAAGCATGCGGAGCAGCCGGTTGTCAGTCTGTCGGTGAGTCTGGCCGCAGTGCTGCGCCACCCGGCCCTGCTGCGTTTGTATTTTGGGGTGTTCGTGCTGCACGCGGTGCAGTTGGCCATGTGGGTCGCCCTGCCGACTCTGCTGGTGCAGGCGGGGCTGGTCAAGGACCACCACTGGTGGGTTTACCTGCCGGCCGTGCTGGGCTCGTTTGTGGTCATGGGGGCCACGCTGTTTCCGCTGGAGCGCCGCGGTTACCTGCGGGCCGTATTCCTGTCCGCCGTGGGGCTGATTGGCCTGGTGCAACTGGGCTTGCTGGGTATTGCGTCCAGCGCGCCCACGGTGATGGAGCTGGCGGTGCTGCTGTTTGTGTTCTTTTGCGGCTTCAACGTGCTGGAGGCCAGTCAGCCCAGCATGGCTTCACGCCTGGCGCCGGGCACCGCCCGCGGGGCTGCCCTGGGTATGTACAACAGCCTGCAGTCGCTGGGGCTTTTCACCGGCGGTGCACTGGGCGGCTGGCTGATCAAGAGCGCGGGCCCCCATGCCCTGTTCAGTACGTGTGCCGTGGCCATGCTGGCCTGGCTGGTCGTGGCCTGGCCCATGCAGGCGCCGAAAGCATCCGGCGCGCCGGGTCAGGCAAAGGCCGGCTAAACTCCCCCCATTCTGGAGGAAACCATGGCATCCGTTAATAAAGTCATTCTGGTCGGCAACTGCGGTCGCGACCCTGAAATCCGCTACCTGCCGTCGGGCCAGGCCGTGGCCAACGTGAGTGTGGCCACCAGCACCCGCCGCAAGGACAAGAACACGGGCGAGAACATCGAAACCACCGAGTGGCACCGCGTGACGTTTTACGACCGTCTGGCCGAAATCGCTGGCGAGTACGTCAAGAAGGGGCGCCCCATTTACGTGGAAGGCCGCCTGAAATACGGCAAGTACACCGACCAGGCGGGCGTGGAAAAGAACACGGTTGACATCATCGCTACCGAGCTGCAGCTGTTGGGCGGCCGTGAAGGCATGGGCGGCCCCGGTGATGGCGATGAAGGCGGCTCCGCACCCCGCCGCACGGCACCCGCCCCCCGTGCCGCAGCACCCGCGCCGGCTCCCCGTCAGGCACCGGCCCCCCGGCCCGCCAGTGGCTTTGACGACATGGATGACGATATTCCGTTC
>JBAQKO010000427.1:0-5004 GCA_049301075.1 Rhodoferax sp.
AAGCGCATCGGCTACGACAACACCGAGTACGGCATCGACTACAAGGGTTGCGCCGTGCTGGTGGCCTACGACAAGCAGTCCAACGACATCGCCCAGGGCGTGGACCACGCCTCCGACGACCACCTCAACACCGGTGCCGGCGACCAGGGCCTGATGTTCGGCTACGCCTGCGACGAGACGCCCGAGCTGATGCCCGCACCCATCTACTACGCACACCGCCTGATGGAGCGCCAGGCCCAGCTGCGCAAGGACGGCCGTCTGCCTTTCCTGCGTCCGGACGCCAAGAGCCAGGTCACCATGCGCTACGTGGACGGTAAACCCCACAGCATCGACACCGTGGTGCTGTCCACCCAGCACAGCCCGGACCAGTCCGAGACCCAGACCAAGATGAAGGCCTCGTTCACCGAGGCCATCATTGAGGAAATCATCAAACCGGTGCTGCCCAAGGAGTGGCTCAAGGACACCAAGTACCTGGTCAACCCCACCGGCCGATTTGTCATTGGCGGCCCGCAAGGCGACTGCGGACTGACCGGCCGCAAGATCATCGTGGACACCTACGGCGGCGCCTGCCCCCACGGTGGCGGCGCCTTCTCCGGCAAGGATCCCAGCAAGGTGGATCGCTCGGCGGCCTACGCGGCCCGCTATGTAGCCAAGAACATCGTGGCCGCGGGCCTGGCCAAGCAGTGCCAAATCCAGGTCGCCTACGCCATTGGTGTGGCCCGCCCCATGAACGTCACGGTCTACACCGAAGGCACAGGCGTGATCCCCGACGAGCAGATCGCCGCCCTGATCACCGAGTATTTCGACCTGCGCCCCAAGGGCATCATCCAGATGCTGGACCTGCTGCGCCCGATCTACGAGAAAACGGCCGCCTACGGCCACTTTGGACGCGAAGAACCCGAATTCGCCTGGGAGCGCACCGACAAGGCCCGCTTCCTGCGCGACGCAGCCGGCCTGAAATAGACGCCCATGAAACTGCAGACACAACGCTTCATTGACCGCTGGGTAGGCCAGGCTCTGTGCGGCGTGGTGTCTGCGTGGGTGCGCGTAACCGGCTTGTTCTCGGCACCGGCCCGGATCGGGCCAGCCCCCAAAAACATCCTGGTCATCCTGCTCTCCGAAATGGGCAGCATCGTGCTGGCCGGCCCGATGTTTGCGCAATTGCGCCGGCAGTACCCGGGTGCGGCCATCCACATCCTGCAACTCAAGAAAAACCAGGAAGTCACCAAGCTGCTGCAACTGACGGCGCCCGAATACATGCACAGCGTGGACGACAGCTCCGGTGGCTCGCTGGTGCGCGACATTCTGGCGGTCAGCCTGGCCATGCGCCGCATGGGACTGGACGCCGTCATCGACTGCGAACTGTTCTCGCGCGTCAGCGCCCTGCTGTCGTTTTCCACCGGCGCCCCGGTGCGCGTGGGCTTTACGCCGCACACCCAGGAAGGCCTGTATCGCGGCAGCTTCATCAACCACGCCATTCCCTACAACCCCTACCAGCACATCAGCAAGCAATTCCTGTCGCTGGTGGATGCGCTGCAAGCCCCCGACAGCATGCCGCGCAACAAGGCGGCACCGATCCGCGACGTGCCAACCGAGCCGGAGCTGTCCGTCGTCTTCACCTCCGAGGAACTGGCCGCGTACCGCGCAAAGGTTCAAGCCGACCATCCCGTGACCGTGGGGCGCCAGCTGGTACTGGTGTACGCCGGCGGCGGCATCCTGCCCGAACGGGCCTGGCCGGCCGAGCACTACGCCCGCGTAGTGCAGGGCCTGTGTGCCGCCGGCCACGCCGTGGGCCTGATTGGCCTGAAGGACGACGCCGTGCTGGCGCGCGATCTCAAGGCCCAGGTCGGCAGCGACACCTGCATTGATCTGACCGGCTACACCAAGAGCATCCGCGAGCTGCTGATGCTGATGCACGCCAGCCGCCTGCTGATCACCAACGACGGCGGACCCAGCCATTTCGCCACCGTCACACCGATCCAGACCATGGTTTTCTTCGGCCCCGAGACCGGCAAGCTGTATGGCCCCCTGGGGCAACGCACCATCATCCTGGAGAGCGGCATTGCCTGCTCGCCCTGCCTGTCCGCGTACAACCACCGGCTGACGTTTTGCGACGGCGACAACCAGTGCCTCAAGCGCATTGCGCCCGACCCGGTGCTGGAGCAGGCCCTGGCCTTTTTGCGCGACAGCAGCGCCACACCCACATGAGCGGCCACTCGGGATTGCAGCGCGCCGTACTGTGGGCGCTGGGCTGGATCGAGCGCTACCGCTACATCAAGTTCGGCATCGTCGGCGCCAGCGGCACGGTGGTCAACCTGGTGGTGCTGCACCTGGGCCACGAATACCTCTTCAACGCCATCGAGGCTTCGTACAACAAGCCGTACCTCTCGCTGGCGCTGGCCATCGCCCTGGCCACGCTGAACAACTTCACCTGGAACCGGCTGTGGACCTGGTCCGACCGGGTGCGCACGCTGGAGGCCGGCGAAGTCCAACCGGTCAGCCTGCGCCTGCTGGGCATGGAGTTCGGCCAATACGTCACCGCCTCGGCCTTTGGCAGCGCGTTGCAGTACGTGCTGACGCTGCTGCTGTCGGGCAGCATGGACTACCGCCTGGCCAACATCATCGCCATCATCGCCGCCAGCGTGAGCAACTTCCTGGCCAACGACCGCTGGACCTTCAAGCGCCACGACGGCAGCGCGCCGCGCGGCGACGAGTAGCTCCGCGCTTCCTAGTCGCCATGATCACCAACCGCTCGCCCCTGCCCTGGCCCTGGCTGGCGCTGCTGACCCTGGTGGCGGGTCTGTACCTGTACGGCCTGGGCAGCGTCTACGCCCCCACCAATGGCGACGAGATGGTCTACATCCACATCGCCCGCATGACCGCCGAGTCCGGCCACTGGCTGCCCCTGCAGTCCGAGATCGTGGACACCCGCAACACCAAGCCGCCCCTGCTGTTCTGGCAGGCCATGGTCGCGGGCGACTGGGGACAGCACTGGTCCCTGCTGGCGCTGCGCCTGCCCAGCATCGTCTACACCTTTCTCACCACGGCCCTGCTGGCACTGTTCACGCTGCGCATCAGCGGCCGGCTGCGCACCGCCTGCCTGGCCGCCGCGCTGTACCTGTTGTATTTCTCGACATTCCGGTACGGGCGGGTGTACCTGACCTCGGCCCCCGAGACCTTCTGGCTGGCCCTGCCCCTGTTCTGGCTGCTATGGCTGCGCCTGCGAGATACCGGGCTCTACACACGCCCGGCACCGGCCCCCGGCTTCCTCACCTACACGCTGTTGGGCCTGGCCATGGGGCTGGGTGCCGCCTACAAATCCTTTGCCTTGGTGGCGCCAGCGGCCGCAGCACTGTGGTGCGCCACCCTGCTGAGCGAGTCGCGGCTGCGCTGGTCCGTCGTCTTCAGGACCACGCTGGGCGTGGGCTGGAGCACCGCCATTGGCGTGGCCATCTTTGCTCTCTGGTTTGTGCTCGACCCGGACCCGGCCTCGGTCTGGCAGGAGTTCGTGGTGGCCGAGAACGCCGGCAAGATGTCGGGCGCGCAGGGCTACTGGCAAGCCGCGCTGTATGGCGCCTACCCCATGTGGACGCAGTTGCTGGCGTATCCGGAAAACGCCGGACTGCTGTTGTTTACCGTGCTGGGTCTGGGCTGGCTGGGCTTGCGCAGCGCCTTTCGGCGGCAGACCTACGCGCAGCTGGCGCCCTACCAGTGGATTTTGCTGGCGTGGCTGGCCGTCTGGCTCATCATCTTCACCATTCCCAGCCAGCGCTCGGCGCGCTACGTCATTCCGGCCATGCCGGCCCTGGCCATCGTCATGGCACTGGCGTGGGAGCGCATCGCCCGACCCTGGTTCTGGATCACCCTGCTGATCACGCTGCCGGCATTCGCCGTGCTGGGGCGCATTGCCTGGGTCATTGCCGGCATGGACATCGGCTCCACTGCCACGCTCGCCGCCACCCTGCTGGCCGCCGGCGTGGGCACGGCAGCGGTGCTGGCGGGCCTGCTGAACCCGGCCTGGACCCGCAACGCCACCCTGCTGGCATGCCTGGCGGTGTACGCCACCTTCAGCCTCATGGTGGCGCCCCTGAGCACGCCCACCGCCGACTACAGCCCTGCCGTACAGGCCCGCATGCAAGGCCGGCGCGTGGCCGTACCCAATGGCTTCACCGGCCAGTACGAGCGTTTTCGCTTTGTGCTGCCGGGCGCACGCATCACGCCTTACGACGCCGAGGGCCGCAACACCGGTGCCCTCCAACCCGAACTGCCGCCAGCCGAACGGCTGGACTTCCTGCTCGCCCGGTTCGACGCCGTGGTGTGGCTACAAGACAGCTTGGACCAACCCCAACCCTCCTGTGTGCCGCGCTGCACCGTGCTGGGCCAGCGCTGGCACATCAAGAGCCGCCACAAGAGCGGCGAAGTCACGCTGGCCAACCTGTGGTACCCGCAGCAGTGGTTGTTCCGGCGCGAGTGGCTGGTGGAAAACATCGCCCCCTGACCCGATACGCTCTGTTTTTGATAGCTACCTGCGCAATATCCACGGGGCATTAAGCCCGAATTAATGCCGATTTAACCGCGCCGCCGAATCGCCTGCAGCAGGTACCCGTGCAGCGCCAGCCACAGCCAGGGGTCCAGCACCACATCCCACACATTACCGCTGGGCAAGCGCACGGCCACAAACACCAGCACGGCCAAGGGCACCAGCCAGGGCCGCCGCCCGTCACGCCAAACCACCCACGGCAGAGCCGTCACCAGCAACACCAGCGCCGTGGCCAGCGGGCTGAAGCCCCAGGCGTACAGCGGCACGGGTAGCAGGGCGAACGTGTCACACAGCAAAGCCCATCCGGCGCCAACGCCCAGCACCGCGAGGGCCAGGGCGCCGCGATGCCCAGATTCCGGCGAGCGCTCGCGAGCGCGTGCAAACCGGTCATACAGCAGCCCGGCACAGAGCAGGGTCGTCACCAGGCTGGGCGCCTGAAACGCCAGCCCCAGCCAGTAGTCGGG
>JBAQKO010000428.1:0-9679 GCA_049301075.1 Rhodoferax sp.
ATGGTGTCCCAGTAGTAACGCCACAGCCGGCGGGTGTTTTTCTTGCGCCCCACCACCAGGGCCAGCAGCGGTACCAGCCCTTTCATGTACATCTTGAGCAAGAAACGGCCCCAACGGCTTTCAGGGCAGGTGATTTCCAGCAGGCACAGCTTGCCGCCGGGTTTCAGGACACGATGGAATTCGTGGAACGCGACGTTGAGATCGCTGATGTGACGCAACGCGTAGCCCATGCTGAGGAAGTCGAAGTGCGCATCGGCAAAACCGATGGCCTCCGCGCTGCCCTGCACCAGGGCCACGCCGGCGGGTACTTTGGCGTTGGCCATCATGCCGGGACTGGGGTCGACGCCCGTGACGAGGCTGGGTTCGCCCACAATGCGGGCGGCTTCCCGTGCCACCAGGCCGGTTCCCACTCCCACATCGACCACCCGCATACCGGCTTGCAGACCGGCGCGTTCCAGCGCCTGGCCCCGGTACCACATGCCGGTGCCAAAGCCCAGGATGTGTTCCATGCGGTCGTAGTCTTCGGCGGTGCTGTCGAACATGTCCCGCACGAAACCCGCCCGGGCCTGCTCATCGCGGTAGTAGTCGGTCAGTGGCGCGTGGGGCGCCTTGGCGGGCGCCAAGTTGGAGGAGGTGGTCATGGGGGTCTCGGTAAGGTCAGGAAAAAATCTTCCGCAGGAGAAGCAAGGGCAAGCGCGCTGCGAAGCCGACCATCAGGCGCAGGTGCATCCAGGTGAGCAAGCGGTTGTCGCGCCAGTAATTGAAGTGGGACACCCCTCCTTCATCGGCACGCAGGTACTTGACCGGAGCGGGCAGGTTCACTGGGCGCACGCCGCGCCAGCACAGCCGTACCACCGCCTCGGGGTCGAAGTCAAAGCGGCGCATCCAGCGCTGGCCCTGCATGACGTCGCGCAAGGCTGCCGCCGGATAGACCCTGAAGCCGTACAGTGAGTCACCGATGCCCATCCACAGGGTTTCCAGATTGGCCCACCAGTTGGAAATCTTGCGCCCCTTGACCCGCAGCGCCGGGGCGCTGGCGTCAAAAACCGGCACGCCCAGCACCATGGCTTCTGGCGCGCGCTGGGAAGCGGCCATGAACTGCGGGATCAACGCCGCGGGATGCTGACCATCCGAGTCCATGCACAGGCAGTGGGTGAATCCCGCCCGGAGGGCTTCCTCAAGCCCCTGCAGCACGGCGGCACCCTTGCCCTGGTTGGTGGGGAGGGTGATGACGCGCAGGCCATCGTCCTGTGCTGCCAGGGCGCACAGGCCATCGGCGGTTCCGTCCGTGCTGCCATCCACCACCACCCAGACGGGGTTCCAGTGGGCGCGCGCCTCGCGCACGGTTTCGTAGACCTTGCTGCCCGGGTTGTAGCTGGGGATCAGAACCAAGTGGGAGGTGGAGGGGGTTTGCATGTCAGGCGCGCAGGTTCGGGTCGATGGAGCGGGCGAGGTGCTGTTCAAAATGGGTGTGCAGGTTTCGGGCCGTCTCGGAACAGGCGCCGTTGGATGCCAGCTGCGCGCCCAAGGTGGCTCTGTAGAGCAGGGGGAACTGTGGGGGACGAAACAGGGGCCAGCCCTTGCTCAGATAGGGTGAGTTGGTGACGAGAAAAATGGTTTGCAAGGGCGCGTGGGCCCGTTTGGCGATCAGCGCCACGCCGGGTTTGAAGGGGTTGACCGGCTGATGGGTGGTGCGGGTTCCTTCCGGAAAGGCCAGCAGATGCTGCCCCGGTGCCAGCGCCCGTGTGGCTTGGCGCAGCAGTCGGTCGGGGTGGCGATTGGAGACGTAGCCCGCCACGTGGGCGCCCACGCCCAGCAGCAGGTTGACGCTGATGCTCGCCTTCATGAGACACACCGTCCGGCGGATCCGGGACACGATGAGAAAGACGTCGATCATGCTGGGATGGTTGGCGACCAGCAGCAAGGGTTCGCGCTGGTTCAGCCCATCCAGAGCGTTCAAGTCCAGGTGCATTAGGCCGCAACGTTGTGCGCCCCACAGGAACAAGCGAAACAGGCCGCTGATCAATTGTTGTGCCAGGGGTTCCCGGACCGACCGGGGCGCCACCAGCAGGGGCAATAGCCCGAGGTTGCCAGCCAGCAGCATGGCGCCCAGCCACAGGAGCAGCAGGTAAAAAAGGCACACTTGTCCCAGTCGTTGCAGCCACCCGGTATTAGCGCGCATGGGAAAGCTGGCCTTCGGCCTCGATTTCCACGAGCAGGTCGCTGCGACAGATGTCGGCCTGCATGAAGCAGAAGTCGCTCATGCCGTGCGCGAGCAGGCAGGCGAGAACCACGGGGTAGTCGGCGGCGTGGCGAATGTAGACGCAGCCCCTCAGGCGGTCGAGTTGCCACTGGCCGTTTCCGGCCTTGTCGTTGGCGCTTTGCAGGACCGCCTGGATGTTCCGGATGGATTCCTGGGTTTGTGCCAGCACGTCACCGCAGTGCAGGGTCTGGTGTCCCACGATGCTGGCGGTGCCGCTAATGAACAGCACATCTTCTCCGGCGTGTTGCGGCAACCAGGCTGCCCGGGAAAAAATGGGAGGGTCTTCGCCGTACTGCTTGGGGTAATGGTAGGAGCTGACCTGGCGGGGGTTCTCGATGGCGATGCCGGGGCGGTTGCCCGCCAGTATGGCCACCTGAAACGGCCCGCTATGGGTGCCCAGGGCGCAGGCGGCCGGTGCACCTTCGGCCAGGGTGTAGTTCTGTGCCCGAAAGGCATCCTTGCGTCCCAGGTTGAACAACCGGTAGCGTTCCACGCCATTTTCCGGTTCGGTGATGTGCGGCAGATAGTTCCAGATCCGCAACAAATGGGGCTTGCCTAGGGTTTGCGCGCAACGCAATAACGTTTGATATGCGTCAAAGCTTTGTTGCGCCACCGGCAGGGACGTCGGCATGGATACGCATGCAAACAGGAAATCGGCGGTCTGCGCCCACGTCACGGTCAGGCCGTTCACGGTCTGGGTTGCCACGGTGGGCGGCTCGCCGCCCACACACCACCATTGCTGGGCGTACTGGGCGCCGCCCAGGCAGACCATGGGAACCTGGAAGAGCGGGGGCTCGTCCGCAGCGTGGCGCAGCGGCGGGGTCAGGCTGGGGAGGACACGGCCCAGGACGGGGTAGCCGGGGCGGTCGGGTCCGGCCATATCCGTGACCGGGCTGCGATGCATCCACAACTTCAATTCAGTCCGCTGGGTCAAAATGACCGCCCCCTACATGTTCGTTTTTTAGATCCCCCGGCATTATGCCGTTTGCCGTTGTGTGCGCAGTCCCCGAAACGGGCCGGCCAGGGAGGGGCTCCAGTACAATTTCGGCAAACAACCCGTACCCACCTATGCTTGAAGACACCATCAAAAATTATCTGATCAACAGCGCAGGAGTTGATCCGGCAAAGTTTGACACGCCGGGGTTGCAAGTCGCCGACCTGGCGTTGGATTCTTTGGGTTTGCTGGAGATGTTGTTCGAGATTGAAGACAAGTACGGCTTGCAGGTGCCCGAACCCATGCGGTTCCTGGCGATGAGCTTTACGGAAATGGTGGCCGACATCGAGTCCACGGTGCGTGCGCACCACGACGGACAACTGCCGGTACTGGACGCCGAAAAAGCTGCCTGCTGAGTGAATCAGGTTCTCGTCACCGGCTTGGGCATGATCTGCCCCCTGGGCGCCGATCGGCACAGCAGTTTTGCCGCTGCACTGGCAGCCCGCAGCGCCGTCCAGATGGCGCCCGCGGGACTGGTGCCCCGGCTGCCCCATCTGTTGCTGGCGCCAGCCGCAGAGCCGGAGCCGTTGCTGGACAAGAAATATGCGGGGTTGGACCGCGCCACACAGTTTGCACTGGTGGCCGCGCAGGAGGCCATGGCCGATGCCGGCATTGCCACGCCGCCCGCTGACCCCACGCACTTTGGTGTGTTTGTGGGCATCGGCTTTGGGGGCGCGCAGACGGTGGACAGCTTGTATACGCGCTATTTCGACACCCTGCACGACCCCGCCCAGGCGCACAAAAACCCGACCGTGATGCATCCGCTGTCGGTGCCCCGCATGATGGCCAATGCGGCGGCGGCGCTGGTGTCCATGCGGTATGGCCTGCGGGGACAAAGCAGTACCTATTCCGTGGCGTGCGCATCGTCCGCCGTGGCCGTTGGAGACGCCCTGCGCGCCATCCGGCACGGTTACCTGGACGCTGCGGTGGTGATCGGCACCGAGGCCATGCTGAGCCCGGGTTCGCTGATGGCCTGGAATGCTTTGCGGGTCATGGCCAAGCCCGATGCCACCGATCCCTCGCGCAGCTGCCGGCCGTTTGCCGCGGACCGGAGTGGTTTTGTCCTGGGTGAAGGCGCGGCGGCGCTGGTGCTGGAAAGCGCGGCGCACGCCCACTCCCGGCAGGCGACCGTTCTGGCCGAGGTGGCCGGCTACGGTTGTAGCAGCGACGCCCAGCACATGACGGCCCCCTCGGTGGCGGGCCAGGTCAGTGCCATGCAGCAGGCCCTGCGCGAAGCTGGCATGGCTCCTGAGCAGGTGCAATACCTCAATGCGCATGGCACGGCCACCGACGCCGGGGACGTGACCGAAACCCAGTCCATCCGTGCGGTATTTGGCGCCGCTGCTGACCGGCTGGCGGTCAGTTCGACCAAGGCGGTGCACGGACACCTGATTGGTGCCGGTGGCGCGCTGGAGTTTGCGCTCAGCATCATGGCCATGAACAGTGGGTCGTTGCCACCGACGGCCCACCTGGACCAAGCCGATCCGCGGTGCGATCTTGACTACCTGCCGCTGCAGGCCCGGCATGGGTGCACCATCGAAGCCGTGATGTCGAATTCTTTCGCATTCGGTGGCAGCAACGCAGCGTTGCTGGCGCGCCGGTATGCGCCATGACGGCAGAAGTCCTGGACTATCCCTTCACCCTTGATCGCCTGGCTATCCAGGCACTGCTGCCCCACCGGGGCGATATCTTCGTTTGCGAACAGGTGCGGGTCGATGGGCCACACCACTTCCGGGGGGTGGCACGCTGGCCGCTGGAGAACAGCGTGATCCAGGGTCATTTTCCCGGGTTGCCGGTGGTTCCCGGCGTATTGCTGATTGAAACCATGGCCCAACTGGCAGGGGCCGGGCTGCTCGCCGGTGACCCCTACGTGCGGTCCCTGGCGGGCGACCTGATTGGCGTGCTCGCATCGGTTCGCAAATGCGTGTTCAAACGCCCCGTGGTGCCGCAAACCGATGTGGAGTTTCGTATCCAGTGCCGGCAGATGGCCCCCATGGCGGTGCAGGTAGGGGCCACGGTGCACGTCAACGCAACCGAGGTCGCGCAGCTGGATATCCTGATGGCATACACGGCGCGGCCGCAACTGATGGCCGCCCTGCAGGGCGGGTGACAGGCCCGGCGTGGGGCGACTGGTTAGGCGGTTCTGGCCAGCACGATGGCGGTGATGGTTGCCACGCCCGCGCCCCGCAAGGTGCGGGCGGCGGCATGCAGGGAGGCGCCGCTGGTCATGACATCGTCCACCAGCACCACGTGCCGGCTCCGCAGGCCTCCGGCCTGCAGAGGGTTTAGGGCAAAGGCCCGCTGGACACTGCGCAGGCGTTCGCTGCGGGACAGGGTGCGTTGCGGAGGGGTGTCCTGAATGCGCAACAACACACCGGGACGCACTTTGGCGGCATCCAGTGCGCAGGCCAGTTCGTGGGCCTGGTTGTAGCCGCGCTCCCGCAGACGCTCTTTCGACAGGGGCATGGGTAGCAGCGCGTCGGCAGACTCCAGCGCCGGCTCCACCCAGGGCGCGCTGCGCAATACCTGCGCAAAGCTGAGGGCCCAGCCCGGATGCTGGCGGAACTTGAAGTCCGCCACCAGGGTAGACCAAGGGTAGGCATACGGCACGGCAGCCAGGCAGGCGTCCAGCGGGGGCGGCGCCACTAGGCAGGCGCCACACCGGTCTACACCGGCGGGTACTTCCAGGGCGCAGGTGTGGCAGCGGGGTGTTGGCTGCGCAAACGTGCCCACGCAGGCATCGCACACCGGCTGCGCGGGCCAGGCATGGCACACGGCGCACTGGCTGGGCAGGCGACGCGATATCCCTTGAAGCAGTTGGCGAAACACGGTGCCAATATACTCGTCTCGCCCTCCCCCTCTCCAGTCCTGCACGCCATGTCTTCCGCGCTTCCTCCCACCATTGATCCCCAGGCCGCCGCGCGCTGGGCCCACCACCTGTCGCAGGCCTCTGCCTGGCTGCACGAGGAAGTCGCGCGTCGCATGGAGGACCGGCTGCAGTGGATGACGTTGAGCCCCCAGACCTGGGTGCACTGGGAGCCTTTGCGGGGCGGCTTGCAGGCGCAGGCACTACTGGCCCGGCGGTATTCGAAATCGGAGTGTTATGTGGTCGAGGCCGGCGAAAAACATGCGCAGGCAGCTAGCAAATTAATAGCGCCTGCGTGGTGGAACCCGGTGCGCTGGACCGGTGCGCCGGTGCACTTCGGGCCACCGCTCGAGCCGGCGCAGATGGTGTGGGCCAACATGGCGCTGCACATGGCAGCTGACCCGCAGGCGCTGCTCACGCGCTGGGGCAGCTTGCTGGCGCCCGACGGATTCTTGATGTTTTCCTGCCTGGGGCCCGATACCCTGCGTGAGCTGCGGGCGGTGTATGCCGCGCAGGGCTGGCCCCCGCTGTCGCACGCTTTTACCGACATGCATGACTGGGGTGACATGCTGGTGCAGGCCGGTTTTGCCGAACCGGTCATGGACATGGAGCGCATCACCCTGACGTTTGCGACGCCCGAGCGCCTGTTGGCCGAGTTGCGGGAACTGGGGCGCAACCTGCATCCGCAGCGCTTTGGAAGCCTGCGCGGACGCGGTTGGCATGCGCAGCTGTGCGCGGCGCTGGAGCGCGATGGCGTGCGCTCCGCGGAGGGGCGCCTCCAGTTGACCTTCGAGGTTATCTACGGCCATGCGTTCAAGCCGCAGCCGCGCCTGACCGTACGCCCGGAAACGACGGTGTCGCTGGCCGAAATGCGGACAGCTTTGAGGCAAGTCAAGAAAAAATAGCTGGCCGCTTGATAACCGGGCTTGACATTCGGTTTTGGTTCTGAATTTATTCGAATGGTGTGGGCTACAATAACCCGCAACCTGGTTCTGGCGACCCAGCCAGTGGCCTGCTGCGCAGGTCTGACTGGGGTTGGTGCCGATTAATCCGATTCGATGAAGAAACAACCATGATGAAGAGCATTTTCAAGAAGTTGGTTTCGCTGCTGCTGGCGACCAGCGCATGGGCAGGTACTGCGGCGTTTACCCTGGCGCACGCGGTCAACGATCTGCCTGGCGGGCCGGCGGTGAACCAGCTGAACCTGCATCCGCCCGTGACCCGGATTGCGGAAGAGCTGCATGGCCTGCACTGGTTCATGCTGATCGTGTGTTCCATCATTTTCGTGGCCGTGTTCTCGGTCATGTTCTATTCCATCTGGAAGCACCGCAAGTCGGTGGGCCATAAGGCCGCCACGTTCCACGAGTCCGTGGTGGTGGAAGTGGTCTGGACGGTGATCCCCTTCCTTATCGTGATCCTGATGGCCCTGCCGGCCACCAAGGTGGTGGTGGCCATGAAAGACACCACCAATTCCGACCTCACCATCAAGGTGACCGGCATGCAATGGAAGTGGGGTTATGACTACCTCAAGGGCGAGGGTGAAGGCATCGGATTCATCTCTTCGCTCGACAGCAGCCAGCGTGCGCTGTCGGATGCCGGCGGCCCCAAGAAGGGCGAGTCCGTCGATGACTATCTGCTCAAGGTGGATTACCCCCTGGTGGTGCCGGTCGACAAAAAGGTGCGCATCATCACCACCGCCAATGACGTAATCCACTCCTGGGGTGTGCCCTCGTTTGGCGTCAAGCAGGATGCCATTCCCGGTTTTGTGCGCGACACCTGGTTCCGCGCCGAGAAGGTGGGCGATTACTACGGAAACTGTGTCGAGTTGTGCGGCAAGGAGCACGCCTACATGCCGGTGCACGTCAAGGTGCTGTCGGCGGAGGATTACACCCGCTGGGTGGACGGCGAGATGAAGAAACTGGCAGCCAAGGCGGACGATCCGGCCAAGGTCTGGACGCTGGCCGACAGCCTGCAGCGCGGTGAAAAGGTGTACGCCGCCAATTGCGCCGCCTGCCACCAGGCCAACGGCAAGGGCGGTGGTCCCGTCAAGCCCCTGGACGGCGCTGCCGTCGTGCTGGATGCGGACAAGACCAAGCAGATTGCCGTGGTGCTCAATGGCCAGAACAACCTGACGATGCCGTCCTGGAAGGCTTTGAGCGACACCGATATTGCGGCGGTCGTCAGCTACACCAAGAACCACTGGTCCAACAAGACGGGTCAGGTGGTGCAGCCGGCCGATGTGCTGGCCTTGCGCAAGTAATGTGATCCGGGCCCGTCAAGCCGCCAGATAAAAATTCGAGAATTGAGAAGGAAATCAGGATGAGTGCCGTTCTAGACCACCACGATCACGCCCATGACGACCACAGCCACGCGCCCACGGGCTGGCGGCGCTGGGTGTTTGCCACCAACCACAAGGACATTGGCACGCTGTACCTGCTGTTCAGCTTCACCATGCTGATGATCGGTGGCATCCTGGCACTGATCATCCGGGCCGAGCTGTTCCAGCCCGGGCTGCAACTGGTCAACCCCGAGCTGTTCAATCAGCTCACCACCATGCACGGCATCATCATGGTGTTTGGCGCCATCATGCCGGCCTTTGTTGGCTTTGCGAACTGGATGATCCCGTTGCAGATCGGCGCCTCCGACATGGCATTTGCCCGCATGAACAACTTCAGCTTCTGGCTGATGATTCCGGCGGCCGTGACGCTGGTGAGCTCATTCTTCATGCCCGGCGGCGCCCCCGCTGCCGGCTGGACGCTGTACGCACCGCTGACCCTGCAAATGGGCCCCAGCATGGACGCCGGCATTTTTGCCATGCACATCCTGGGCGCGAGTTCCATCATGGGTTCGATCAACATCATTGTCAC
Source organism: Rhodoferax sp. (assembly GCA_049301075.1). GTDB lineage: Bacteria > Pseudomonadota > Gammaproteobacteria > Burkholderiales > Burkholderiaceae_C > Allorhodoferax. Next base: position 8,991 of record JBAQKO010000428.1, read on the forward strand.
GGTGCTCAATATGCGCGCGCCGGGCATGACGCTGATGAAGATGCCCATGTTCTGCTGGACCTGGCTGATCACCGCTTACCTGCTGATCGCCGTGATGCCGGTGCTGGCGGGCGCCATCACCATGACGCTGACGGATCGCCATTTCGGCACCAGCTTCTTCAACCCCGCCGGCGGCGGTGACCCGGTGATGTACCAGCACATCTTCTGGTTCTTCGGCCACCCCGAGGTGTACATCATGATCTTGCCGGCCTTCGGCATCATCAGCCAGGTGGTCCCGGCGTTCTCCCGCAAGAAGCTGTTTGGTTACGCCTCCATGGTGTATGCCACATCCAGCATTGCCATCCTGTCTTTCATCGTCTGGGCGCACCACATGTTCACCACCGGCATGCCGGTGACCGGCCAGCTGTTCTTCATGTACGCCACCATGCTGATCGCCGTGCCCACCGCCGTGAAGATCTTCAACTGGATCGCCACCATGTGGCAGGGCTCCATGACGTTTGAGACCCCCATGCTGTTTGCCGTGGGCTTCATCTTCGTGTTCACCATTGGCGGCTTCACCGGCCTGATTCCCGCCGTGGCGCCGATCGATATCCAGCTGCAGGACACCTACTACATCGTGGCGCACTTCCACTACGTGCTGGTGGCGGGTTCGCTGTTTGCCATGTTCTCCGGCTTCTACTACTGGGCCC
>JBAQKO010000429.1:0-35349 GCA_049301075.1 Rhodoferax sp.
CCGCACTGGCGGCTTGCGGCAAGACTGAAACCCCGGCTACGCCTGCGCCTGCGGCTACCGCCCCCAGCGCCCCCGCCGTAGCAGCCGCTCCAGAGGCTCCCGTCGCTTCCGAAAACGCGGTGGGCAAGAAGGTATTTGGCCAAGTCTGTTCCATGTGCCACGCTTCTGGCGCTGCGGGTTCACCCAAGCCGGGCGACAAAGCCGATTGGGGTCCCCGTATTGCACAAGGCAATGATGTCTTGTACAAGCACGCGCTGGAAGGCTTTACAGGCGCCAAGGGCATGATGCCTGCCCGCGGCGGAAACACCACCTTGAAAGATGACGAAGTCAAGGCAGCCGTCGATTACATGGTGTCCCTGTCCAAGTAATTTGAAAAGACAGACCATGACGCCGTCCTCCCCTCCACTGAACGCGGGACGTCGGCGCCTGGTCGCCAGCTTGCCGTTGTTGGCAACCGGTCTTTTCCTCAATCCGGCACTGGCCAGCCCCCAAGTGCACAAAGCCTCCCGTGCACTCATGGGTACGCGGGTGGACATCACGGCACAAGCGTCCAGTGCCGTCGATTGCGACGCGGCCATCGCCGCAGCGTATGCCGAAATGACACGCCTGAGCGACATGATGAGTCGCTACCAGGTCGGCAGCGCCGTTCACGCCCTGCACTTGGCGTCGGGGCTACAGCCGGTGGTGATCGAGCCGGAAATGATGACCGTGCTGAAAAGTGCCCAACACATGGCAGAGCGCAGCCATGGCGCTTTCGACGTTACCGTTGGCGCCTTCAACGGCTGGGGGTTTGACCCAACGCACCCCACGATTCCGGACCCGGTCGAGATTGCCCGTGAGTTGCCGCTGGTGAACTACCGGGATCTGGTTCTATCCGAAAAAACATCCACCGCTTTTTTGCGCCGCCGCGGCATGCGCATCGATCTGGGTGGCATCGCCAAGCTGCCCATTCTGCAAGCCGGCATGCACGTGCTGAAACAATACGGCGTCAACAGCGCCATGCTCAACGGTGGTGGAGACGTACTGGTCAGCGGACAGTTGGAAGGACGTGATTGGCGCGTCGGCGTGCGCGACCCGCGTGCGCCGGAAAAGCTGATCGGCGTACTGAACCTGAACGAGGGATTTGTTGCGGCATCGGGAGATTACGAACGTTTTTTCATACAGAACGGGCGGCGATACCACCACATCCTGAACCCCAAGACGGGGCAATCCACCACGGGCCCCCATGGGGTGACCTTGGTGTCGCGCAATCTGCAAGACATCAATGGCTTGGGCGCAGCCATCATGGTTGCGGGTTCCCAGGCGGGGCAAAGTTTGCTCCAGCCACTGCAGGGCGTTGACGCCCTGATCGTTGAATCAAACCAAAGCTTGTGGCTTTCCCCCGGCATGGCGGGACGTCTGCGCACGTAATCTGGCAGCAGGCGGACACGGGTTGGGTGAGCAGCTGATGTAAGCTCCGGCGCTGCCGCCGCACGCTGCGGCACCTTTGCACGATAGCGCCCCCTATAAGGACACACCATGAAGAAGAAAACGCTGGCCCTGCTGCTGGTTTGCGCCGCCGCGCTGGCAGCCTGCGGCAAGCCCGACACCAGCACGCCTACCGCCACCACCCCGGCCGCCACGGTGGCTGCGCCTCCCCCGGTGGTGCCGGCCGTGGCAGCGCCGGTTCCCCCGGAGCATGTTCTGGGCAAGAGCGTGTTCGACAAGGTCTGCGCCCTGTGCCACGGCGCCGGGGTAGCCGGTGCCCCCAGGCCGGGCGACAAGGCCAACTGGGGCCCACGCATCGCCCAAGGCAACCCCATGCTGTACAAGCATGCGCTGGAGGGCTTCATCGGCCCCCAGGGCGTGATGCCGGCCCGCGGTGGCGGTGGCGCCTCACTCAGCGATGCGGACATCAAGGCCGCCGTGGATTACATGGTGTTCCTGTCACGCTGACGTGACACACCCGCACGCAACGCAACCGCAGCCATGAACATTGCAGTCCTGGGCATTGGCCTCATGGGCTATCCGATGGCGCAGCGCCTGTGCGCCGCGGGGCACACGGTCCACGTCTGGAACCGCAGCCGGCACAAGGCTGAGCGCCTGACCGGCGCAGGCGCCATCGTGCACGACACGCCGGGTGCCGCCGTGCGGGATGTCGAGCTGGTCATCACCATGCTGGACAACGGCACGGTCGTCGAGCACGTGCTGTTCGACCTGGGCACCGCGGCCGCCATGCGGCCGGGCACCCTGCTGGTGGACATGTCCTCCATCAAGCCGGCGCAAGCCCGTGACCATGCGGCCCGCCTGGGTGCGCTGCACATCGATTACCTGGATGCGCCGGTATCAGGTGGCACCCTGGGCGCAGAAGCCGGCACGCTGGCCATCATGGCCGGCGGCACGGAGGAACATTTCGCGCGCGCCCTGCCGGTTCTGACTGCCCTGGGCCGCGCCACGCTGGTGGGCCCCACGGGCACCGGTCAGCTGACCAAGCTGGCCAACCAGATGATTGTGGGCATCACCATCGGTGCGGTGGCCGAAGCCCTGCTGCTGTGCGAAAAAGGCGGCGCCAGCATGGCCAAGGTCAAGGAAGCCATCACCGGGGGGTTTGCCGACAGCCGCATTCTGCAGGTGCACGGCCAGCGCATGGTGGAGCGCGACTTCGCCCCGCGCGGGCGCATGGCGATCCAGCTCAAGGATTTGCGCAACGCGCTGGACACGGCGCAAGAGATCGGGTTCGAGGCCCCCATTACCACCCTGTTCGAACAGCTCTACGCGCAAGGGGTGGAGCACGGCCTGGCCGATCTGGATCAGGCCGGCCTGTTTGTCGAACTCGCCCACCGCAACGGCATGGCCTGAGCCGCAGGACCGCACCCGGCACAAGCCACTCAGGGCCGGCGGCGATCGGTCTGGTGATCCTCGTAGTAGCGGTCCTTGGCCGCAAACATGGCCTGGTCAGCCTGGTTCAGGATGGCCTCAATCTGCCCCGAGGCATGGCAGGCGGCCCAGCCAATGGCCATGCTCAGGCGCTGGCCGGGATAGAACTGGTTGTTGAGTTCCACCGTGGACTGGATGCGTTCCATGAGCGCCATGGCAACCCGCTCGTCGCAGCCCGGCATCAGCACCACAAACTCGTCGCCGCCGATGCGCGCCACGCAGACGGCCTGCCCCTCGGTGGCGCTGGTCAATACCTCGCCCGCGCGCCGCAGGAGCGCGTCGCCCGCCGCGTGGCCTTCCTGGTCATTGACCCGCTTGAGCCCATTCAGGTCGATCGCCAGCACGCTGAGCGGCCAGGGCCCCTTGCGGGACAGGCGGTTGAGCTCTTCCACGTAGAACGCGCGGTTACCCAGTCGGGTCAGGGAATCGTGCCGTCCCAGGTATTCCAGATAGGCCTCGGCCTTCTTGCGCGCCGTGATGTCCACCAGGGACACCAGCACCCGGTCCCATTGCGTCTCGTGCCCGGCCAGCACGGCGAACTGCATGTGGACGTTGATCAGGTCGCCTGACAGGGAGTAGTTGACGATTTCGCGCATCTGCACCAGCTTGCCGTGCCACAGGTCATACAGCTGCTCGGCAAACGAGGTCACCATCTCGCCACGGAACACCGAATCCAGATTGCCCAACAACTCGTCCTTGCTGGTGGCAGCGAACATGCGCAGGGTTTGCTGGTTGACGTCCAGCACGCGGATTTTTTCCATGCAGCGGGTGACAAATTCGGGGTGCACGCTGATGAACACCCGAAAATCCTGAATGCCCTGGCCCCGTGCTTCGTCCAGCAGCAGCTTGACGGCGCTGAAGTCTTCCACCCACAGCGACACCGGAGAATGCTCGAACAGGTCACGCGCGTAGCGCTCGCTGCGGCTCAGTTCGTGCTGGGCGTTGACCTGGGGCGTGATGTCTTCCAGCGACACCATGACCCGTCCCCAGGTGGCCTCGTGGCCCTGCAGCACGCGCACGTGGATCTGCACGTCCATGCGCCGCCCGTCCAGCGCGTAGTTGACGGTCTGGTTGGAAAACTCCAGCTTGCCCAGCCACAGGTGGTTGAGCTCGGATACCAGGCTCTCGAACATGTCGTCGCGAAACACCTCCGGCAGGCGCTCCACCAACTCCTGTTGGCTGCTGGCGGCGAAGACCTCCAAGGTTTTCTGGTTGACCTTGAGAACCCGAAAGCAGCTGGAGCACTGGGCCAGACGCGCGGGCGACTGGCGCATGTGCGCCACAAAATCAACAACGCCCTCAGCACGCCATGTATCGAACAGGGTTTTGAGGGCGCTGTAATCTTCCAGCCAGAGCGAAATGGGAGCCGACTCGAACAGTTGCTCGAAGTCGGCGGGGGATGTGATCAACGACATGCCTGAAACCTCCAGGCTGCCATTGTCCCTCAGAGGCTATCAGTCAAACGTGCGGGCGGCGCGTTTCTTGGCATCACGTGGCACAAATACCTTGCCCGCGTTGCCGGGCTTCACACCCATGGGCTTGCTGAACGCCGGTTTACGGGCGGCAAAGTCGCCACCGCGTGGTGCGGCATCGGGTCGGCTGCCGGCAAAGCGGTCATTGAAACCACCCTTGCGGGGGGCGTAGCTGAAGCCTGCGTTGTCACCACCGCGGGGACCGCTGTCGGTTGAAGCCACCGCGGTCACCGCCGAAGCCGCTATTGTTTTGGTAGCTGCCTGCGCCCGCTTCACGGGGGCCCGCGGCGTTTCGGTCACCAAATCCACCCCGGTTGCCACCAAAGCTGGGGCGACCACCGCCACCACCACCGCCAAAATTGCGGGGCGCACGGTCGGCGTTGTGGCTACCACGGCCACCAAAGCTGGCGCCGGTACCGGGACGCGAGTCCGGGAAACGCTGTTGCGGCTCCAGACCCGGAATGGTTTCCGACTTGAAATGCTGACGCGTATGGGCTTCGATATCGAAAATCCGGCGGCGATCGCGCACTTCGGCAAACGTCACAGCCAGACCATCACGTCCGGCGCGACCGGTGCGGCCAATGCGGTGGGTGTAATCCTCAGCCTTCATGGGCAGGCCGAAGTTGAACACGTGGGTGATGGTGGGCACGTCAATGCCGCGGGCTGCCACATCGGTTGCCACCAGAATCTGCACCTGACCGTTGCGCAGGGCCATCAGGCGGCGGTTGCGCAGGCCCTGGCTCAGGGCACCGTGCAGGGCCACGGCGTCAAAGCCGTCTTGCTGCAGGTCATTGGCCAAGCCGTCGCACTCGATCTGGGTGCTGGCAAACACGATGGCCTGGTTGATGGTGGTGTCACGCAACCAGTGGTCCAGCAGCTTGCGCTTGTGGTGGGCGTTGTCGGCCCAGAACAGCACCTGCTTGATATTGGCGTGCTTTTCGGTCGGGCTGTCGATGGTGATGCGCTGGGGTTCGCGCATCACGCGGGCAGCGAGTTGCTGGATGCGCGGCGCAAAAGTGGCGCTGAACATCATGGTTTGCTTGCGGGCGATGGTGAGCTGGTTGATTTCAGCCAGGTCGTCAGAGAAGCCCAGGTCCAGCATGCGGTCGGCTTCGTCGACCACCAGGAACTGCACCTGGTCGAGCTTGATCTGCATGGAGCGCTGCAGGTCCAAGAGGCGGCCGGGCGTGGCCACCACCAGGTTGGCGTTCTGCAGCTTGGCAATTTGCAACTGGTAAGGCATGCCGCCCACGATGTTGGCAATGCGCAGGCCACGGCAGTGGCGCACCAGGTCAATGGCGTCGTTGGCCACCTGCTGCGCCAATTCGCGCGTCGGGCACACGATCAGGGCGCCGGGTGCCGGGGCCTTGAAGTTGCGGGGGTTGGTCGGGTCCTTGCGCTTGGCGCGCTTGGGAGCTGGCTCGCCCTTGGCGACGGCTTCGGCGACTTCGCGTTCGAACGCGGCGCGCTCATCGGCTTCGGCCTGGGCCTGCTGCTGGAGCAGCGTGTGCAGCACGGGCAGCAAGAAGGCGGCGGTCTTGCCGCTACCGGTCTGGCTGGACACCATCAGGTCAATGTAGCGGGCGGCTTGCTGTTCGTTGCCGTCGGTTGGCAGAGCCAGGGGAATCGTCTTGAGCTGAACAGTGGTGGGCTGGGTGTAACCCAGGTCCTTCACCGCATGGACCAGCTCGGGCGCGAGGCCCAAGGTCACGAAGCCGTTGGGCGCCTCAGGCACTTCGATTTCAGCGACAACGGGAGTTGCAGCCAATTCGGAGGCGTCGTTGCCGGCAGGCAAATTGGAAAGGGATTCGGCGGGCGCAAAGGCACCCGTCACTTCAAAAGCGTCAGTCATGGTTTTACTCACACGCGAGCACCGCAAGGAATGCGGCTGCTCCGTCAATGGTTAAAAAACATCAACCATCAAACGGAACCTGCGGCTGAATGCAATCAGCGCTGGGGGCCAATATCGCCACGTACTTGCAAGTGTGGCGGACCCGGTGAATGAAGGGAGATGTACAAAAAGCACTACTGATTGCAGTGCAGCCTGTGATTATGCCACGAATTCGGGTTTCTACCTAATCCCACCCAAAATCCGCCGCTCACTCCAGGCGGAGAAAGTGCTGACGGTAGTGTTCCAGCTCGTCAATGGACTCATGCACGTCGGCCAGCGCGGTGTGGCGCTGCTGCTTCTTGAAGGAGGCATACACCTCGGGGCGCCAGCGCTTGGACAGCTCCTTGAGCGTGCTGACATCAAGGTTGCGGTAGTGAAAGAAGGCCTCCAGCTTGGGCATGTATTTGGCGAGGAAACGGCGGTCCTGGCCAATGGAGTTGCCGCACATGGGCGAACCGTTGGCGGGCACGTACTGCTTCAGGAACGCAATCAGCTGCGCCTGCGCTTCTTCCTCGGTGAGGGTGGACGCCTTGACCTTGTCGATCAGTCCGCTCTTGCCGTGGGTGCCCTTGTTCCAGGCGTCCATCTGGTTGAGTTGCGCGTCGGACTGGTGGATCACCAGCACCGGACCTTCCGTGCGGGTTTCCAGATTGGGGCCCGTCACGACAACTGCGATTTCAATGATGCGCTCGACTTCCGGATCGAGTCCGGTCATCTCGCAATCGAGCCAGACGAGGTTCTTGTCAGATTTACTCAGAGGGGTGTTGGTATCAGCCATGGCCTGAATTGTCGCCGATGGCCTAAACTCCTCCGCCATGACTGACCTTTTCTCCCCGGCTACCGCGTCCCTGACAACCACCATCGCCTTTGCACTGGCCCTGTCGGTCAGCCTGGTGCTGAAGTTCTGGCTGGCCACGCGCCAGATCCGCCACGTGGCGCGCAACCGCGGCACGGTACCCGCAGCCTTTGCCGCCAAGATTGCACTGTCGGCCCACCAGAAGGCGGCCGACTACACCGTCACCAAGGTACGCCTGGGTCTGCTGGAACTCGCCTGGGGTGCCGCCATCACCCTGTGCTGGACCCTGCTGGGCGGCCTGTCGCTGCTCAACGAGCTGCTGGCCGGCTGGCTGGGGCACGGACTGGTGCAGCAGCTGGCGCTGCTGGCCGCTTTTGCGATCCTCGGCGGCCTGCTGGATCTGCCCTTCACGCTGTACCAGACCTTTGTCGTCGAGCAGCGTTTTGGTTTCAACAAAACCACGCCGGTCCTGTGGCTGCAGGACCTGGCCAAATCCCTGCTGCTCGCCGTCGTGATCGGCCTGCCACTGGCGGCACTGGTGCTGTGGATGATGGGTGCCACGGGCCCCTGGTGGTGGCTGTGGGTGTGGGGCGTGTGGATGGGGTTCAACCTGCTGATGCTGCTGGTGTACCCGACCTGGATTGCCCCCCTGTTCAACAAGTTCCAGCCCCTGCAGGATCCAGAAATCCGGGAGCGGGTCACCCAGCTGATGGCGCGCTGCGGCTTCACCTCCAAGGGTTTCTTTGTGATGGATGGCAGCAAACGCAGCGCCCACGCCAACGCCTACTTCACTGGTTTTGGTGCCTCCAAGCGCGTGGTGTTCTACGACACGCTGCTGGCCCAGCTCAGCCCTGCCGAGGTGGATGCCGTGCTGGCCCATGAGCTGGGGCATTTCAAACACCGGCACGTCATCAAACGGGTGCTGGCTATGTTCGCCTTGAGCCTGCTGGGCTTCTTCCTGCTGGGTTGGGTCAGCCAGCAGGTGTGGTTCTTCACCGGCCTGGGTGTGTTGCCCAACCTGAGCGGTCCCAACGACGCCCTCGCCCTGCTGCTGTTCATGCTGGTGTTGCCGCTGACGGGTAGCTTCATCGGCCCCCTGTTTGCCCAGCTGTCCCGTCGCCACGAGTTCGAGGCCGACGCCTATGCCGCAACGCAAACCAGCGGCCCGGCTCTGGCCAGCGCCCTGCTCAAGCTGTTCCAGGACAATGCATCCACCCTGACACCCGACCCGGTGTATGTGAAGTTCTACTACTCCCACCCCAGCGCCACCGAGCGCCTGGGCCGCCTGCTGGCACCGCCGACCGGAACCTGAAATGCCACAAGAATTCAAGCCAAATACACCTGCAGCGCCCGTTTTACTTGCGCTGAGCGCTACACAAGTGATAGCACAGCTGGCCAAACTGGAAGGCTGGAAGCTGTTCGGCAATGGTCCGGACGTGGCGATCGAGAAGACCTTCCACTTCGGCAGCCACCTGGAGACCATGGCCTTTGCCAACGCCGTGGCCTTTGTTGCGCAGTCGCACCACCACCACCCCGAAATGCTGATTGGCTACCAGCACTGCAGCGTGCGCTGGCGTACCCACGCCGTGCAGGGCATTTCGGTGGCCGATTTCCAGTGCGCGGCCCGGGTGGATGCACTCCTGGCTGCGGACTGAACACAGGAACACCCCTTGGCAGCATCCCCCCCACTCGAACCCGGTCTGGTCATTGCGGGACATGGCCGCCACGTATGGGTGGAAACACCCGACGGCCGCCGCCTGATCTGCCACCCCCGCGGAAAGAAAAGCCAGACCGTGGTCGGCGACCGCGTGCTGTGGCAGGCCACACAAGACGAAGGCACCATCGAAAAGGTAGAGCCGCGCCGCAACCTGTTCTACCGGCAGGACGAAATCCGCACCAAGTCTTTCGCCGCCAACCTGGACCAGGTGCTGATCCTGATCGCGGCGGAACCCGAATTTTCCGAAAGCCAGTTGTCGCGGGCGCTCATTGCCGCGGAAGCCGAGCACATCCGGCCCATCATCGCCCTGAACAAAAGCGACCTGGGAGCGCTGTTTGACAAGGCCTGGCAACGGCTGGCGATATACCGCGACATGGGCTACACCCTGCTGCCACTGGCGCTCAAGCCCCGCACCGAGCACGAACCCCACCGCACCGCCGGGCTGGAAGCATTGCTGCAAGGCAAAACGACACTGGTGCTGGGGCCGTCGGGCGCGGGCAAGAGCACCCTGATCAACCGGCTGGTTCCGGATGCCGCCGTGTTGACCAACGCCATCTCCACCGCCCTGAACTCGGGCAAGCACACGACCACCAGCACCACCCTGTACTGGGTGGACGCGGCCAAGACCACGGCGGTGATCGACTCACCCGGTTTTCAGGAATTTGGCTTGAACCACATCGAGCCCATGCACCTGGCCTCGCTGATGCCAGACATCAAGGCGCACGCATCGGACTGCAAGTTCTACAACTGCAGCCACCGGCACGAGCCCGGTTGCGGGGTGCTCGCCGCGCTGCAACCCGCATCGGAAGCATTTTTGCCCCCTGCGCCGCAAAAAATAAGCGCAAACCGCTACAAAATCTATAGCGATCTGTTTACCGAACTGAGCCAGACCCGCTACTAGGCCGGCGCAGGCCTGCCGGCCTCACGGTTCCAGAATGGCGGCCAGCGCCTGCAGCAGCGTGTCCACCTGCTGCGGGGTGCCCACGCTGATGCGCAGGTACTGCTCGATGCGCGGCAACGCAAAGTGCCGCACCAGCACCGCACGTTCCCGCAAGCCCGTTGCCAGCCGTTTCGCATCGTGGCCGGGGTGGCGCACAAATACAAAATTGGCCTGCGAGGGCAGCACCTCAAAACCCATGTCTTCAAGCTGCAGCACCAGGCCTTCGCGGGCGTGCATGACCGCGGCGCAGGTTTTCTCGAAATAGGCCTGGTCTTCGATGGCTGCCGTGGCGCCGGCCAGGGCCAAGCGGTCCAGCGGATAGGAGTTGAAACTGTCCTTGACCCGCTCCAGCGCCTCAATCAGCTGCCGCTGTCCACAGGCGAAACCCACCCGCAAGCCCGCCAGCGAGCGCGACTTGGACAGGGTGTGCACCACCAGCAGATTGGGGTAGCGGGCAATCAGCCCCATCGCGCTGGTGCCGCCAAAGTCCACGTAGGCCTCGTCCACCAGCACCACGCGACGGGGGAAGCGCTGCAACAGGGTTTCGATCTGCTCCAGCGCAACACCGCTGCCCGTCGGCGCGTTGGGGTTGGCAATGACCACGCCCGCCACGTCCTGCCCGGGCGGCGCCACAAACGCATCCACGTCGAGCTGCAGGCGTGCATCCAGCGGCACCACCGCGAAAGGAATGCCATACAACCCGCAGTACACCTGGTAAAAACTGTAGGTGATGTCAGGCATCAACAGGGGGCAACCCTGCTGAAAGAACGCAAAGAAGGCGTGGGCCAGCACCTCGTCGGAGCCGTTGCCGGCAAAGACCTGTCCGACATCCAACCCATGGCGCGCGGCAATGGCCTGGCGCAGCGACAGCGATTGCGGGTCCGGGTAGAGCTGCAAGCCCTGGTGGGAGGCTGACTCAATGGCCGACACCGCAGCGGGTGAAGGCGGGTACGGGTTCTCGTTGGTGTTGAGCTTGACCAGGTTGCTGATGCGCGGCTGTTCCCCTGGCACATACGGAACCAGCGCCGCCACACGGGGGCTCCAAAAAGAAGGTACGTCCATCATCCCAACAGGCGCGCGAGCGACAACAAGGCCAAAAATACCATCCACATCACCACGGTGCGCCAGACCAGGCCCACCACGGCCCGCAAATGCACGGGCTGGGGCGTTTGCCCGGCGCCAGCATCTTCCTTCTCGCCCAGCTGGACATTGACGGCACCCGCCGTCGCGGCCAGGATGACCCCATCGTTATCGCCCGGATAACGGGCCTCATGCTGACGCCAGCTGTCCACGGCCTCCTCGAAACTGCCCACAAAGGCGAACCCCAGTGCCGTGATCCGTGCCGGCACCCAATCCATGAGCGCCCAGGCCCGGTTCGCGTTGGCCTGCAGGGCGGGACTGACCGGCAACCCCGTCGGCACGGGGGGGCGGTTGACATGCTGGTGGACATATTCGCCCACGCGGTACCACACCGCGCCGGCCGGCCCCAGGCCCAGCATGGCCAGGAACGAATACCAGGCCAGTACGCCGAACACATGGCGATGGGCACTGAGCACAGAGTGTTCGATGACATGCCGCACAATCTCGCTGCGCGGCAAGGCGCTGGCATCGATGTGCATCCAGTGGGCCAGCCGCTGGCGCGCCAGGTCTTCGTCTCCGGCCAGCAGCGCGTCGCGGATTTCCGTGAAGTGGTGGCTGAACTGGCGAAAGCCCAGCGTCGAATACAGAATGGCCACGCTCCAGACCACTGCGGCCACCCAGCCCACCAACCACACCAGCAGCCAGTGGACGGCGCACACCAGCACGGCCGGCACAGCAACGGCCACCCACCATGCCAGCCAGCCATGGTGGGGCTTGCCGGTATCCAGATTGCGCACGACCCAGCGCACCCAATTTCTCACACTGCCATGCACCGGATTGCCAGGAGCCAAGGGGCGGGCCTGTTCCAGAAGCAGCGCAAATAAAATGGAAATGAAACTCATGGGCTAATCATAGCGAGCCGAACCGGCATACCGGGTGCTTTCAGTCCAGTAAAAAGCGGTAAAAGTTGCGCAGCATGCCCGCAGTGGCTCCCCAGATGAACCGCTCGGCCTTGGCATCCACGTAGGGCATGGACAGCCATTCACGCCGCTGCCCCGCCCAATCCACCGCGTGGCGGCGGTGGTGCGCGGGATCCATCAGGAAATCCAGGGGCACTTCAAACACATCGGCCACTTCATGGGGGTTGGGAACAATTTCGAACCCCGGATGCACCAGGGCCACTACCGGCGTCACGATGAAGGCGCTGCCCGTGGTGTAGGTGGGCAACTCGCCCAGCACCTCCACGAAATGCCGGGCCAGTCCGATTTCCTCTTCCGCCTCGCGCAACGCCGTGACCGTGGCGTTGGGATCCTCCGGGTCGGCCTTGCCGCCCGGAAAGGCGACCTGGCCCGAATGGCTGGAGAGGTGTGTGGTGCGCTCCGTCAGCAGCACGGTCAGGTGATCGCCGTACATGACCAGCGGCACCAGCACGGAGGCATGCAAGGGCGCGCGCTCCGAGAAGCGCCCTTCGGCCCGCAACTCCGGCGTCCACACCGGGGGATTCGCAAAGCGCTGCATGAGCGCCTGCGGCAGCAAGGCTTGCGGGCGCACCTTGGGCAGGTGGTCGTCAATGCCAACCACCGGGACGCTGCGCGGATCAAACGACGGTAAGGTGCTCATAAAAAAACCGCCACAAGCTTGCGCCGGGCGGTTCCTGGGAAAACAGGCGCGTTGTTATTACGCGGCGGTCTTCTTGGCTGGCAGTTTTTCCTTGATACGTGCCGACTTGCCGCTGCGGTCACGCAGGTAGTACAGCTTGGCACGGCGCACATCACCGCGGCGCTTGACTTCAATGCTGGCGATCAGCGGGCTGTAGGTCTGGAACGTGCGCTCCACGCCTTCGCCGCTGGAGATCTTGCGAACGATAAAGCCGCTGTTCAGACCACGGTTACGCTTGGCGATGACCACACCTTCGTAGGCCTGGACGCGCTTGCGGGTACCTTCAACCACGTTGACGCTGACCACGACGGTGTCGCCGGGAGCGAATTCGGGGATGGTCTTGCCCAGACGGGCAATTTCTTCTTGTTCGAGAGTTTGAATCAGGTTCATGATTTCCTTCGTGATCGTGCAAGCGCCAGCATCGGAATTGATGTCAATCGAGCAAAGCAAGCTTCGCTTTGGCCATGCAGAGGATCGGTTAGCCCGCCATTATAGCAAAGTCAACGCCGACCTGACAAAACCGCCTCGTCGGCCGGCCCCAGCTGCCCTGCCTTGCGGGCGGCGTCCAGTAGATCCGGCCGGTGCAGGGCGGTTAGCCGCAGACGCTGGTCGCGCCGCCAGCGTTCAATATTTTCATGGTGGCCCGACAGCAGGACCTGTGGCACCTGCTGGTCCTGCCACACCTCGGGGCGCGTGTAATGCGGACAATCCAGCAAACCGTCCAGCGACGGATTGAAACTGTCGAACTGGTGGCTGTCCGGATCGGACAGCACACCCGGCTGCAAGCGAGCCACGGCGTCCAGCAAGGCCATGGCAGCGATTTCACCGCCCGACAGCACAAAATCCCCCAAGCTGATCTGCTCATCCACCCGGGTGTCAATGAAGCGCTGGTCCAGCCCCTCGTACCGGCCGCACAGCAAAATGGCGCCGCTACTGCCCGACCAGCGCTGGACCGCCGTGTGGTCCAGCCGCTTGCCAATGGGAGAAAACAGCACCACCGGGGCGTTGTCCTGGCGCACCGAACGGATCTGATCGATGGCCTTGTCCAGGGGTTCGGCCATCATCACCATGCCGGGACCACCGCCAAACGGGCGGTCATCCACGCGGCGGTAATTGCCGGCAGCGAAATCGCGGGGATTGGCAAACTGCACATCGACCTGCCGCGACTCGAAGGCGCGTCGGGTCACGCCCACCGTCAGAAAGGGGGCAAACAGTTCCGGAAACAGGGTGACGACATCGAAGCGCATGCGCCCGGGGCTTAGTAGTCGGTTTGCCAGTCCACACGAATGCGGCGGGCCTTCAGATCGACATCGTCCACATACGCCGAGACGAACGGAATCATGCGTTCGCCGGTTTTTCCGTCCTGCGGGTACTCCAGCACCAGCACGGTTTGCGGACCGGTGGAGAGCAACTCCCGCACGGAACCGAGCGGTTCATCCTGGCGGTTCACGACATCCAGGCCAATCAGGTCGACCCAGTAATACTCGCCATCCCCAGCGGTCGGGAAGCTCGACCGGGCGACAAAAATGCGTGCACCCCGCAGGGCCTCCGCCGCAGTGCGGTCGTCCACACCCTGGGCACAGGCAACCACGGAATCGGAGTGTTCCTTGATTTCCTTGACCGCCAGCTGGGCGGTACCCGAAAAAGTCTTGACGCCTTTTTCGGTGGGCAAAAGAAACCAGTGCTTGGAAGAAAAAAGCGCCTCGGGATCGGCGCTGTAGGGCAGGACCTTGAACCAGCCCTTGATGCCCCAGGCGTCTGCCACCCTCCCGACTTCGATGGCATCCGCCGGCAATTCAGCAGGTTCGAGTCCGGGTAGCATGGGCAAAGGGCCTCGGTGAGCCGCGAACCGGAGCATCCGGTCCGTCGGCATCAACACATTACGCGGCTTTTTTGGCGGCTTGTTGAATCAGGCGTTCCACCGTGGGGGATGCCTGGGCGCCCACGCCTTGCCAGTACGTCAGGCGATCCTGGGCAATGCGGATGCTTTCTTCACTGGCGGTTGCGCTTGGGTTGTAAAAACCGATGCGCTCAATGAAACGGCCATCACGGCGTGTACGCTTGTCAGCGACAACAATGTTGAAAAACGGGCGAGCCTTAGCACCGCCACGGGCGAGTCGAATGACGACCATAATTAATCCTTTGGGTGGCAGAAATTGCTTCCAGCCATTAAATTCAAAGTTGAGACACGCAACTGACCACCCGGCCAGTGACACTCTGAATAGCCTCACATTATAACGTTTCCTGTATCCATGACAAAAATTCGTCCTAGCCGTGATTCCGATGTTGGCACCATCACCGCCATTTATGCCCACCACGTGCTCCACGGAACCGGAACTTTCGAGACGACACCGCCCACCGAGCCGGAGATGGCCAGCCGCCGGGCCGACGTGCTGTCCAAGGGGCTACCCTACCTAGTGGTCGAAGACGCCAGCGGCGGCGTCATCGGGTTTGCCTATTGCAACTGGTTCAAGCCCCGTCCCGCCTACCGGTATTCGGCGGAGGACTCCATTTACCTGGCCCCGCAGGCGCACGGACGGGGACTGGGCCGCCTGCTGCTGGAGGAGCTGATGGCACAGGCCGAGCGCGCCGGCGTGCGCAAACTCATTGCCGTGATTGGCGACTCCTCCAACCTGGGCTCCATCGGCGTGCACCGCGCCTGCGGCTTCACCCACGTAGGGGTTCTGGCCAACTGCGGCTGGAAATTCGACCGCTGGCTGGACGTGGTCCTGATGGACCGTACCCTGGGCATGGGCAGCAGCAGCGCTCCGGCACAATTGGCCGCATGAAAAACAAAACCGTGGCGGCCTGGACCGCATTTGTCGGTGGGCCGCTGGGGCTGCACCGCTTCTACCTGCAGGGGTTCTCCGACAAACTGGGCTGGATGCTCCCGCTACCCACCTTGCTGGGCCTGTACGGGGTGCAGCGCGCCCGCACGCTGGGACTGGATGACCACTGGAGTTGGGCGCTGATTCCCTTGCTGGGCTTTACCATGGCGGGCTGTGCACTCACGGCCATTGTGTACGGCCTTATGACCGCCGAGAAATGGAACCAGCGTTTCAACCCAGATACGCCGGCTGACGCACCGAGCGGCCAAACCAACTGGCTCACGATCGGTGCGCTGGCGGCATCGCTGCTGGTGGGAACCACCGTTCTGATGGCCAGCCTGGCCTTCAGCTTCCAGCACTACTTCGAGTACCAGGTGGAAGAAGCACGGAGCATCTCCCAGCCGGAACGCGTTAAAAAATCTGGAGACTGATCCAGTAGGCGATTGCGGCAACGAACGCGCTGGCGGGGATGGTCAATATCCAGGCCCAGATGATGTTGCCCGCCACCCCCCAGCGCACTGCACTGGCGCGCTGTGTGGAACCCACCCCCACGATCGCACCGGTGATCGTGTGCGTGGTGGACACCGGGATGCCCAGCGCCGTGGCCAGGAACAAGGTGATGGCTCCGCCGGTCTCGGCACAAAACCCGCCCACCGGCTTGAGCTTGGTAATGCGCTGCCCCATGGTCTTCACGATCCGCCAGCCACCAAACATGGTGCCCAGGCCAATGGCCGTGTAGCAGCAGATGATGACCCACATGGGTGGCGCCTTGTCGGCCGCCGCCGCATAGCCGGTGGCAATCAGCAGCATCCAGATGATGCCAATGGTCTTTTGCGCGTCATTGCCCCCGTGGCCCAGGCTGTAGGCACCCGCGGACACCAATTGCAGATGCCGAAACCACTTGTCCACCCGCGAGGGTCGTGTCCGGCGGAAAATCCAGGCCACCGCCACCATCATCAGCGAGCCCAACACGAAGCCCAGCAGCGGCGACACAAAAATGAAGGCCACGGTCTTGAGAATGCCGGCGGAAACCAGCGCCCCCGCCCCCGCCTTGACAATCACGGCGCCCACAATGCCGCCAATCAAGGCGTGGGATGAACTGCTGGGAATGCCGTAGTACCAGGTGATCACGTTCCAGGTAATGGCGCCCACCAGGGCGCCGAACACCACGTGGGTGTCGACCACCCCCGGCTGCACAATGCCCTTGCCTACCGTGGCAGCGACACTCAGGTGGAAGATGAAAATGGCAATTACATTGAAGAACGCCGCGAAAAGAATGGCCTGAGCCGGTTTCAACACCCCCGTCGACACCACCGTGGCAATCGAATTGGCGGCGTCATGAAACCCGTTCATGAAGTCAAACAGGAACGCCAGCACCACCAGCATGACAACCACCCACAGGGCCGCTTGTACGGTTTCCATAATCGTATAGCCAGCCGGGTTCAGGAATTCTCGAGGACGATGCCCTCAATGACGTTGGCAACGTCTTCGCACTTGTCCGTAATGGTCTCCAGCAATTCGTAGATCGCCTTGAGCTTGATGACCTCCCGCACATCCGGCTCCTCGCGAAACAGCTTGCTCATGGCCGTGCGCATGACGCGGTCGGCATCGGACTCCAGCCGGTCAATTTCCTCGCAGGTCTTGAGCGCCGCCTCGGCCGTGGACTGGTCTGCAATATTGCCCAGCAACTTGACCGCATCGCGCAGGCGCTCGCAGCACTTGACACTCAAATCGGTCAGGCGGGTGATCTCCTCGGTCATGTGGTGCACGTCATACAGCGCCATGGTTTCGGCGGAGTCCTGAATCAGGTCGGCCACATCGTCCATGGTGTTGATGAGCGAGTGAATCTGCTCGCGGTCGATGGGTGTGATGAACGTGATGTGGATGGCCTTGTTGCACTCGTGCGTCACACGGTCAGCGGCCCGCTCGGCGTCGTCCACTTCCTGGTTGTACTTGGCCCGCAAATCCAGATCGTTGTAATTGGCAACCAACTTGGAAAACGCCTGCGCAGCTTCCACAATGCGATCCGCGTGCTGGTTGAACATCTCAAAAAAATTGCCTTCGCGCGGCAAAAGTTTTCCAAACAACATCTCATTCTCCTCAACCGAAGTACCAACACATCTTGACGTTTTCAAGACGCAGAAGTTTAACCGCCCGCACGCACCCCACCGGCCGGGGGCTCAGCCGCTTCTGAAAATAAAGTACACCGCGCCCACCATACACAGCCCGGCCCACAGGTAATCCAGCTTGAGCGGCTCGCCCAGGTACACCATGGCAAACGGCACAAACACACTCAGGGTAACGACTTCCTGCGTGATCTTGAGTTGCGCCACCGAAAAACCGGCCTGCTGGAACCCGATCCGGTTGCCCGGCACCTGCAGCAGGTATTCAAACAGCGCAATCCCCCAGCTGACCAGGGCCGCCAGATACCACGGCGCCGAAGCCATATTCCTGAGATGCCCGTACCAGGCAAACGTCATGAAGACATTGCTGGCTATCAGCAGACACACCGTTTGCAGGGAATAAGGGAGTGTGGATAGAAAATGCATGCGGCAATTATCGGCGGACACCAATAAAAAAGGGCCCCGCAGCAGTAGCTGCGGGGCCCTTTGTCACGCTAGTACCCGCTGGACGGATCAGGCGGCAACGCCATCCTTCACGGTGGCAGCAGCGTCGGTGTAATCGCCGATCTTGTCAAAGTTCAGGTACTGGTACACCTTGTCGCTGGCAGCGGTCAACACGCCCATGTCGGCCAGGTACTCGGCCTTGGTCGGAATGCGACCCAGCTTGGAGCAGATGGCGGCCAACTCAGCCGAACCCAGGTAAACATTGCTGTCCTTGCCCAGACGGTTGGGGAAGTTGCGCGTGGAGGTGGAGAACACCGTCGCGCCCTGCTTGACCTGGGCCTGGTTGCCCATGCACAGACTGCAACCCGGCATTTCCATGCGGGCACCAGCACCGCCCAGAATGCCGTAGTGGCCTTCGTCGCTCAACTGCTTGGCGTCCATCTTGGTCGGCGGTGCAATCCACAGCTTGACCGGAATGTCGCGCTTGCCTTCCATCAGCTTGGATGCGGCACGGAAGTGACCGATGTTGGTCATGCAGGAACCGATGAACACTTCGTCGATCTTGGTGCCGGCGACTTCAGCCAATGTCTTCACATCGTCCGGATCGTTGGGGCATGCCAGGATGGGCTCGTGGATGTCAGCCAAGTCGATTTCGATCACGGCAGCGTAGTCCGCGTCGGCGTCGCCCTTGAGCAACTGGGGGTTCTTCAACCAGGCTTCCTGGGCTGCAATGCGGCGCGCCAGGGTGCGGGCATCGGAGTAACCATTGGCAATCATCCACTTCATCATGGTGATGTTGCTGTTGATGTACTCGATGATCGGTTCCTTGTTCAGGTGCACGGAGCAACCGGCAGCGGAACGCTCGGCCGACGCGTCGGACAGCTCAAACGCCTGCTCCACCTTCAAATCAGGCAGACCTTCGATTTCGAGGATGCGGCCGGAGAAGATGTTCTTCTTGCCCTTCTTCTCGACGGTCAGCAGGCCGGCCTTGATGGCGTACAGCGGAATCGCGTTCACCAAGTCACGCAGGGTGATGCCGTTTTGCATCTTGCCCTTGAAGCGCACCAGCACGGACTCGGGCATGTCCAAAGGCATGACACCGGTAGCGGCGGCAAACGCCACCAGGCCGGAGCCGGCGGGGAAGCTGATGCCGATGGGGAAACGCGTGTGGCTGTCGCCACCGGTGCCCACGGTGTCGGGCAACAGCAGGCGGTTGAGCCAAGAGTGGATCACGCCGTCACCAGGACGCAGGGCCACGCCGCCGCGGGTGCTGATGAACTCGGGCAGCTCGTGGTGCATCTTCACGTCCACGGGCTTGGGGTACGCAGCCGTGTGGCAGAAGGATTGCATCACCAGATCGGCGCTGAAGCCCAGGCAGGCCAGGTCTTTCAGCTCGTCGCGTGTCATCGGGCCGGTGGTGTCTTGCGAGCCCACGGAGGTCATCTTGGGTTCGCAGTAGGTACCGGGGCGCACGCCCTGGCCTTCGGGCAGACCGCAGGCACGGCCGACCATCTTCTGTGCCAGGCTGAAACCCTTCTTGGTGTCAGCTGGGTTCTGGGGCAGGCGGAACAGGGTGGAAGGCTTCAGACCCAGGGCTTCGCGCGCCTTGGCGGTCAAGCCACGGCCGATGATCAGGGGGATGCGGCCACCGGCGCGCACTTCGTCAAACAGCACATCGCTCTTGACCTGGAAGGACGCGATTTCCTTGCCGTCCTTGAACGCCTTGCCGTCGTAGGGACGCAGTTCGACCACGTCGCCCATGTTCATCTGGTTCACATCCAGCTCGATGGGCAAAGCGCCGGCATCTTCCATGGTGTTGTAGAAAATGGGGGCAATCTTGGTGCCCAGGCAGACGCCACCGAAACGCTTGTTCGGCACGTAAGGAATGTCTTCACCGGTGAACCACAGCACGGAGTTGGTAGCGGACTTGCGGGAAGAACCGGTACCGACCACGTCGCCGACATAGGCCACCAGGTTGCCACGGGCGCGCAGGTCTTCGATGAACTTCACCGGGCCACGCTTGCCGTCTTCTTCGGGCGTGATGCCGTCGCGCTTGTTCTTCAGCATGGCCAAAGCGTGCAACGGGATGTCGGGGCGGCTCCAGGCGTCGGGCGCGGGCGACAGGTCGTCGGTATTGGTTTCGCCGGTCACCTTCAGGATGGTGACGGTGATGCTCTTGGGCACTTCGGGACGGCTGGTGAACCACTCGGCATCGGCCCAGCTTTGCAACACAGCCTTGGCGAAGGTGTTGCCCTTGTCGGCCTTTTCCTTGACGTCATGGAACTGGTCGAACATCAGCAGGGTTTTCTTCAGGCCTTCAGCGGCCTCGGCTGCCACGGCAGCGTCATCGAGCAGATCCACCATGGGGCTGATGTTGTAACCGCCCAGCATGGTGCCCAGCAGTTCGGTCGCACGGGCGCGGGAAATCAGGGCGCACTTTTCGGTGCCGTGGGCCACGGCGGCCAGGTAGCTGGCCTTGACCTTGGCAGCATCGTCCACACCAGCCGGCACGCGGTGGGTGATCAACTCGACCAAAGTTGCCTCTTCCCCTTTGGGCGGGTTCTTCAAGAGTTCAATCAGCTGGGCCGTCTGCTGGGCAGACAGGGGCAGCGGGGGAATGCCCAACGCGGCGCGTTCGGCCACATGGTCACGGTAGGTTTGCAACATGGTTAACTCCTTTTTTAGGCAATAAGAATTCATTGAGCCCCGAAAACAGGGCGTAGGATGCTATTTA
The DNA here is from genome assembly GCA_049301075.1 of Rhodoferax sp. Classification (GTDB taxonomy): domain Bacteria; phylum Pseudomonadota; class Gammaproteobacteria; order Burkholderiales; family Burkholderiaceae_C; genus Allorhodoferax. The sequence continues at coordinate 20,601 of JBAQKO010000429.1, forward strand.
TTCAGTAGCAGCAGCAAGGACTTTCCGTACCGGGGCCTTCGTGGTCACGGGTGCGGGTGCAGGCGCGGCCTTGGGGTCATCCAGCAAGCCGGGCACCGGAGAGCGCTCCATGGCCTGCGCCACCAGCAGCTGCTCCGGATGCGTGCAGGCATCGGCCAGGCGTTTGCCCAGCTTCTGGTTCATCAGCATGGATTTGTTGGCCACCTGGATCCACACCGCTCCCGAAGCGGCATCTTCCAGCCGCACGGCTCCGGTCGTGGTCACCACCGGAGTCATCACGAATTTCTCGTGCCCCATCTCCAGCAGGAAGCGCCCCGCCGAGCGGGCATCCGGGGTCATGGTGACGTTCACCGCCAGCTCGCACGGGATCTTGCCGACCAGCACCTTCTTGGCGATCGCCATTTGCTCGGGCGACAACGCCGCAGGCGCCAGCTCCTCGACGACGGGCGCCGGGTGAACCGGTGCTTTTGCAGAATGGCGCACGGCCTTGGCACGCGCTTTCGCGTCCACCTTGGCCACCTGTGTTTGCGCCTGTGCAGCCACCGCTGCCAGCAGCAGCAAACCCGTCAATGCGTGTTTCAACATGGTCATCGTCCTCGTTTAGTGAACCCGGGTCGGGAAATAGACACGTACCGGTTCCGGCAGCACGCACCCCGTTTGGTGGGCGCGCTCCAGAACCTGCCAGAAATACCGGAAACTTGCCCGGTCATGCAGCTTACCCTGCACCGCAATGGGCGCCCACTCCTGGCGAGCGGCTTCCAGCACGATATGCGCCGCCAACTCCACCTCTTCGGCAGCAGGGGTAAAAGCCCGCACAATGGGGCGAATCTGGTCGGGGTGAATGCTCCACATCCGGGTGTACCCCAGCGCCGTGGCGGCGGTTCGGGCCGCGTACTCCGTGCGTGCAGCATCGCGCAATTCGGTCACCACACAGTGCGAAGGGACTTTTCCATAGGCGTGGGCTGCGCTGGCGATTTCCATCTTGGCACGCACCACAAGCGGGTGGTGAAACTGGTCCAGCGTGTGGCTGTCATCCAGCGGACGCAGGCCCATGGCCGCCGAGGGAATCGCGCCTGCGTGGGCCGACACAAAATCCATCAATCCAAAACTCAGGGACTGCACCCGGGGATGCGCCGCAATGTCGAACGCGTGGTGCACCGCAGCGGGCGACTCAATCAGCACGTGCAGCGGCAAGGGCGTGGCGTGCGCGGCAGGCTGCAAGGCGGCATCCACCGCCGCCACGGCGCGCTCGACGTCGGCGCGTGACTCCACCTTGGGAATCATGACGTAGCTCAGGGCCCGACCGGCGCCGCCCACGACGATCTCGACATCCGACGCAAAGGCCGCATGGTCCACGGCATGCAGCCGGACACCAACCCGGCGCAACGGAATGTCTGCTATGGAATTTGTAGCCGCCTGCGCAGTATTGGCAAGGGCGCAGACCCGATGGGCCTGCTCTTTTTCGCCCCCCACAGGGGCTCCGTCTTCACAGTCCAGTGTCACGTCAAAGACGCTGACACCGAACTCCTGCGCCATCTCCGCCTGCAATTGCAGGCTTTTGACCATCCGCGCTTCGACGCCGCTGTAGTGGTCGCATACGGGCAACAAGCCCGCAGCACCTTGGGCACCCAGCAGTACGTCGCGCGGATGTGTCACGGCTTACAGCAGGTGGGCGACGCCCGCTTGCTCGTCTTGCAGTTCTTTCAGGGTCTTGTTGATGCATTCCTGGCTGAATGCGTCAACGGGCAGGCCTTCGACCAGCTTGTATTCGCCGCCTTCGCAGGTCACGGCAAAACCGAACATGGTGTCCTTGGGGATGCCGTACTGGCCATCCGACGGAATACCCATGGTGACCCACTTGCCGTTGGTGCCCAGGGCCCAGTCGCGCATGTGGTCGATGGCAGCGTTGGCAGCCGAAGCAGCGGACGACACGCCACGGGCAGCGATGATGGCCGCACCACGCTTGCCCACGGTGGGCAGGAAGGTGTTGGCATTCCAGTCGGCGTCGTTGATCATGTCTTTCACGCTTTGGCCGTTGATGGTGGCGAAGCGGTAGTCTGCGTACATGGTGGGCGAGTGGTTGCCCCACACGGCCATCTTCTCGATGTCGGCCACGGCCTTGCCGGTCTTGTCGGCCAACTGGCTCAAGGCGCGGTTGTGGTCCAGACGCAGCATGGCGGTGAAGTTCTTGCGTGGCAGGTCAGGCGCGCTCTTCATGGCGATGTAGGCGTTGGTGTTGGCGGGGTTGCCCACCACCAGCACGCGCACGTCACGGCTGGCCACGGCGTTCAAGGCCTTGCCCTGAGCCGTGAAAATCTCGGCGTTCACGGCCAACAGTTCGGCGCGTTCCATGCCAGGGCCGCGGGGGCGCGAACCGATCAGCAACGCATAGTCCACATCCTTGAATGCGGTCATGGGATCGCTGTGCGCTTCGATGCCCACCAACAGGGGGAATGCGCAGTCTTGCAGTTCCATGATCACGCCCTGCAGGGCTTGCTGGGCCTTCTCAACCGGCACTTCCAGCAAGCTCAGAACGATGGGCTGGTCTTTACCCAGCATTTCGCCGGAAGCGATACGGAACAGGATGGCGTAGCCGATTTGGCCAGCGGCGCCGGTAACGGCAACGCGAACGGGTTTTTTGCTCATGGTAAGAACTCCAGGAAGGTTGTGAAAACGGTGTCGGTCCGGGAACCCGGGCGAAAGACCAGGTCACGCAGAATGCGGGCGAGTGTACCCTTGAAATTGCCGCAAAGTCAATTTGTCTTATGTCTTATATAAGATATGATTCGACATCAATTTGAGACTGACTCGAAGCTGACTTTTTGACCCCATTTCATGTCTGCAACGCCTCCTTACTTCAGCGACAGCGCACCCGCTTCCAGCGGGGATGCCGGTGCGCCGGTGGCCGTGCAGGCCACGCCGGCCTTCAGCCCGCTGTACCAGCAGATCAAGGTCCTGATGCTGCAAAGCCTGCAGTCCGGCGAATGGAAACCCAGCGCCGCCATCCCCAGCGAAATTGAGCTGGCAACGCGCTTCAAAGTCAGCCAGGGCACGGTGCGCAAGGCCATTGACGAGCTGGCAGCGGAAAACCTGCTGGTGCGCCGCCAGGGCAAGGGCACCTTTGTTGCCACGCACGCCGAGCACCATGTCCAGTACCGCTTTCTCAAGCTGATTCCCGACAATGGCGACCCCAACAGCGAAGGACCTGCACAGCGCAGGATCATCGATTGCAAACGCTGCCGCGCATCCGCCGATGTGGCCCGTGCGCTGGCCCTGCGCGCGGGAGACGCCGTGCTGCAGGTGCGTCGCGTGCTGTCGTTTGCCGGCGTGCCCACCATTCTGGAAGACCTCTGGCTGCCGGCCACGCCCTTCAAGGGGCTGACGGCCGAACGACTGGCCGACTACGACGGCCCGATGTACGCGCTGTTTGAAACCGAATTCGGCGTGCGCATGGTCCGCGCCGAAGAAAAATTGCGCGCGGTGCTGCCCGAGACCGAGCAATGCGAATTGCTGAAAATTGCCCCCCAGACACCGCTGCTCAGCGTGGAGCGCATTGCCTACACCTACAACGATGCGCCCATGGAAATGCGGCGCGGTTTATACCTCACCAACACACATTACTACCGAAATGCGCTAAATTGAACGGTTTGTTGATGCAAGTCCAGCGTCAGGCTGCTGCGGTGCAATAGAATTTTGGCCCGTAGCGTCAATAATTACAAAACAAAATCATCCTAGAAAGCCCACCCATGACAGAGCTTAGCTCCTCCCCCCGCTCCAAGCGACCTGAGTTTCGCAACCTCAATGCCTTCAAGGATCTGCCCAGCTACCGTTGGCCGCTGGCATCCCTGGTTTCCGGCATGCACCGCGCCAGCGGTCTCATCATGTTCCTGCTGATGCCCTTCATCATCTGGATGTTTGACACCTCGCTGAGTTCGGAAATTTCCTTCGCGCGCTTTACCTCGGCATTCAATGCCGGTGTCGGCTTCATTCCAGGCGTGCTCGTCAAGCTGGTGGCTCTCGCATTGATCTGGGCCTACCTGCACCACTTCTTTGCCGGCATGCGCCACATCCGCATGGATATTTTCCACACCGTCAGCAAGGAAGCCGGCTTCAAAACCGCCCGGCTGGTTCTGGTGTTGAGCCTGACCCTGACCGTGGTTCTTGGCGCCAAGCTGTTCGGCCTGTACTGAACGGCCCGAGCGCACAGCAATCCGCCCCGTTTAATTTTTCCAGGAACTGATCATGTCTGTTAACTATGGCTCCAAGCGCGTCGTCGTCGGTGCGCACTACGGTCTGCGCGATTGGCTCGCCCAACGCGTCACCGGTGTTCTGATGGCACTCTTCACCCTGATCGTGCTGGCCCAGGTGATCTTCACCAAGGGCGCCATCGGCTACGCGAAATGGGCCGGTATTTTTTCCGCCCAGTGGATGAAGACACTGACCTTCGTCGTCATCGTCTCCCTGCTCTACCACGCGTGGGTGGGTCTGCGCGAAATCCTGATGGACTACATCAAGCCCGTTTCCGTGCGTTTGTCGCTGCAAGTTTTCTCCATTGTCTGGCTCGTGGGTTGCGCGGGCTGGGCCATTCAAGTCCTGTGGCGCCTTTGAGCCTGACGCTACCCGACACACAAGACTGATACCACCATGACCTACACCAAAGCCAATATCACCAAGCGCAAGTTCGACGTCGTCATCGTCGGCGCCGGCGGCTCCGGCATGCGCGCCGCACTCGAACTCTCCAACGCCGGCCTCAACGTGGCCTCGCTGTCCAAAGTGTTCCCCACCCGCTCGCACACCGTGGCGGCACAGGGTGGCGTCAGCGCTTCGCTGGGCAACATGTCCGAGGACAACTGGCACTACCACTTCTACGACACCATCAAGGGCTCCGACTGGCTCGGCGACCAGGATGCCATCGAATTCATGTGCCGCGAAGCACCCAAGGTTGTGTACGAACTGGAACACTTCGGCATGCCGTTCGACCGCAACCCCGATGGCACCATCTACCAGCGCCCATTCGGCGGCCACACCGCCAACTACGGCGAAAAGCCCGTGCAGCGCGCCTGTGCCGCGGCGGACCGTACCGGTCACGCCATGCTGCACACCCTGTACCAGCAGAACGTCAAGGCCAAGACCAACTTCTTCGTCGAGTGGATGGCCCTGGACCTGATCCGCGACGCTGACGGCGACGTGGTCGGCGTGACCGCCATTGAAATGGAAACCGGCGACCTGTACGTGCTGGAAGCCAAAACCGTGCTGCTGGCCACCGGTGGTGCCGGCCGCATCTTCGCCGCATCGACCAACGCCTTCATCAACACCGGCGACGGCCTGGGTATGGCCGCACGTGCCGGCATTCCGCTGCAGGACATGGAGTTCTGGCAATTCCACCCCACCGGCGTGGCCGGTGCTGGCGTGCTGCTGACCGAAGGCTGCCGCGGCGAAGGCGCCATTTTGCTCAACAGCAACGGTGAGCGCTTCATGGAGCGTTACGCGCCCACGCTGAAGGATCTGGCCCCGCGTGACTTCGTGTCCCGCTCCATGGACCAGGAAATCAAGGAAGGCCGTGGCTGCGGTCCGAACAAGGACTACGTGCTGCTCAAGCTCGACCACCTGGGCGCCGAGACCATCCACAAGCGTCTGCCCTCGGTGTACGAAATCGGCGTCAATTTCGCCAACGTGGACATCACCCGCGAACCCATTCCGGTTGTCCCCACCATCCACTACCAGATGGGTGGCGTCCCCACCAACATCAACGGCCAGGTCGTAACCCAGGCCAACGGTGTGCACAACGCCGTGATCAATGGCCTGTACGCCGTGGGCGAATGCGCCTGCGTGAGCGTGCACGGCGCCAACCGCCTGGGCACCAACTCCCTGTTGGACCTGCTGGTGTTCGGCAAGGCTGCCGGTCGCCACATCGTCGAGTTCAACAACAAGAACAAGGAGCACAAGCCACTGCCAGCCGATGCCGCTGACCGCACGCTGGAGCGCCTGAACCAGTTGGACAAATCGACCGGCGGAACCTACTCGCAGGCACTGGCCGGCGACATCCGCTCGACCATGCAACAGCACGCCGGCGTGTTCCGCACCCAGGCCAGCATGGACGAAGGCGTGAAGAAGATTGCCGCCCTGCGCGAACGCGTCTCGGGTGTGACCCTGCAGGACAAGTCCAAGGTGTTCAACACGGCCCGCATCGAAGCGCTGGAAGTCGACAACCTGATCGAAGTGGCCCAGGCCACCATGACATCCGCCGCTGCCCGTACGGAATGCCGTGGCGCCCACACCGTGTACGACTACGAGCACGATGCGGACCACGCTGAGTTCCCACTCGGCCGCAACGACAAGGAGTGGCTCAAGCACACCCTGTGGTACAGCGAAGGCAGCCGCCTGGATTACAAGCCCGTCAACCTCAAGCCCCTGACGGTGGACAGCGTCCCACCCAAGGTCCGGACGTTCTAAACCGTAGCCCCACGAGAGAAGAAACATGCAAAAACGCACATTCCAAATCTACCGCTACGATCCGGACAAGGACGCCAAGCCCTACATGGAGACCATCGAGATCGAGCTCGACGGCCATGAGCGCATGCTGCTGGACGCCCTGCTCAAGCTCAAGGAACTGGACCCCACCATCTCGTACCGCCGCTCCTGCCGCGAAGGCGTGTGTGGTTCAGACGCCATGAACATCAATGGCAAGAACGGTCTGGCCTGCCTGACCAACATGAACACGCTGCCCGGCACGATCGTTCTCAAGCCCCTGCCCGGCCTGCCGGTCATCCGCGACCTGATCGTGGACATGACCCAGTTCTTCAAGCAGTACAACTCGATCAAGCCTTACCTGATCAATGACAGCCTGCCGCCCGAGAAGGAACGCCTGCAGTCGCCCGAAGAGCGCGAAGAGCTCAACGGCCTGTACGAGTGCATTCTGTGCGCCAGCTGCTCCACCAGCTGCCCCAGCTTCTGGTGGAACCCCGACAAGTTCGTAGGTCCTGCCGGCCTGCTGCAAGCCTACCGCTTCCTGGCGGACAGCCGCGACGAAGCCACCGGCGCGCGTCTGGACAATCTGGAAGATCCGTATCGCCTGTTCCGCTGCCACAGCATCATGAATTGCGTCGATGTCTGCCCCAAGGGTCTGAACCCCACCAAGGCCATTGGCAAGATCAAGGAAATGATGGTTCACCGAACCATCTGACGCACACCATTCATGCAAGACGAAAACCAGCTGCTGGATGAGCGGGGCCTGAGCAAGCTCAGATGGCGGTGCCGCCGGGGGCTGCTCGAAAACGACCTCTACGTGGAGCGGTTTTTCGAGCGCTACGCCGATACGCTGACGGTCCGCCAGGCCGGTGCGCTGAGCTTGCTGATGGACCTGAGTGATTACGATTTGCTGGACCTCCATCTGGCACGCAAGACACTGGCACAAGTCAACCCGGATCTGGTCCGCGACGATGTGACAGAAATAGTAAGTATGTTGAGAGAAATCCGTTGAAAGGTCGAAAATGAAGTTAGCTGACAACAAAGCCACCCTGTCGTTCAGTAACGGCAGTCCCAGCGTCGAACTGCCGGTTTACCAGGGCAGCGTCGGTCCGGATGTCGTTGACATCCGTAAGCTGTATGCCCAAACCGGCATGTTTACCTACGACCCGGGCTTCCTGTCCACGGCGTCCTGCCAGTCCGCCATCACCTACATCGATGGCGACAAGGGTGAGCTGCTGTACCGCGGCTACCCCATTGAGCAGCTGGCCACCAACTGCGACTTCCTGGAAACCTGCCACCTGTTGCTGTACGGAAACCTGCCCAACGCGGCGGGCAAGGCCGAGTTCACCAAGCGTGTGTCCAACCACACCATGGTCAACGAGCAGATGCAGTTCTTCCTGCGCGGCTTCCGCCGTGACGCCCACCCCATGGCCATCATGACCGGCCTGGTTGGCGCACTGTCGGCCTTCTACCATGACAGCACCGACATCAACAACCCCGAGCATCGCGAAATTGCGGCCATCCGCCTGATCGCGAAGATGCCCACTCTGGTGGCCATGGCCTACAAGTACAGCGTCGGTCAGCCGTTCATGTACCCCAAGAACAACCTGAGCTACGCCGGCAACTTCATGCACATGATGTTTGCCACGCCCTGCGAGGAGTACGTGGTCAACCCCGTCATCGAACGCGCGCTGGACCGCATCTTCACGTTGCACGCCGATCACGAGCAAAATGCCTCCACCTCCACCGTGCGCCTGTGCGGATCGTCCGGCACCAACCCGTTCGCAGCCATTGCCGCGGGCGTGGCCTGCCTGTGGGGACCTTCCCACGGTGGCGCCAACGAGGCCTGCCTGAACATGCTGGAAGACATCCAGAAGATGGGCGGCATCAGCAAGGTCGGCGAGTTCATGAACCAGGTCAAGGACAAGAACTCCGGCGTCAAGCTGATGGGCTTTGGTCACCGCGTGTACAAGAACTACGACCCGCGCGCCAAGCTGATGCAGGAAACCTGCAAGGAAGTGCTGACCGCCCTGGGCCTGGAAAACGACCCGCTGTTCAAGCTGGCCATGGCACTGGAAAAGATTGCCCTGGAAGACGACTACTTTGTGCAGCGCAAGCTCTACCCGAACGTGGACTTCTACTCCGGCATCGTGCAGCGCGCCATCGGCATCCCCGTGAGCCTGTTCACCGCCATCTTCGCGCTGGCCCGTACCGTCGGCTGGATCGCCCAGCTCAACGAAATGATTGGCGACCCCGAGTACAAGATCGGCCGTCCCCGCCAGTTGTTCACGGGTTCCGAGCGGCGTGACGTGCTGCCCATTGCAAAGCGCTGATTTGCCTTGAGCCCCAACACCCGCCGCACGGCAACGTCGGCGGGTGTTTTGTTTGCAGCAGCCCCATCGCATGGCGCATAAAATCTAGGATTGCCAAGGAATTACCCCCATGGGACACACCCTCTACGACAAGCTCTGGGACGAACACGTCGTCCACACCGAAGACGATGGCACGGCCGTGCTCTACATCGACCGCCATCTGGTCCATGAAGTGACCAGCCCGCAGGCTTTTGAGGGCCTGCGCCAGGCCGGGCGCAAGGTTTGGCGCGTCAGCTCGATCGTTGCCACCGCCGACCACAACACGCCCACCACCGGCTGGGAGCGCGGCTACGATGGCATCACCGACCCCACCAGCAAGGAGCAGGTCGTCACGCTGGACAGCAACATCCGCGAGTTTGGCTCAGCGGCGTATTTCCCCTTTCTGTCCAAGCGGCAGGGCATCGTCCACGTCATTGGCCCCGAGAACGGCGCCACCCTGCCCGGCATGACGGTGGTCTGCGGCGACTCGCACACCTCCACGCATGGCGCCTTTGGCGCACTGGCGCACGGCATTGGCACCAGCGAGGTGGAACACGTCATGGCCACGCAGACCCTGCTGGCCAAGAAGGCGAAAAACATGCTGGTCAAGGTGGAAGGAACGCTGCAGCGCGGCGTCACCGCCAAGGACATCGTGCTGGCCATCATCGGAAAAATCGGCACGGCGGGCGGCACCGGCTACACCATCGAGTTCGGTGGCTCGGCCATCCGCGCCCTGAGCATGGAAGGCCGCATGACGGTGTGCAACATGGCCATTGAGGCCGGTGCGCGCGCCGGTCTGGTCGCCGTGGACGAAAAAACCATTGAATACGTCCGCGGCCGCCCCCTGGCACCCGGGCACAACGCAGCCAGCGGCGACGCGGCCGCGGTGGAGTGGGACCAGGCCGTTGCCTACTGGAAGACCCTGCACTCCGACGCCGACGCCCGTTTTGACGCCGTAGTCGAACTGGATGCCGCGCAAATCGTGCCGCAGGTCACCTGGGGCACATCGCCGGAAATGGTGCTGGGCATTGACGCCCGGGTACCCGATCCCGAGAAGGAAAAGGACGCCAACAAGCGCGGCGCCATCGAACGGGCTCTGGTGTACATGGGCCTGGAGCCTGGCAAGGCACTCAACGACCTGTTCATTGACAAGGTGTTCATTGGCTCCTGCACCAACAGCCGCATCGAAGACATGCGCGAGGCGGCGGCCATCGTCAAGAAGCTGGGCCAGAAGGTGGCCAAGAACGTCAAGCTCGCCATGGTGGTGCCCGGCTCCGGCCTGGTCAAGGAACAGGCCGAGCGCGAAGGTCTGCACGAAATCTTCAAGGCGGCGGGCTTCGAGTGGCGCGAGCCGGGCTGCTCCATGTGTCTGGCCATGAATGCCGATCGGTTGGAGCCCGGCGAACGCTGCGCCTCCACCAGCAACCGCAACTTTGAAGGCCGTCAGGGTGCGGGTGGACGTACCCACCTGGTAAGCCCCGCCATGGCCGCGGCAGCAGCCATCCACGGCCACTTTGTTGATGTCCGCAAATTCAGCTGATCAAAATGAAACCCTTTACCGTACACCAGGGCCTGGTGGCCCCCATGGACCGCGAGAATGTGGACACCGATGCCATCATTCCCAAGCAGTTCCTCAAATCCATCCGGCGCACCGGCTTTGGCCAGAACCTGTTTGACGAGTGGCGTTACCTGGACGCCGGCTACCCCGGCCAGGACCCGGCCAGCCGCCGCCCCAACCCGGACTTTGTGCTGAACCAGCCCCGCTACCAGGGAGCCTCCATCCTGCTGGCCCGCAAGAACTTCGGCTGCGGTTCGTCCCGCGAGCACGCGCCATGGGCGCTGGAACAATTTGGCTTCCGGGCGCTGATCGCCCCCAGCTACGCCGACATTTTCTTCAACAACAGTTTCAAGAACGGCCTGCTGCCCATCGTGCTCAGCGAAGCCCAGATTGACCAGTTGTTCAACGAAGCCGCCGCCTTCCCGGGCTATGCCCTGACGATTGATCTGGAGCGCCAGGTCATTGTCAAACCACAAGGGGAAGAAATCGCCTTTGACGTGCAGGCCTTCCGCAAATACTGCCTGCTCAACGGTTTTGACGACATTGGCCTGACCCTGCGCCACGCCGACAAGATCAAGGCGTTCGAAGCCCAGCGTTTGGCACAAAAACCGTGGCTAGCCCACGCCATGATTGCGTAAGCAGCTACACATTTCATAGCATATCAAGGACACCATGAAAATTGCAGTGTTGCCGGGCGACGGCATCGGTACCGAAATCGTAGCGCAGGCCGTCCGGGTCCTGAACGCACTGGAGCTTCCGCTGGAGATGGAGACCGCCCTGGTCGGTGGTGCCGCCTACGAAGCGCATGGCCACCCGCTGCCCGAATCCACCCTCAAGCTGGCCCAGGACGCCGATGCCGTGCTGTTTGGTGCCGTAGGTGACTGGAATTACGACAAGCTCGACCGCCCCCTGCGCCCCGAGCAGGCCAGTCTGGGCCTGCGCCAGAACCTGGGCCTGTTCGCCAATGTCCGCCCGGCCATTTGCTATGAGCAATTGGTGGACGCTTCCAGCCTGAAGCCCGAACTGATCGCCGGGCTGGACATCCTCATCATCCGCGAACTGACAGGTGATATCTACTTTGGTCAGCCCCGCGGACGCCGCACGGCAACCGACGGGCACTTTCCCGGCGCCGAGGAAGCGTATGACACCATGCGCTACAGCCGCCCGGAAATCGAGCGCATCGCCCACGTTGCCTTCCAGGCAGCACGCAAGCGCAGCAAGCGCGTCACCAGCGTGGACAAGGCCAATGTGCTGGAAACCTTCCAGTTCTGGAAGGACGTGGTCACCGAGGTCGGCAAGGAATACCCGGATGTGGCGCTGGACCACATGTATGTGGACAATGCGGCCATGCAGCTGGTGAAGGAACCCAAGCGCTTTGACGTGGTGGTCACCGGCAATATGTTTGGCGACATCCTGTCCGACGAAGCCTCCATGCTGACCGGCTCCATCGGCATGCTGCCGTCGGCCAGCCTCAACAGCAAGGGCCAGGGCCTGTATGAACCCAGCCATGGCAGCGCACCCGACATCGCAGGCAAGGGCATTGCCAATCCGCTGGCAACCATTTTGAGCGCGGCCATGATGCTGCGCTTCAGCCTGAACCGCGAGGCGGAGGCTTTGCGCATCGAAGCCGCCGTGCAGAAAGTACTGGCCCAGGGCCTGCGCACGGCCGACATCTACAGCGCCGGCACGACCAGGGTCAGCACGCTGGAAATGGGTGATGCCGTCATCAAGGCCCTGCAATAGAAAAACGCGAGCGCCTGGTTCGTCCTGCCCCTGCCGGCCAGACGAGCCAGGCCGGTACAGCACTTAAAGTTTGGACAATCTGAAAGGTCAACATCATGAAAACAGGTAACTTGGTCGGCCTCGTCGGCTGGCGTGGCATGGTCGGATCGGTTCTGATGGACCGTATGGAAGCCGAAGGCGACTTTGCGCTGATCGAACCCGTGTTCTTCTCGACCTCGAACGCCGGTGGCAAGGCCCCGGCACAGGCCAAAAACGAAACCACACTGCAGGACGCGTTCAACATCGACGCCCTCAAGCGCTGCGACATCATCATCAGCGCCCAGGGCGGGGACTACACCACCGAGGTGTTCCCCAAGCTGCGTGCCGCCGGCTGGAACGGCCACTGGATCGATGCGGCGTCCACCCTGCGCATGGAACAAGACGCCGTCATCATCCTGGACCCCGTCAACCTCCCGGTCATCCAGAAGGCCATGGCCGGTGGCGGCAAAAACTGGGTGGGCGGCAATTGCACCGTGAGCTGCATGCTGATGGGCGTGGGCGCGCTGTACAAAGCCGGACTGGTGGAGTGGATGAGCACCCAGACCTACCAGGCCGCCAGCGGTGGCGGTGCCCAGCACATGCGCGAACTGCTCACGCAGTACGGCACCCTCAACGCCGAAGTCAAGGCCCTGCTGGATGACCCCAAGAGCGCCATCCTGGAAATCGACCGCAAGGTCATCGCCAAGCAACGCGCCCTGACCGGCGCCGAAACTGCCAACTTCGGTGTGCCACTGGGCGGCTCGCTGATCCCCTGGATCGACAAGGACCTGGGTAACGGCCAATCCAAGGAAGAATGGAAAGGCATGGCCGAAACCAACAAGATCCTGGGTATGGGCGAGGGCTTTGGCTCCAGCCCCATCCCGGTCGACGGTTTCTGCGTGCGCGTGGGCGCCATGCGCTGCCACAGCCAGGCTCTGACCTTCAAGCTGAAGAAGGACGTGCCCGTAGCCGACATCGAGGCCATGATCGCCGCCGACAACCAGTGGGTCAAACTGGTGCCCAACACCCGCGAAGCCACCATCAAGGACCTGACCCCGGTGGCCGTAACCGGCACCATGACCATTCCGGTGGGCCGTGTGCGCAAGCTGGCCATGGGCCCGGAATACGTCGGCGCGTTCACCGTGGGCGACCAGTTGCTGTGGGGCGCGGCCGAGCCTTTGCGCCGTATGCTGCGCATTTTGCTCGACGCCTGACGGCCGACGACGGAGCGTCGCCCGTCCCCGGGCCGGCGCACCCGGTCGTTGTCGGTTGGCAACAATTGGAGCGTGGGATGCGTTTTCGCAACCAACGCTTACAAAGTTAAAAGCTTTCTTAGCTTGTCAGCCTAAGACATTGATGTTATGGTACTTTTTGCGTTTTTTGAGTCGGCTTTTTAGGCCGGAAAATGAGAAATTATTGCCACTCGCGTGTGCACCGGAGGCCTGTAAATTGATTGCTAAGTCACATCGTTGGCAAAAGACCGCTGTAGCGGCTGCAGCCGTAGCGCTACTCGGCCTGTCGGGAACCGGGGCTTTCGCGCTTTCGCTCGGCCGCATGACGGTCCTGTCAGCCTTGGGCGAACCCCTGCGCGCCGAAATCGACGTGCCAGAGATCAATGCCGAAGAAGCCGCGTCCCTGAAAGCGCGGGTTGCCGCTCCCGAAGCCTTCACGGCCGCCGGCCTGGACTACAACTCGGCCATGACCACCCTGCAAGCCACGCTGCAACGCCGGCCTGACGGGCGCGCATTCATCCGGCTGAGCAGCAACCGCACCATCAACGACCCGTTTGTCGACGTGATCCTGGAGGCCACGTGGTCGTCCGGGCGCATCACCCGCGACTACACCATGCTGTTTGATCCGCCGGTACTGCGCAGCAAGGCGGCTCCTGCCCCCACCCTGCCCCAGACCAGCAGCACCCCGTCCGCCGCGGTTGCGGCGCCGGTTTCCACACCGGCAGCCTCACCAACACCAACGGCTGAAGCAACACCCGCCCCGGCCCGCGCGCAGCGCACGGCCCCGGCCAAAGCCGCCACCAAGACCGCCGCCACGGCAAAACCCGCTGCGGCAGACGCCAAACAGCTCGTGGTGAAAAACGGCGACACGGCCAGCAAGATCGCCGCCAGCCTCAAGCCTGCCGGCGTTTCGCTGGACCAGATGCTGGTGGCCCTGTTGCGTGCCAATCCTGACGCGTTTGTCAATGACAACATCAACCGCATCCGTGCGGGTGCGGTCATCAATGCGCCCAGCGCAGAGCAGGCACAGGCCATTTCCGCCGCCGAGGCCACGCAGACCGTGGTAGCGCAAAGCAAGGACTTCAACGATTTCCGCCGCCATCTGGCCTCCAACGCCCCTGTAGCCGCGGTGGGCACCGCGGACCGCAAGGCCAGTGGAACCGTAACGGCCCGGGTCGAAGACAAGAAGCAGGTCGCGGCAACGCCGGACAAGCTGACGCTGTCCAAGGGCGCCGTCCAGGCCAAGGCCGATGACGCCAAGATCGCCAAGGAGCGGGCCGACAAGGAAGCGGCTGCACGGGCCTCCGAAATTGCCAAGAACATCACCGACCTGAAGAAGGTTGGCGCGGCCATTGCGCCGCCGGCAGCGGCCCCTACGG
>JBAQKO010000430.1:0-5440 GCA_049301075.1 Rhodoferax sp.
GCACCAGGCTTTCCTGCGCGGACGGCGTGTGCTGCTCCACCAGGGCGGTGCGGATGGCGTCCAGCACCTCGGGCGTCAGCTGGCGCATGCGCTTGCCGATGAATTGCAGCAGGCGCCGGCGGCCCTCGAAGTTGGTGATGCGCTTGTACTCGGCGATGGCTTCCACCAGCTTTTCGGGGAGTTCCAGGCGCGTGATCAGTTCGGCACGCAGGGTCAGCAGGTCTTCCCCGAGCTTTTGCAGCTCGGTGCTTTCCCGTTTGAGGTCGGTACGGCTTTTTTCGTCCGTTCCCTTGAGTTCGCGCTTGAATTCAAGGTCCAGTTCGCTGCCTTCGGCAACGAACTTGCCCTTGACGAAGTAGCCTTTTTTTAGTTTGCTCATATAGCCAAGTATCATAGCCTCCGCTATGCACAAACCCCATTCCTCCTCCAAATCGTCTTCCTCTGCCAGGCCCGCTGACAGCGGCTTTGCCTACAGCCGCCCGTTTTTCGAATCGCTGGTGGACGAGGCGCTGGCGCAGGCCCGGAAGCTGGGAGCGACCGATGCCGGCGCCGAGGTGTCCGAGGGCTGTGGCCTGAGCGTGTCGGTGCGCAACGGCGAGCTGGAGAATGTCGAGCGCAACCGCGACAAATCGCTGGGCGTGACCGTGTACGTTGGTAACCGCCGGGGCAACGCCAGCACGTCCGATTTCTCGCAGGCCGCCATTGCCCAGACGGTGCGTGCCGCGTACGACATTGCCCGCTTCACGGCCGAAGACCCGTTTGCCAGTCTGCCCGATGCCGCTGACATCGCTCCGCTAGCCGACCGTGGGCGCGACTTGGACCTGTTTCACCCCTGGGCCATTACCAGCGAAGAGGCCATGCGCCTGGGGCTGGAGTGCGAGGCCGCCGCCCTGGCCACCGACCGGCGCATCACCAACAGCGAAGGCGCCGCCGTGTCGGCTCAGCAGTCGCATTTTTTCAGCGCCCATACCCGGGGTTTCCGCGGCGGTTATGCCAGTTCGCGCCACTCCATGTCGGTGTCGCCCATTGCCGGCAAGGGCGACGACATGCAGCGCGACGCCTGGTACAGCTCCATGCGCCACCCTGGCGAGCTGGCATCGCCGGCGGCCATTGGCCGCTATGCGGCCGAGCGTGCCCTGAGCCGCCTGAAGGCACGCAAGATTGCCACCGTGGAGTGCCCGGTGCTGTTCGAGTCGCCGCTGGCGGCGGGCCTGGTGGGTGGGTTCGTGCAGGCCATCAGCGGCGGCGCGCTGTACCGCAAGAGTTCGTTCCTGCTGGGTTCGCTGGGCAAGATCGTGCTGCCCCGGCATATCGATGTGCGGGAAGACCCGTTTGTGCTGCGCGGCAAGGGCAGCTCACCCTTTGATGATGAAGGCGTCAGCGTCCGGGCCCGTCAGGTCGTGGAGGGCGGGCGCGTGCAGGGCTATTTCCTCAGCAGCTATTCGGCGCGCAAGCTGGGCATGCAGACCACGGGTAACGCCGGTGGCTCGCACAACCTCACGTTTACCTCGCGCCTGACCCGGCCGGGCGACGATCTGGACGCCATGCTGCGCAAGCTGGGCACCGGCCTGTTCGTGACCGAGCTCATGGGGCAGGGGGTGAACTACGTCACCGGTGATTACTCCCGCGGCGCCAGCGGCTTCTGGGTGGAAAAGGGGCGCATTGCCTACCCGGTGCACGAGATCACCATTGCCGGCAACATGAAGGCCATGCTCAAGGGCATCGAGGCGGTGGGTGCCGACACCTACAACTATGGCGCCAAGACGGTGGGCTCCATCCTGATCAACCGCATGAAGGTGGCGGGGAGCTGAGCCCCTGCGGGCATCGCCATTGACGGGGGTTCTGGCGTGGATCGCCTATTAAATATATCATGGAGTGATGTATTTTTTGGCCCTTGCATATGACTACCCGCACCGAACACGATAACTGGGACCCTCGATCCGAGTTGGTCATCAATGACCCCATTGCAGCCTACGACGGGATGCGTCAGCGTTGTCCGGTGGCACACAGTGGGTATCTGCACTGGTCCGTGTTCCGGCATGCCGATGTGCTGCGGGTGCTGGGCGACCACCGCACCTTCAGCAATGCCGTCTCCCGCTATCCTTCGGTGCCCAACGGGATGGACCCACCCGAGCACACCCGCTACCGGCGGGTGATTGAGCCGTACTTCAGTGCGCAGCGCATGCAAGACTTTGCTCCCGCGTGCCGGGAGATTGCCGTGACACTGTTGCAAGACCTGTCGACGGACGACGGCATTGTGGAGATGACCACCTTTGCCGAAGATTTTGTCCTGCGCATCGAATGCGCGTTTTTGGGGTGGCCTGCTGACCTGCATGAACCACTGCGCCAATGGATACGCCGCAACCAGCAAGCCACGCTGTCGCGTGAGCAAGCGGCAATGGACGCCGTGGCACTGGAGTTTGACGGCTACATCAAGGCGCTGCTGATGGTGCGCCGCGATGCCGGTGCGGCCGCGCCGGAGGACATCACCACCAGCCTGTTGCGCACCAGGATTGCCGGCAAGGCGCTTGGCGAGGATGAGATTGTCAGCATCCTGCGCAACTGGACAGTGGGTGAACTCGGCACCATGGCCGCCAGCGTGGCGATCCTGGCCCACTACCTGGCCGCGCAGCCCGCCTTGCAGCAGCAGTTGCGCACACAGCCGGCATTGTTGCCAGCGGCCATTGATGAAATTTTGCGCATCCATCCGCCCCTTTTCAGCAACCGCCGGATTGCCACCGAACCGACCCAGATCGGTGGGCAGGCGCTGATGGCGGGTGATCGCATTACGCTGATGTGGGCGTCGGCCAATCGCGACGAGACCGTATTTGGTGACCCGGATGGGTTTCGGCTTGACCGCGATCCATCACAGAATCTGCTGTATGGCGCGGGCATCCACGTGTGCCCCGGGGCACCGCTGGCCCGCCTGGAGTTACGCATCCTGCTGGAAGAGTTGCTGCGCCATACGCAGCGTCTTGAGTTGGTGCCCCAGCAGGCGCCGCAGACGGCCGTTTATCCGGCCAGTGGCTTTGCGTCGCTGCCACTGCGGATCCAGTGGCAGTCCAGCGCGTTTTAGCCCGCCAGCGCGGTCTTCACGGCGGCTGACACGGTGCCCATCTCGGCCTTGCCGGCCAGGCGGGTCTTGACCACACCCATGACCTTGCCCATGTCGCCAGGGCCTTTGGCTCCCAGTTCGGCCACGATGGCTTTCACTTCGGCCAGCACCTCGTCGGCACCCATGCGCTGGGGCAGGTAGGCCTGCAGCACCACCATCTCGGCGGCTTCCTTGTCGGCCAGTTCCTGGCGCTCGGCCTTCACAAAAGCCTCGATGCTGTCTTTGCGCTGCTTGATCAGCTTGTCCACAATGGCCACCACGGCCACGTCATCCAGCTCCACGCGCTCGTCCACTTCCTTCTGCTTGCAAGCAGCCAGCAGCAGGCGGATGGTGCCCAGGCGCTCGCTGTCCTTGGCGCGCATGGCGGTTTTCATATCTTCCGTGATTTGGTCTTTGAGTGACATGGCGTGGGTTCCTGAAAAGGGTGGGAGGCAAAAACAAAAAAAGCCCGCCGGAGCGTCCCCAAGCGAGCTTTTTTGTGGGCCGGAAGCTGCGTACAGTTTCCGGGCCAGAAACTGTTAGTAGAGTTTCTTCGGGAGCTGCATGCTGCGGATGCGCTTGTAGTTGCGCTTGACGGCAGCAGCCTTCTTGCGCTTGCGCTCGGCAGTGGGCTTCTCGTAGAACTCGCGCGCGCGCAGGTCGGTCAGCAAACCCAGTTTTTCGATGGTGCGCTTGAAGCGACGCAGAGCTACGTCAAACGGCTCGTTTTCTTTTACACGGATGGTTGTCATTACGTAATGTTGTCCAAAATGTGCTGTCGCCAGTCACGGGGGGAGATCGAGCCCCACATGCCACGTTCAGCGGTGTTCCCCGTCTTAACTAGTATTGGCCGACGGGGTATTGCCAGAAAAGCCTTGGATTATAACGTTTTTGGGATGGTATTCAAACGGTATTAGCCGCCACCCGCCCGCAGTCTGGCTGCCAGGCCCTGCGCACAGGCGTAGCCGCTGGCCCAGGCCCACTGGAAGTTGTACCCTCCTAGCCAGCCAGTGACATCCACCACCTCGCCAATGAAGTACAGGCCGCGCTGGCGCGACTCCAGGGTCTGGCTGGACAGCGCGGTGGTATCCACGCCACCGGCCGTGACTTCGGCCTTTTTGTAGCCTTCGGTACCGGTGGGGGTGAGTTCCCAGCGGTTCAGGCGCTCGGCCAGCGCAGCCAGGGCCTTGTCGGAAGCCTCGTTGACCGGGCGTTGCCAGTTGTGGCCCAGCGCCGGGCCTTGCGCCACCCAGGTGTCGGCCAGGCGTGCGGGCACCAGGGCCGCCAGTTCGTTGGCAATCAGCTTGCGCGAGCTGGCCTTGGCCTGCTGCAGCCACTGGGCCACGTCGTGCCCGGGTGCCAGGTTCAGGCGGATGGGCGTGCCTTCCCGCCAGTAGCTCGATATCTGCAGCACGCCGGGGCCGCTCAGGCCGCGGTGGGTGAACAGCAGGTCTTCCAGGAAGGCGATCTTGTCCTTCTTGCCACCGGTTTCAATCTGCACCGGCAGGGACAGCCCCGATAGCTGGGCAAACGGGGCCCAGGCATCGGCATCAAACGTGAGCGGGACCAGTGCCGGGCGCGGGGGGATGACGGGGAGGTCAAACTGCCTGGCAATACGCAAGCCGAAATCGGTGGCGCCAATTTTGGGAATCGACAGGCCGCCGGTGGCCACCACGACGGCGGCGCACTGGATGGTTCCCTGGGTGCTATCTATTTCATAGCTGTCTGCGCTGGTTCCATAAGGCGTGGAGGCCAAAAAGCGTATGGATTTCACGCTGCAGGGCTGCCAGCGCGTGACGCCACCGGCGGCGCACTCGGCCAACAACATCTGCACGATGTCTTCGGCCGAGCGGTCGCAGAACAGCTGGCCCTTGTGCTTTTCATGGAAGGGGATGTGGTGGCGCTGCAGCAGGGCGGTGAAGTCGCCCGGGGTGTAGCGCGAGAGGGCCGAGCGGCAAAAGCGCGGGTTCTCGCCGAGAAAATTGGCCGCGCTGGTGTCCTTGTTGGTGAAGTTGCAGCGCCCGCCACCCGAGATGCGGATCTTCTCTGCCACCTTGTCGCTGTGGTCCAGCACCAGCACCTTCAGGCCCAGCTGGCCCGCCACACCGGCACAGAACAGGCCGGCCGCCCCGGCACCCACAATCACCACGTCAAATTTCTGCATGGGGCGCAGTGTAGACGCTGGCACGCCCATCTCCTGAACGCTGCCAGCCGGCGCTACAGTAAGCCCATGGCGGACGTAACCCAGACCCTCGCAGAAACGTTTCTTGCGCAATTCCAGCAGGCGCTGGCGCAGGGTGACCGGGCCGCCGCCGAAGCGTGTGTGCGTGCGGCCCTGCACGCGGG
>JBAQKO010000431.1:0-4450 GCA_049301075.1 Rhodoferax sp.
CCCGTACCGACACCCGGTCCGCCGCCGCCAGCATGGCCCGGCGCTCGGCCAGCGGCAGACTGCCGAACCAGGGATTGCGTGACAGGGCTTCCAGCACGGCTTTTTTGGAGTCCACCATCCATTTCTCCCCGGTAAATACCCTAGATTGTAAATTTTTTAACAGTCTACCTCCCAGCATGCGGTTACCGTGCGGGCTTGTTGTCATCCGGAGCCTGTGCATGAACATACCGTCCCTCAAGGACAAGGTCAGTCCCGAAGAGTGGAAGCTGCGCGTCGACCTGGCCGCCTGCTACCGCCTGGTGGCGGCCTACGGCTGGAGCGATCTGGTGTTCACCCACATCAGCGCCCGCATTCCGGGGCCGGAGCACCAGTTCCTGATCAACCCCTACGGGCTGATGTTCGACGAGATCACCGCCAGCAGCCTGGTCAAGGTGGACCAGCAGTGCAACAAGCTCATTGAGTCGCCCTTTCCCGTCAACCCGGCCGGTTTTGTCATCCACAGCGCGGTGCACGAAGTGCGGGAAGATGCGGGCTGCGTGCTGCACACCCACACCCGCGCCGGCGTAGCCGTCAGTGCCCAACAGGCCGGCGTGCTGCCCATCAGCCAGCAGTCCACCTTCGTGCTGGGCTCGCTGGCGTACCACACCTACGAGGGCGTGGCCTTTCGCGACGAAGAGAAGCCGCGCCTGCAGGCCGACCTGGGCCAGGCCAACTTCCTCATGCTGCGCAACCACGGCCTGCTGACCGTGGGCCGCACCATTGCCGACGCCTTCCTGTCCATGTACACCTTCGAATCGACCTGCCAGATCCAGATCGGCGCGCAAGCCGGCGGCGCCCTGACCCTGGTCGATCCCCGCATCGTCCAGGGCGTGGCCGAAGCCATGCGCGTGCAAACCGGGGGTCTGGGCGGCGCCTTCGTCTGGCCTGCGCTGATCCGCAAGCTCGACCGCATGGACACCAGTTACCAGACCTGAGCACGCCGGCGCCTTTGCGCGCATCATCCGCATACCACCCCTTTATTTACCGAAAGAAGCCCGCCATGTCCGCCATTCCCCTGCACAGCACCGTCCCTGCCGACGTCGTCCGCCACACGCTGGAAGAAACCCTGCAGCTGCAGCGCGCCGCCTACCTCGCCAACCCCATCCCCACCCTGGCCCAGCGCAAGGCCGACCTGCTCAAGCTCAAGGCCTTTGTGCAGGACAACCGCGAGGGGCTGGTGGAGGCCGTGAACGCCGACTACGGCAACCGCTCGCGCCACGAAACCCTGTTCACCGAAATCTTTACTGTGGTCGACGGCGTGGACCACGTCCTCAAGCACCTCAAGCAGTGGATGAAGCCGCAACGCCGCGGTGTGGACCTGCGCAACTTCTTTGGCGCCCGCAACCGGGTCATTCCCCAGCCCCTGGGCGTGGTGGGCGCCATCGTGCCCTGGAACTTCCCCATCAACCTGAGCTTCACCGGCCTGATCTATACCTTTGCCGCCGGCAACCGCTCCATGGTGAAGATGTCGGAAAACTCCCGCCACCTGGCCCAGTTCCTGATCGACAAGATTCCGGCCTACTTCCCGCGCGACAAACTGGCCTTCTTTGACGAGACCGGCGGTGTCGGCATCGAGTTCTCCCAACTCAAGTTCGACCACATCCTGTTCACCGGCTCCGGTCCCACCGGGCGCGCCGTCATGGCGGCGGCAGCCCAGAACCTGTGCCCGGTGACGCTGGAGCTCGGCGGCAAGTCCCCCGCCATCATCTGCGACGACTTCCCGCTGCGCAAGGCTGCCGAACGGCTGCTGTTCGTGAAGTGCCTCAACGCCGGCCAGATCTGCACCACCGTGGACCACGCGTTTGTGCCCAACAGCAAGATCACCGAGTTCGTCGCCATGGCCAAGGAAATCGTGACCCAGCGCTACCCCACGCTGGACACGCCCGACCTCACCTCCATCATCGACGAGCGCGCCTTCAACCGCATCACCGCCGCCATGGAGGAGGCCGAGGCGCGGGGCGCCACTCTGGTGCAACTGATTCCGGGCAAGAAGTGGGACGCCAGCACCCGCAAGATCGCCCCGCACATCGTGCTCAACGCCCCCGATGACTGCGCCCTGCGCACACGCGAGATTTTCGGCCCCGTGCTGCCGGTGATCGGCTTCAACGCCATCGAGGAACCCATCGCCGCCATCAACGCCCGTCCCCGCCCGCTGGCGCTCTACCCCTTCAGCAACGACGCGCAGCAGATCCAGACCCTGCTGGACCGCGTCATGTCCGGCGGCGTGAGCGTGAACGACGGCCTGTTCCACGTGGCCCAGCACGACCTGCCCTTTGGCGGCGTGGGCGACAGCGGCATGGGCCACTACCACGGCTACGAGGGCTTCACCACCTTCTCCAAGATGCGCCCGGTGTTCTACCAGGCGCCCTTCAGCGCCATCAAGTTCATGTGGCCGCCGTACGGCAAATTTGCCACCAAGTACCTGGACTTCCTGACCAAGTAACGCCGGTCCGGCGCGGCCACCCCTCTTTCACAGCAAAGGTATTTCATGAGTCTGCAAGAATTTGACTACGTGGTGGTCGGTGGTGGCGCGGCCGGTTGCGCCGTGGCCGGGCGCCTGTGCGAAGACCCCCAGGTGTCGGTGTGCCTGCTCGAAGCCGGCGCCCGCGACGACACCGTGTTCGTGCGCGCCCCCCTGGGTTTTGCCGCCACGCCGCACCTCAATCTCAACACCTGGGGCTACAACACCGTGCCCCAGCGCGGCCTGTACGGGCGCAAAGGCTACCAGCCCCGCGGCAAGGTCATGGGCGGCTCGTCGTCCATCAACGCCATGGTCTACACGCGCGGCAACCGCAACGACTACGACCACTGGGCCGCCCAGGGCAACCCGGGCTGGAGCTACCAGGACCTGCTGCCCCTGTTCAAGCGCTCGGAAAACAACGCCTGCTTCGGCGCCACCGACTACCGGGGCGTGGGCGGCCCGCTGCAGGTGGGCTACCTGCGCAGCCCCAGCATCCTTAACGAGGCCTTCATGCAGGCGTGCGTCGAGCAGGGCCTGCCGCGCAACCCCGACTACAACGCCGCCAGCCAATACGGCGTGTCACCCGCGCAGGTCACGCAAAAGGCCGGCGAACGCTGGAACGCGGCCCGCAGCTACATCGACCCCCACCGGGGCCAGCCCAACCTCACCATCATCACCGGCGCCCACACCACCCGCGTGCTGCTCGACGGCAAGCGCGCCACCGGCGTGGAGTACCTGCAAGGCGGCAGCACCCGGCAGGTCAAGGCGCGGCGGGAAGTGATTGTGAGCGGCGGCGCCTACGGCTCGCCCCAGCTGCTCATGCTGTCGGGCATCGGCCCGGCGGCGCACCTGCAGCAACACGGCATTGCCGTGCAGCACGACCTGCCCGGCGTCGGCCAGAACCTGCACGATCACGTCACCACCGTGCTGATCTACCGCAGCCCCCGCGCCGACGCCACCATCGGCACATCACTGCGCGGCGCCTGGGCCCTGCTCAAGGCGGTCTTTGAATGGCGCAGCAAGCGCACCGGCTGGATCACCACCAACGTGGCCGAAGTGCAGGGCTTTATCTCCACCGAGGGCAACCCGGACCACCCCGACATCCAGCTGGCCCTGTGCACCGGCATTGTGGACGACCACACCCGCAAGAGCCACCTCGGCCACGGCTACACCCTGCACGTCACACTGATGCGCCCCAAGAGCCGCGGCTCGGTCACGCTGGCCAGCGCCAAGCCCACCGATGCACCCCTGATCGACCCCGGCTACCTGACGCACCCCGACGACCTGGCGGTCCTGACCAAGGGCACGCAAATGGGGCTGGACATCATGGAGTCCAAGGCCCTGGCGCCCTTTCGCGGCAAGATGCTCTACCCGGTGGAGCGCAACAACCCGGCACAGATCGAGCGCTTCCTGCGCCAGCACTCCGACACCGAATACCACCCCGTGAGCACCTGCAAGATGGGTCCGGCCAGCGACCCCATGGCGGTGGTGGACGCCACGCTGCGCGTGCATGGCCTGCAGG
Organism: Rhodoferax sp.; assembly: GCA_049301075.1. Classification (GTDB taxonomy): domain Bacteria; phylum Pseudomonadota; class Gammaproteobacteria; order Burkholderiales; family Burkholderiaceae_C; genus Allorhodoferax. Next base: position 4,023 of record JBAQKO010000431.1, read on the forward strand.
GCCTGCGCGTGGTCGATGCCTCCATCATGCCCAACCTGATCACCGGCAACACCAACGCCCCGTCAATGGTGATTGGCGAAAAGGCCGCCGACCTGATCCGCTCCGGGGCTTAACCCCGGCCCCTGCAGGCGCTGGAAAATACCGCTAGCATGCCAACCCTCGTCACCAGGAATTCGCATGAAACTCTATTACTCCCCCGGCGCCTGCTCCCTCTCACCCCACATCGCCCTGATGGAGGCCGGCCTGCCGTTTGAAGCCATTGCCGCCCCCACCAAGACGCACCAGCTACCCGACGGCACCGACTACTACACCGTCAACCCCCTGGGTTATGTGCCCTTCCTGACGCTGGACGACGGCCGCAGCCTGCACGAAGGCCCGGCCATCGTGCAATACATTGCCGACCAGGTTCCCGCCAAGCAACTGGCGCC
>JBAQKO010000432.1:0-1916 GCA_049301075.1 Rhodoferax sp.
CCTCGCCGCCCTTGACGGCGACGGTGGAGGCATTCATGGCCAGCTGGTTGGCCTGGCGGGCGCTGTCGGCGTTTTGCTTGACGGTGGAGCCCAGCTCTTCCATGCTTGCTGCGGTCTGCTCCAGGGCACTGGCCTGCTGTTCGGTGCGGGCCGAGAGGTCGTTGTTGCCCTGGGCGATTTCGGCGCTGGCCGTGGCCACGCCTTCGGAGCCCTGGCGCACGGTGCTGACAACGCGCGACAAACTGGTTTGCATGGCCACCATGGACCGCAGCAGGCTGGCGATCTCGTCCTTGCCTTGCGGACGGATCTCTCCGGTCAGGTCGCCGCGCGAAACCGAGTCCGCCACTTTCACGGCGGCCCGCAGACCCTGTCCGATCGAGTGGGAAATCACATAGGCCAGCCAGCCAAACAGCACGATGCCGCTCAGCACCACGAGCGACAGGCGAACAACCAAAGAGACGAGCGCGCGGTGCAGGTCGTCGGTGTACAGGCCGGAGCCCACAATCCAGCCCCAGGGTTCAAACCCCTGCACGTAGGACAGCTTTTCAACCGCAGCGTCCTGTCCGGGCTTGGGCCACAGGTATTGCACGAATCCGGCTTTGTCCTTGCGCACCTTGGCGGCAAAGGTCTCGAAAATGGCCACCCCATTGGCGTCGCGCATGGAGCTGGCGTTCTTGCCATCGAGTTCCGGCTTGATCGGGTGCATGACGACATTGGCCTGCATGTCGCTGACAAAGAAATACTCTTCCTTGTTGTAGCGCATCTGCGCAATGGCCTGTTTGGCCAGGGCCTGCGCCTGCTCCCGCGGCATCTTGCCCGAGGTCTCCAGCTGGTAAGCCCACTGCAAAATGCCCGAGGCCGACTCCACGGTCTGGCGCACCGTGTTTTCGCGGTCCTCCCGCGCCAGGTTGCTCTCCTCCCAGGCCATGTAGCCCGATATCCAGATTAACCCCAGTATGCCGACCAGACTCAGGAGTCCGAGCTTGGCCATGATGGAAAGTTGGGTCAAAAAGTGTCTCATATGCGTTTCTTTTCTTATTAGAGGCCAGCGGCGTGGCGCCGCTGTTTTATGAGTGTACTGAGCCCGACCGGGTGCGGTGGGCTAGCGCCTGAAAGTTTGAGCCATGTCAATTGGCAAGCCGGGCATGGCCGGCCCGGCGCGGCCGTCGGGGGGCTTATCCGGGCTACTGCGGGGTTCCCAGGCGCAACGCGGGCCGTGTCCGGTAGGCGGCATCGGTGATGCGCACCGCACCATCGGTGTCATTCAGCTTGAACACCGCCACGGTCTGCACCAGGTCTTGTGCCTGGGCCTTGAGGCTGGAGGCCGCTGCCGCCATCTCCTCCACCAGCGCCGCATTCTGCTGCGTGGCCTGGTCCATTTGCGTCACAGCCTCACCCACCTGCGTCACGCCCAGGGCCTGCTCGTTGCTGGCCGCGCTGATCTCGCCCACGATGTCGGTCACCCGCTTGATGCTGCTGACCACCTCGGTCATGGTGATGCCGGCCTGGTCCACCAGGGCCGTGCCGTGCTCCACCCGCTCCACGCTGGCACCAATGAGGTTCTTGATCTCCTTGGCGGCCTCGGCCGAGCGGCCCGCCAGGGAGCGCACCTCGCTGGCCACCACGGCAAAGCCGCGGCCCTGCTCGCCGGCGCGCGCGGCCTCCACAGCGGCGTTCAGTGCCAAGATGTTGGTCTGGAAGGCAATGCCATCGATCACGCTGATGATGTCGGAGATCTTGCGGCTGGACTCGTTGATGCCTTTCATGGTGTCGACCACCTGGCCGACGACCTCGCCGCCCTTGACGGCGACGGTGGAGGCATTCATGGCCAGCTGGTTGGCCTGGCGGGCGCTGTCGGCGTTTTGCTTGACGGTGGAGCCCAGCTCTTCCATGCTTGCTGCGGTCTGCTCCAGGGC
>JBAQKO010000433.1:0-4238 GCA_049301075.1 Rhodoferax sp.
GGACTGGACTCTGCGGCTCAACACCAATGCACCACTGACCTATGTAGTGGATGAGACTTGGTTTTCATTGCATGGCCCTGTGAGCTTTCTACTGGGGCCTGACGAGTCGCTGGAAGGTGGCATCGAGGAAACAGCTCGCCTCTTCGAAGAGGAGACGCAAACCTACTGGCGCCGCTGGACATCACGCCTGGCACTGCCTTTGGAGTGGCAAGACGCGGTCATACGTGCCGCCATAACCCTGAAGCTGTGCCAGTTTGAGGAGACTGGCGCCATCCTTGCAGCTGTCACCACCAGCATCCCCGAAGCGCCGAACAGCCAGCGAACCTGGGATTACCGCTATTGCTGGTTGCGAGATGCTTTTTTTGTGGTGCGCGCACTCAATAGCTTGTCCGAGGTCGGCACTATGGAGGACTACCTACGCTGGCTGCAGGATGTCATACGGAGTAGCTCGGGACATATCCAACCTCTGTACGGCATTGGGCTGGAGGCCAGCCTGCCTGAGCGAATAGTCAGCGGCCCGTCTGGTTATCGGGGCATGGGACCGATAAGAGTGGGAAATCAGGCCTGCGAGCATTTTCAGCACGATGTTTATGGAAATATAGTGCTCGGCGCAGCGCAATCGTTTCATGACCATCGCCTGCTCCATAGAGGCGATTCGGCGGATTTTCACACTCTGGAGCGTATTGGTGAGCAGGCCTGGCTGCTGCATGAGCAGCCCGATGCGGGTATGTGGGAGTTGCGCACCCGGGCCAGGGTTCATACGTCTTCGTCCCTGATGTGCTGGGCAGCATGCGATCGACTCGGAAAAATTGCCAAATCCTTGGGACTTGCCGAACGTGGCAGCTTTTGGGCACAGCGGGCCGCAGTCATTCGCGAGAAGATTCTTCGCCTCTCCTGGAATGAGAAGCGCCAAGCCTTCGCGGAGAGTTTCGGTGGTCAGGACTTGGATGCCAGCGTTTTACTAATGTGCGAGGTCGGCTTCCTGAATCCATCAGACCCTCGGTTTATATCTACTGTGCAGGCTATGGAGCAAAGCCTGTGCGACGGACCATTTATGCGCCGCTACGAGGCGCCTGACGATTTTGGAAAACCAGAGACAGCCTTCAACGTTTGCTCGTTTTGGCGCATCGATGCACTATCTCGCATTGGACGTGCTGAAGACGCCAGATCTCTTTTTGAATCGCTGCTGTCCAAGCGCAACCATGTTGGGTTGCTCTCTGAGGATTTGTCGCCCACAAGCGGCGAGCTCTGGGGAAATTTTCCTCAAACGTATTCGATGGTGGGCATCATCAATTGCGCGACCCGTCTGTCCAAGCCATGGGATCACGTGGTTTGAGTTCAAGAAGTATTTCTTTCAAATTCTCCAAGTTTTTATAAAACCACATTTCGCCTTCGTATCCAAAAGAAGCTTGAGTCTTCGCTTCGTGTTTGCAACAAACCCAATGTCTGCTTTGTAGCATTAACTTCAAAGTCTTTGAAGACCGCTTTGGGTCGAAGGCGGCCAGCAGGCAATTGAAAGCCAAGTGCTGAGTGCACCGCGTCTAAACACCGTCCAAAATCAGGCCAACCACAGCCCTCCGCAAGCCACCATGGGGCGGCTCGCAGAGGGCTTGTGGCATGGCGAACCCGATCCGTCAGGCGGCCTTGCGCTCCCGGCGGCGCGCAGCGTGCGGGTTCTCCGGCCGGGCCAGCGCCAGGTTTTCGCGCAGGGTCTTGCCTTCGTACTCCGTGCGGAACAGGCCGCGGCGTTGCAGCTCGGGGATCACCATGTCCACAAAATCGTCCAGGCTGGCGGGCAGCACCGGGGGCAGCACGTTGAAGCCATCGGCCGCGCCGTTCTCGAACCACAGTTGCAGCTGGTCGGCAATCTGCGTGGGCGTGCCCACAATCGTCCAGTGGCCGCGCGCGGTGGCCACCCACTGGTAGAGCTGGCGGATGCTGAAATTGTGCTTGTGGGCAATGTCCACCATCATCTGCGCGCGGCTCACCCAGCCCTCGGTCTTGGGCAGGTCGGGGAACGGCCCATCCAGCGGGTACTGCGACAGGTCCACACCACCGGAGAGTCCGGCCAGCAGGGTCAGGCCTTCTTCGGGGCGAATCAGGTCATTGAGCTGCTGCAGCTTGGCCTGGGCTTCTTCCTCGGTCTTGCCCACGTAGACCGACACGCCGGGCATGATGCGCACCTCGTCGGGTGAGCGGCCGTACTTGGCTAGGCGGCCTTTGAGGTCGCGGTAGAAAGCTTGGGCATCTTCCAGCGACTGCTGGGCGGTGAACACCACTTCGGCCGTGCGCGCGGCCAGCTCCAGCCCGGGTTCAGACTGGCCGGCTTGCACCACCACCGGGTAGCCCTGCGGCGGGCGGGCCACGTTGAGCGCGCCGGCCACCGAGAAGTGCTTGCCCTTGTGCTGGGGCGGGTGCACCTTGGCCGGGTCGAAGTACTGGCCGCTGGCCTTGTCGCGGATGAAAGCGTCGTCCTCCCAGCTGTCCCACAGTTCCTTGACGGTGTCCACAAACTCCTCGGCGCGGTCGTAGCGGTCCACGGCGGTCAGCTGCTGCTCCCGGCCGAAGTTGCGCGCGGTCTCGTCGCCGATGGTGGTGACCACGTTCCAGCCGGCACGTCCGCCGCTGAGGTAGTCCAACGAGGCGTACTTGCGGGCCAGGCTGTAGGGCTCTTCGTAGGTGGTGGATGCGGTGGCAATGAAGCCGATGTGCGTGGTGACCTGCGACAGGGCGGCGAACAGGGTCACCGGTTCAAAGTCGGTCACCTTGGCGCTGCCCCCCGCGCCCGTCACGCCGCCAAAGTTGGCCGCCAGGCCATCGGCCAGGAAGAAGGCATCGAACAGGCCGCGTTCGGCCGTTTGGGCCAGGCGTTTGTAGTGTTCAAAGTTCAGCGGGCCGTTGGCGTTGGCATCGGGGTGGCGCCAGGCCGCCACGTGCTGGCCAGCACCGGGAAGAAAAGCACCAAGTCTGAGTTTCTTGCTCATATCAAAAGCTCCAGTGGGTATCGGGGTTGAAAGTAGAGGGGTTGGGAAGGGGTTGGGGATGGCCTTCAGAAGCCGGGGACGACCGCGCCCTTGAACTCGGTCTGGATGAACGTGCGGATGGCGTCGGACTGGTACACCTTGACCAGCTTGGCGACCCAGGGCTTGTCCTTGTCCTGCTCGCGCACGGCGATCAGGTTCACGTAGGGGCTCTTGGCGTTCTCCTGCGCAATGGCGTCCTTGCCCGGGTTCAGGCCGGCGGGCAGGGCGTAGTTGGTGTTGACGGCGGCCGCATCCAGGTCATCGAGCGAACGGGGCAACTGTGCGGCTTCCAGCTCCACGAACTTGAGCTTCTTGGGGTTGGACACCACATCCAGCGGCGTGGCCTTCAGGCCGGCGTCGGCTCTGAGCTTGATCAGCCCCTTATCCTGCAGTACCAGCAGCACCCGCCCGCCGTTGGTGGGGTCGTTGGGGATGCCGAACTTGGCGCCCTCCTTCAGGTCTTCGAGTTTCTTGACCTTCTTGGAATACAGGCCGATCGGGAAGTTGACGGTGTAGCCCACCGGCACAAACTTGTAGCCCCGATCCTTGATCTGCTGGTCCAGGAAGGGCTTGTGCTGGTAGCTGTTGGCGTCCAGGTCGCCGGTGGCCAGCGCCGCGTTGGGCTGCACGTAGTCGCTGAACTCCACGATCTGGATCTTCAGGCCGTCTTTCTCGGCCAGCTTTTTCACCTGCTCGAAGATCTGGGCGTGGGGGCCGGCGGTGACGCCCACCTTGATGGGCTTGTCCTGCGCCAGCACGGGCGACAGGACGGCGGCCACCAGCAGGGCGGTGGCAGTCTGGATGAGGAAACGTTTGTTCATAAAAGACTCCTGGGTTGAAAAAGGGTTTGCTATGAAAATGAGAGCTATGTGCGCAGGTATTGCGGTGGGTTTCTGTGGATTGAGGCCTAAAAACACCTACCGGTGACTGATGCGGCGCACCAGCGCGTCGCCCGCGCTTTGCACCGCCTGCACGAACACCACCAGCACCACCACCACGGCCAGCATCACCTCGGGCAGGAAGCGCTGGTAGCCGTAGCGGATGCCCAGATCGCCCAGGCCACCGCCGCCGATGGCACCGGCCATGGCCGAGTAGCCGGTCAGGCTCACCAGGGTGATGGTCAGCGCGGCCACGATGCCGGGCAGGGCCTCGGGCAGCAGCACCTTGAAGACGATCTGGCGCGTGGTGGCACCCATGGCCAGGGCGGCTTCCACC
>JBAQKO010000434.1:0-2913 GCA_049301075.1 Rhodoferax sp.
TGACCCCGGTTACCCAAGCGGTAGAAGTCGATACCCGTCCCATGCCATCCAAGGATCGCCGTGCGCTGGTCTTCTGGACGTTTGAGCAGCTCGGCGTCGACATGACCATGGAACTGGTCAACGACCACGACCCCGTGACGCTGCGCAGCCAGTTCGAGCTGGACAAGCCCAACCTGTTTTCCTGGGAATACCTCGAAAGCGGCCCCGAGGTCTGGCGCGTTGCTGTGACCAAACTCAAAGGCAAGCACGGCGTGGATCATTGCTGCGGCGCCTGCGGCGGCTAGGGCTCGCCGGCTCAGGCCGCGATGACTTCCAGATCGGGTTCCAGCGTGCGCAGCTGGTTCTCGATGCTTTGCAGGGTTCCTGATATGGAGCTCGGGCAGGTTCCGCATGCGCCCTGGTAGTGCACGACCAGCTGGTTGCCCACCAGGCTGAGCACATGCAGGTCACCGCCATCGCTTTGCAGGTAGGGGCGAATCTGCTGGTCCAGCACCAGGTTGATGTCATCCAGGCGCTGCTGGTCGGCCGCGCTCAGGTGATCGAACGCTTCGCGTGCGGCAAACACGGCCGCCGCTGACTGGTCGGCTGCGGCCGGCGCGGCCCGTATGGGCACCGCCACTTCGCGCGCCAGTTCTTCCCATTCCACCGCGCCGTCCTGTGTGATGGTGATCCAGCGGTCCACGTAGAAGACGTTGGTGACATGCGGGATGGCAAACAGCGCGCTGCCCAGCGGGTCGTGTTGCGCCTGCTCGGCGTTCTCGTAGGAATGCGCAATGCCCCAGGACAGGGGCTCGCGCAGCACGAACTTCACTGCGTTGGGGTTGGGTGTGGTCTCAATGTCGGCGATCTTGGGCATGCTGCGCTCCTCAATGTGCGGGGATCAGGGCTCAGGCGTCGCCCAGTGGCGTGTGCATGGGGTCGTTTTCGGCTTCGGTGGAGGCGGTGCCCTCCGCCTTGAGCGCGGATTGCAGGGTGTGCCAGGGCAGCACCGCGCATTTCACGCGCATGGGCAGTTCGCTGATGCCGGAAAACACCGCCAGCCGGCCGACGTGCGGGCCCACGGCCTGGCCGTTGGCGGCATCCGGGCGGCCGGTGGCCATGGCGACGAATTCCTGGATCAGGGTCTGGGCCTCGTCGCGGCGCTTGCCCTTGACGGCCACCGTCATCATGGACGCGGACGCCTTGCAGATGGCGCAGGATTCGCCCTGGAAGGCAATGGCGGCCACGGTGTCGTCGGCCAGCTGGAGCGCCAGGTGGATGTGGTCACCGCACAGCGGGTTGAGTCCCTCGGCCTGGTGGCTGGCGTGCTCCAGGGTGCCGTAGTTGCGCGGCTTCTTGTTGTGGTCCAGGATGACCTCCTGGTACAGGGCTTTGGGGTCAGAGCTCATGGCGCAGTCCTAGGCGAAGATTTTCTGGACGCTGCGGATGCCCGCCACCAGCGCGTCCACTTCCGCCAGCGTGTTGTAGAACGCAAACGATGCGCGCGAGGTGGCCGCCACGCCGAGCCGTTGCATCAGGGGCTGGGCGCAGTGGTGGCCGGTGCGCACCGCAACGCCTTCCTGGTTCAACAGGGTGCCCACGTCGTGCGGGTGGATGCCGGCCACGGTAAATGACAGCACCGCCGCCTTGTGCACGGCCGTGCCGATGAGACGCACGCCGGGCACCTCACCCAGCTGCTGCGTGGCGTACTGCAGCAGGGCCTGTTCGTGGGCGGCAATGGCGGGCATGCCGATGGCCGACAGGTAGTCCACGGCGGTCGCCAGCCCGATGGCCGCCGCAATGGGGGGCGTGCCGGCTTCAAACTTGTGCGGGATGGTGTTGTAGGTCGTCTTTTCAAATGTGACGGTATGGATCATGTCGCCGCCGCCCTTGAAGGGCTGCATCTGCTCCAGCAGCGCGGCGCGGCCGTAGAGCACGCCAATGCCGGTGGGGCCGCACATTTTGTGGCCCGAGAAGGCGTAGAAATCGCAGTCCAGCGCCTGCACATCCACCGCCATGTGGGAGGCAGCCTGCGCCCCGTCCACCAGCACCGGCACGCCGTGGGCATGCGCCAGGGCGATCATCTGCTGAACCGGATTGATGCTGCCCAGGGCGTTGGAGACGTGGCCCATGCTGACCAGGCGCGTATGGGCATTGAACAGCGCGGCGTAGTCGTCCAGCAGCAGTTCGCCGGCGTCGTTGATGGGCACCACGCGCAGGGTGGCGCCCTTTTCGGCCGCCAGCATCTGCCAGGGCACGATGTTGGAGTGGTGTTCCAGCACCGTCAGGATGATTTCGTCGCCCGCCCCAATGAACTTGCGGCCCCAGCCCTGCATCACCAGGTTGATGCTGTCGGTGGTGCCGCTGGTGAAGATGATCTCGCGCTCTTCACGGGCGTTGAGGACGTGCTGCAGGGTGCGCCGTGCGCCCTCGTAGGCGACGGTGGCGCGCTCCGACAGCGTGTGCACCGCGCGGTGGATGTTGGCGTGCTCGTGCGTCTGGTAGTGCACCAGGCGGTCGATGACGGCCTGCGGCATCTGGCTGGAGGCGGCGTTGTCCAGGTACACCAGTGGCTTGCCCGCCACGCTGCGCTGCAGGATGGGAAAGTCGGCGCGGATGCGTTGCACGTCGAACGCGACGGGGATGTTGCTGGCGGTGGTGGTCATGGCTGGTGGCGGGTTTGTTCCAGCACCGCCGCTTCGAGCTGCTGGCGCAGGGAAGCCACCGGGATGCGGTTGATGACGTCGGCGGCGAAAGCGTAGGTCAGCAGCTTGCGCGCGGCATCCCGGGAGAGGCCGCGGCTTTGCAGGTAGAAGATTTCTTCACTGTCGAGCTGGCCGACGGCGGCGCCATGCGTGCACTTCACGTCGTCGGCAAAGATCTCCAGTTGGGGCTGGGTGTCCACCACCGCCTGGGGGGTCAGCAGCAGGTTGC
>JBAQKO010000435.1:0-1699 GCA_049301075.1 Rhodoferax sp.
CGGCACCCCTGAGCAGATTGACCCCACGCGTTACCGGTCCATCAACCAGATGTTTGATGACGCGTGCAAGAAATTCGCAACCCTGCCCGCCTTCACCAACATGGGGCAGACCCTCAGCTACGGTGAACTGGACCGGCTCTCGGGCGCCTTCGCGGCATTCCTGCAGTCCCTGCCCGGCATGGTGCCCGGTGAACGCATCGCGCTGATGATGCCCAACCTGCTGCAATACCCGATAGCCATCTTCGGCGCGTTGCGCGCGGGCCTGATCGTCGTCAACGTCAACCCGCTGTACACCGAGCGGGAACTGGAACACCAGTTGAAGGACTCCGGCGCGCGCGCCATTCTGGTACTGGAGAACTTTGCCTCGAAGGTCGAAAAGGTCCGGGCGGCAACTGCGCTGAAGCACGTCATCGTGACGCAGGTCGGCGACATGCTCAGCCCACCCAAGCGCCTGCTGACCAACCTGGCGGTCAAGCACGTGAAAAAAATGGTTCCCCCGTGGAAGATGGATGACGCGCTGCAGTTCCGCAAGGCGCTGGCGGCAGGACAGAAATTGCCCCGTACCAAAGTTCCGGTCAATCTGGACAGCACGGCGTTCCTGCAGTACACGGGCGGCACCACCGGGGTGTCGAAGGGCGTCATCCTGACGCACGCCAACATCGTGTCCAACGTGTTGCAGTGCGGTTCGTGGATTGGTGAAACCCTACGCGAAGGCGAGGAAATTGTCCTCACTCCGCTGCCCCTGTACCACGTCTTCTCGCTGGTGGCCAACTGCCTGACGTTCATGACGCTGGGAGGTCTCAACGTGCTGATCACCAACCCCAAGGACTTGCCGGCGTTCGTGAAAACCATGAAGACCTACCCGTGGACGGTGATGACCGGTGTCAACACCCTGTACAACGCGCTGGCCAATACACCCGGATTCGGCCCCGATTGCGCGCGTTCCGCCAAGCTGTCCATCGGGGCGGGGGCAGCCATGCTGCGTCCGGTGATGGAGCGCTGGACCCAATTGACCAACGCCCCGCTGATCGAAGGCTACGGCCTGAGCGAAAGCACGGCGGGCGTCTGCATCAACCCGCCCGGCAAACCCCGTCTGGGATCGGTGGGCATCCCCCTGCCGTCCACCGAAGTCCGGATTCAGGCCGAGGACGGTAGCACCTGCCCCGCCGGCGAGGCCGGAGAAATTGAAGTGCGCGGCCCGCAGGTGATGACCGGTTATTGGGGCCGCCCGGCGGAAACCGCCGAAGCCCTGTCGCGCGACGGCTGGCTCAAAACCGGCGACATCGGCACCATGGACGCCGATGGCTGGGTGGCCATCACGGATCGCAAGAAGGACATGATTATTGTCTCGGGATTCAACGTCTATCCGGCTGAAATTGAGGCCGTGGTGTCCACACACCCCGGCGTACTGGAAGCGGCGGCCATTGGCATGGGCGATGCGCGCTCGGGGGAAGCCGTCAAACTGTTCGTTGTCCGCAAGGACCCGGGCCTGACCGTCCAGGACCTGTTGGTGCACTGCGAAAGCAACCTGACGCGCTACAAGATCCCCAAACACATCGAGTTCCGCGCCGAACTGCCCAAGACACCCGTCGGCAAGATACTGCGCCGCGCCCTGCGTGAAGAAACCGCCTGATCGCCGGAGCCCGTCCATGCTTGACTACGCCATCATTGGTTCCGGCTTTGGCGGCGCAGTCAGCGC
>JBAQKO010000436.1:0-11720 GCA_049301075.1 Rhodoferax sp.
CCGGTGGGCAGCCTGGCGCTGCAGGCGCTGGAGCGCTGGCTGGCGCTGCGCGGCCAGGCGGACGCGCCAGCCCTGTTCACCGGGCGCAACGGCACGCGCCTGACGCCCCAGGCGGTCTGGCAGCGGCTGCGGCGGCGCAGCCTTCAGGCCGGGCTGGTTACGCCGGTGCATCCCCATATGCTGCGCCACTCGTTTGCCAGCCATGTGCTGCAGTCCAGCGGTGATTTGCGCGCCGTGCAGGAGCTGTTGGGCCACGCCAACATCACCACCACGCAGGTCTATACCCGGCTGGATTTCCAGCACCTGGCCAAGGCCTACGACGCCGCGCACCCCCGGGCGCACGCCAAGGGCGGCAAAAAAGGGTAGGCCGGGCGCGCGGGCGCACAATCACAGGTTATGAAAACCATTCGACTGCGCGCCGGTAAAGAGCGCTCCCTGCAACGCCGCCATCCCTGGATTTTTGAATCGGCCATTGCCAAGGGCGGTGGTGACAGCGGCGAGACGGTGCGCGTGGAGTCCGACAGCGGCGCTTTCCTGGCGTGGGCGGCGTTCAGTCCGGCCTCCAAGATCCGTGCGCGGACCTGGAGTTTTGACGAGGCTCAGCGCATCGATGCTCCTTTTTTTGTAGCTGCTGTCGCACGTTCCATAAAGGCCAGGACCCGATTTGATATTAAAAGCGACGGCATGCGCCTGGTGCATGGCGAGTCGGATGGCCTGCCCGGCCTGATCGTGGACCGCTATGGCGACACGCTGGTGGCGCAGTTCACCTCGGCCGGGGTGGAGAAGTGGAAAGGGGTGATTGCCGATGCCCTGCTGGCCGAGACCGGCTTGACCAGGCTCTACGAGCGCTCCGACGCCAGCAGCCGCGCCCTGGAAGGCCTGCCCGAGGCCACCGGCTGGCTGCGCGGCGAGGGCCCCACCGACCTGGTGCTGCACGAGCACGATTGGAAGCTGGCCCTGAACATTGCCGAAGGCCACAAGACCGGTTTTTACCTGGACCAGCGCGACAGCCGCAAGAAGTTCGCCGACCACGCCCGGCGCCTAAACTTTCAGCGTGTGCTCAACTGCTACTGCTACACCGGCGGCTTCACGGTGGCGGCGCTGGCCGGCGGTGCGGCCCATGTGACCTCTATCGACTCGTCCGGTCCGGCCATCGAAAAAGCGACGGCCAATGTGGCCCTGAACGGTTTTGACGCTGCGCGCGCCACATTCCTGGATGCCGACGTGAATGCCTCACTGCGCCAGTTTCTGGACCAGGGCCGGACGTTTGACGCCATCGTGCTGGACCCGCCCAAGTTCGCGCCCACGGTGGCGCACGCCGAGCGGGCTGCGCGGGCCTACAAGGACATCAACCGCCTGGCCCTGAAGCTGCTGGAGCCCGGCGGGGTGCTGTTCACCTACTCCTGCTCGGGGGGCATCAGTGCCGACCTGTTCCACAAAATCGTGGCCGGGGCCGGATCGGACGCCGGGGTGGACGGCTTTATTACCGAGCGCATGGGCGGCGCCCCGGATCACCCCATGACGATTGCCTTCCCCGAAGGCGAATACCTCAAGGGACTGGTGGTGATGCGCAAATAACCGGTTGCGGCGCGCACCGCTACACTCCCCACCTGCTGAATTTTGGATTCCACAATGAGCCTTATCCCTGCCACCATCCTCACGGGCTTTCTCGGTTCCGGTAAAACCACCCTGCTCAAGCGGGTGCTGGAGGAAGCCCATGGCCAGAAGATCGCCATCATCGAAAACGAGTTTGGCGAAGAAAACATCGACAACGACATTCTGGTGAGCGACATCAACGAGCAGATCATCCAGATGAGCAATGGCTGCATCTGCTGCACCATCCGCGAGGACCTGCGCGCCACGCTGCAGCTGTTGGCCGCCAAGAAACGCAAGGGCCTGCTGGACTTTGAGCGCGTGGTGATCGAGACCACCGGCCTGGCCGACCCCGGACCGGTGGCGCAGACCTTCTTCATGGATGACGAGATCGCCGAGAGCTTCCTGCTGGACTCCATCCTGACACTGGTGGACGCCAAGCACGCAGAAGCGCAGCTCAACGACCGCCAGGAAGCGCGACGCCAGGTGGGCTTTGCCGACCAGATCTTCATCAGCAAATCGGAACTGGTGTCTGCCGATGAGCTGGACGCGCTGCAGCACCGCCTCAAGCACATGAACCCGCGGGCGCCGCAGAAGACGGTGCATTTTGGCGAGGTGGCGCTCAGCGAGGTGTTTGACCTGCGTGGCTTCAACCTCAACGCCAAGCTGGACATTGATCCCGATTTCCTCCAGGAAGCGGCGCACGACCATGGGGCCGACCACGCACACCACGACCATGTGCACGGGGAACACTGCAACCACCCGTCCCACGCGCAGGGGGGCGGCCACCACCATCACCACGATGACGACGTCAAGAGTTTTGTTTTCAGGTCCGATCGCCCGTTTGATCCGGCCAAGCTGGAAGACTTCCTGGGCGCCATCGTCAACATCTACGGTCCGCGCATGCTGCGCTACAAGGGCGTGCTGAATATGAAGGGCACCGACCGCAAGGTGATCTTCCAGGGCGTGCACCAGCTGATGGGCAGCGACCTGGGGCCACCCTGGGCCGAGGGCGAGTCGCGCGGCAGCAAAATGGTGTTTATCGGCATTGACCTGCCCAAGGACATTTTGTTGCAGGGCCTGGAGCAATCGCTGGTTTGAACGTCAAATGATTGTCTCGCTTTTGCAACTGTTAGGTTTTCCCAAGGCGAAGCCTGTACACTCGCGCGCCGGAGAAACCCCACCCGAGAAGCTTTCCAAAGCCCGTGGTGGAACAACAGCAGCCCCCACCGACCATGCGCAGGCCCGTCCTGCCAGGAGACAAGAAGTGATAGCTAAATCTGGAAAAGACAGCAAGGCCAAAACAAGCAAAAGCAAGGCGGCTGTCAAGCCGACCGCCAAACCTGCCGTCAAAATGGCCAAACCTGCAACCAAGGTGGTGAAGGCGGCCGCCAAGCCGGTGGCCAAACCGGTTGCCAAGGCGAAGCCGGTGGTCAAGGCCAAACCGGTGGTCAAGGCGTCCGCCGCGGCAAAGAAAGCCGTTGCCAAGCCGACGGCCAAACCGGTTGCCAAGGCGAAGCCGGTGGTCAAGGTGGCATCCAAGGGAGTCTCCGGAAAACCCGCCAAGCCCGCCGCCAAGGTGCCAGCCAAGGCCACTCAAAAAATACCGGCCAAAGTAGCGGCCAAGGTGGTGGCCAAACCGGCCGCCAAAGCCAAATCCCCTGTTATTCCCGTCGCAAAACCGGTGGTCAAGCCAGCGGTGAAACCGACTCCCTCTGCTGCGGCAGCGAAAGAAAAGAAACCCATGTCTGTGTCCCCTCCTGTTACCAAAGTGTCGCCGGCACCTGCCGTATCCGCGCCGGTAGCGGCTCCCGCCAAAGCCGGCCGGCCTTCGTCGCGTCTGGCCCAATTGACCGTTCCGTCCATGGCGCAAAGCGTGGCCTCCACGGCCGCCAAGGCCAGCTACAGCCAGTCGACCCCGTCGCCGGTCATCGTTCCGGTGTTGCCCTCGTCGGTCAAGAAAGATCCCAAGCTCGCCAATAACTGGAAGACCAAGCCGGTTGCCGAGTTGACGGATGCCGAACTGATGGCCATGCCCGATTCCGAGTACATGAACGAAGTCCAGCTGGCGGCGTTCCGGCTGAAGCTGGCGATTCTCAAGCGCGACATCCTCAGCAATGCCGGCGAAACCACCGAGCACCTGCGCGAGGACACCTCGGTGGTGCCGGATCCGGCAGACCGTGCCACCATCGAAGAGGAGCATGCGCTGGAGTTGCGAACCCGCGACCGCGAGCGCAAGCTGCTCAAGAAGATCGAACAGTCCATCGCGCGCATCGACGCCGGAGATTACGGTTACTGCGACGAGACCGGTGAAGCCATTGGCGTGGGCCGGTTGTTGGCGCGGCCCACGGCGACCCTGTCTCTGGAGGCGCAACAGCGTCGCGAATTGAAGCAGAAGATGTTTGGTGATTGATCTTGCGCGTGTAATTGCGGCGCACATTTGGTAAGCTGGCTTTATGGCTACCAAAGACGATCGCCCCGGTCTGCTGTCGAAGATGGCGATGTTTGTCCGCAATCCGACCAAGGACTGGTCGGAGCTGGAACGGCTTGAGCCGGAGCAGGAAAGCGGCTACGACAAGCAGGCGCTCAAGGCAATGATTGAGCGCAAGCGGCAAAACGATTTCGTCCGCAAGCGGGAGTTTGACCAGCTGCGCAAGTTGCGCAGCCGTGATGCGGCTGCCGTGAGCGGCGTGGCGCGGCCGTCGGTATTCCAGTCCAGCCTGACCACCGACCAGGATGGGCGCGCCGTGACACTGAAGAAGATCGACGAGATCGAGGCCCAGATGTCCCGGCAGTGGTGGAAAGGCAAGCAGGAAGCCGCTGCCACCACCCAGAACGCGACCTTGGACGTTGCAGACGGTCAGCCGCCGATTGATTTCCTCCTGCAAACGGTCCCTCCGGAGCCCACGACGCTGTCCTCAGCGGGCGCAGAGAGCTATTCGGCCACCATGCCCTCGGCGCTGGGGTTTTCGGGGTCGCAATCCGGTTCTGCGGAGTTCGTGCCCACCCAGATGGGCGCAGGCATGCCGCCTCCCGTATCCACCCACGTGCCCCTGGCGCGCGGGTCTGTGCCGGCGGCGGCATCGCCCCCTCAGGCCAGCGTGCCGGGCGCGGGCTTCGCGGCTGCGCCCCCCGATTTTTCGACCTCGGGGCTGTTTGCCATGGAGGCCTCCGATGCCATGGCCACCGACCCGGACCTGGAAGAAGCGGCCATCCGTTTTGCGAACGGGGATGACGCCGGCGCCGAAAGCGGCCTGCTGGAAGCGTTGCGGGGCGACGTCGCCCTGCCAGACGCCGCTTTTTCCTGGGCGGCGGCCCTGCTGGACCTGTACCGCGCCACCCATAATCGTGCCGGTTTTGACCGGGCGGTCAAGGAGTTTGCGCCCTATTTCGACAACGTGGTTCCGGTCTGGGCACCGATTGGCGATGCCCGCGAGCCAGCTGCGGGCGTGGCGGCGCCGGTTCCGGCGACGGGCGATGCTGCTTCCTATCCGGACAGCGATGCGATCTGGGAGTGCCCCTCCGAGTTGACGTCGCAGGCCATGGAGCACCTGCGGGAAGCCATGGCTTCCAACCCCATGCCCTGGCATATCGGCTGGTCGCGGCTGGTGCGGATTACGCCGGGCGCCATGCCGTTGCTGGCGGGCCTCTTCAGCAGCCTGTGCAATGAGGCGGTGGTTCTGCGTTTCAGCGGCATGGACCGTCTGGTGCAGGCCTTGCGCGCGATGATGCCCTCCGGTGACCGCAGCGTGCCGCCCGCCTGGTGGGCGGTCCGCCTGAATGTGCTGCGCACCATGCAGTTGCAGGATGAATTCGAGCTGGTGGCGCTGGACTATTGCGTGACCTATGAAGTGTCCCCCCCGGCGTGGGAAAAGGCCCGTTGCCAGTTCACGGATGTGGCGGTGGCCAACACGGCGCCCATGCGTGTGGAAACGGGCGATTGGGGAACCGGTTTCAACCTGGAGCCGACGGCGCCCATGGGGCTGGAGGTCGGGGCGGCCAGCACGCTGAGCTTGCGGGGCTTGGTGCAGGGAGACGCCACGCAGGCATTGGCCGGACTGGATGAGGGCCGCCGCCGCCCGGGGGACCGCATCGTCGTGGCCTGCGACGAACTGGTCCGGGTTGACTTTTCCGCGGCGGGCAGCATTCTCAACTGGGTGGCCATGCGCCAGTCGGAGGGGTGCCACGTCCAGTTCCGCAATGTGCACCGGCTGGTGGCGGCCTTTTTCAACGTCATTGGCATCAACGAGCATGCGCGGGTGGTTCCAAGGCCTCTGTAGTGGTGGGGTGGCCTTTGCCGCCTGCAACGCGGTCTGCGCTCTTGTATTTTGGGCACGCGCCCGAACCTAGGAATTTATGGAAGCATTTCACGGTACGACCATCATCAGCGTGCGTCGCAAAACCCCCCAAGGCATGCAGGTTGCCATTGGCGGCGACGGGCAGGTGACGCTGGGCAATATTGTGGTCAAGGGCACGGCCCGCAAGGTGCGCAAGCTGCACCACGGCAAGGTGCTGGCGGGTTTCGCCGGTGCGACGGCCGATGCATTCACCCTGTTCGAGCGCTTTGAAGCCAAGCTGGAAAAGCACCAGGGCCACCTGGTGCGCGCCGCCATCGAGCTGACCAAGGACTGGCGCACGGACCGCGTGCTGCGCCGCCTGGAAGCGATGCTGGCCGTGGCGGACCGCGATGCGTCCCTCATCATCACGGGCAATGGCGACGTGCTGGAGCCGGAAAACGGTATTGTCACCATCGGGTCGGGTGGCGCGTACGCGCAGGCAGCGGCCGTGGCCCTGCTCAACCACACCGAGCTGACGGCGGCCGATATCGTCAAGCGCTCGCTGGAGATCGCGGGTGAGTTGTGCATCTACACCAACATGCAGCATACGATCGAAACACTGGACTGAATACCGCTATGACACCGCAGGACACCGTCGCTGAACTCGACAAACACATTGTGGGCCAGGGTCAGGCCAAACGGGCGGTGGCCATCGCCCTGCGCAACCGCTGGCGCCGCCAGCAGGTGGAGGCCGGCTTGCGGGCGGAAATCACGCCCAAGAATATTTTGATGATTGGTCCCACGGGCGTCGGGAAAACCGAGATCGCCCGTCGCCTGGCCCGCCTGGCCGATGCGCCTTTCATCAAGGTGGAGGCCACCAAGTTCACCGAGGTGGGGTATGTCGGCAAGGATGTGGACGCCATCATCCGGGACTTGGCCGACATTGCGGTCAAGCAGACGCGCGAAGCGGAAAAGCGCAAGGTGCGCGCCCGCGCGGAGGATGCTGCCGAGGACCGCATCCTGGACATCCTCATTCCGCCGCCCCGCGTGGAGTTTGGTGCGCTACCCACCGCCGACACGCCAGAGGGCACGGCGCGCCAGACCTTTCGCAAGAAATTGCGGGAAGGGCAGTTGGCGGACCGCGAAATCGAGATCGATGTGGCGCAGGCCATGCCCCAGCTGGAGGTCATGGGGCCGCCCGGCATGGAGGAAATGACCGAGCAGTTGCGCGGCATGTTTGGTCAGCTGGGTCAGCAAAAAAAACAGACACGCAAGCTGAAAATCAGCGAGGCGCAGAAATTGCTGGTCGACGAGGAAGCGGCCAAGCTCGTGAACGAAGAGGACATCAAGACCCAGGCCCTGCACCTGCTGGAGCAAAGCGGCATTGTCTTCATTGACGAGATTGACAAGGTCACCTCCCGCAGCGAGGGCAGTGGTGCCGAAGTGTCCCGCCAGGGCGTTCAGCGCGATCTGCTGCCCCTGGTGGAGGGAACGACCGTGTCCACCAAATACGGCGTCGTCAAGACGGACCATATTCTGTTCATCGCCTCGGGGGCCTTTCACCTGAGCAAGCCCAGCGACCTGATTCCCGAATTGCAGGGGCGCTTTCCCATTCGGGTGGAGTTGCAGTCGCTGTCGGTGGATGACTTTGAAGCCATCCTGATGCAGACCCATGCGTCGCTGGTGAAGCAGTACCAGGCTCTGCTGGCCACCGAGCAGGTGACTCTGGAGTTCACCCCGGACGGCATCACCCGTTTGGCGCAGATTGCTTATGACGTCAATGAGCGCACCGAGAACATCGGCGCGCGCCGTCTGGCCACCGTCATGGAGCGGCTGCTGGACGATGTGAGCTTTGATGCCACCACGCTGGCGGGGCAAACCGTGCGGATCGATGCGCCCTATGTGGACGCGCGGCTGGGGGAACTCAGCCAGAACGAAGATCTCTCCCGTTACATTTTGTAAACGCAGGCCGTTCGGATTGGATGGCGCGCTTCAAGCGTTACTTTCATTGCCGATGCTAAGTGCTTAATTTAGAACGTTTTTTGTCATTCGCTTGACTTCAAAATCGCCTCTAAGTCCTTGATTTCATTGGAAAAAATTCTCGCAAGCCCCCTTGCAACGTGTGCATTTGCTGATACAGTGCAAAAAAGTGCAATTTAGTGGTGAAAAGTGTCTTTGCACGGACCTTTTCATGTGGACGTGCAAAAAAGGGGTGGTCTGCGG
Source organism: Rhodoferax sp. (assembly GCA_049301075.1). Taxonomy (GTDB): domain Bacteria; phylum Pseudomonadota; class Gammaproteobacteria; order Burkholderiales; family Burkholderiaceae_C; genus Allorhodoferax. The sequence goes on from JBAQKO010000436.1 coordinate 8,094, forward strand.
TGTTTCAAGGGGCTTCGTCTCTCAGTCTCGATGCAAAGGGAAGGCTTAGTGTGCCGACCCGGCACCGTGACGTCCTGAGCGCCACCGCCGCCGGTCAACTCACCATCACCAAGCACCCGCACGGCTGTCTCATGGTCTTTCCGCGCCCCGAGTGGGAGAAATTCCGCGAGCGCATTGCCGCATTGCCGATGTCGGCCCAATGGTGGAAGCGTATTTTCCTCGGCAACGCCATGGATGTGGAGATGGACGCCACCGGCCGCGTGCTGGTCTCTCCGGAGCTGCGCGAGGCCGCTGGCATTGCCAAGGACACCATGCTGTTGGGCATGGGCAACCACTTCGAGCTGTGGGACAAGGCCACCTACGATGCCCAGGAAGCGAAGGCCATGCAGGGCGATATGCCCGATGTCTTCAAGGACTTCTCCTTTTAGGACGCGGCGGTGGACACTCCATGGACCCACTCCACCGTATTGTTGAACGAAGCTGTCGATGCGTTGTTCAACAATGAGCCGGACGCCGAGCCATCCGCGGCGGATGGCTGTTACGTGGACGCCACGTTTGGCCGCGGTGGACATTCCCGCCTCATCCTTTCCCGTCTATCCCCGCTGGGACGCCTGATCGCCTTTGACCGCGACCCGGATGCGGTCGCCGTGGCCAACGCCATCGACGACGAGCGGTTCTCCATCCGCCACGCACCGTTTTCGCACCTCAACGAGCTGCCGGGCAACAGCGTGGCCGGCGTGTTGATGGATCTGGGGGTGAGTTCACCCCAGATCGACAACCCGGTGCGGGGGTTCAGCTTCCGTTTTGAAGGTCCGCTGGATATGCGGATGGATACGACGCAGGGGGAGAGTGTGGCCCAGTGGCTGGAAACGGCCGAGACAGATCAGATCGCGGAGGTGATACGTGAATATGGTGAAGAACGGTTTGCTGGCCCCATTGCAAAGGCGATTGTTGCTCGCCGACAGGAACGGGGCCCAATTTCAACCACCACTGAGCTGGCCCAGCTCGTGGCTGACACGGTCAAAACCCGCGAGCCGGGCCAGAACCCTGCAACGCGCACATTTCAGGCTTTTCGGATTTTCATCAACGCCGAGCTTGAAGAGCTGCAACAAGCGCTAGAAGCCAGTCTGGATGTGCTGCAGCCGGGCGGGCGCCTGGTCGTCATCAGCTTCCATTCGCTGGAAGACCGGATCGTCAAGCAGTTCATTGCTAAGCACTCGCGGGATGAGTACGACCGGCGGGCACCGTTTGCCCTGCCCAAGGTCATGAAGCTCAAGGCCCTGGACCGCATCAAGCCCAGCGCGGATGAAGTGGATGGCAATGCCCGCTCCCGCAGCGCCATCATGCGCGTGGCGCAGAGGACCGCGGCATGATCCGCCTCAACCTGGTGCTGCTGCTGGCGGTGCTCGCCAGCGCCATCTATCTGGTCAATGTCCAGTACGAATCGCGCCGCCTGTTCGCAGAGTTGGACAAGGCCCATACCGAGGCTCGGCGCCTGGACGTGGAGCGTGAACGCCTGCAGGTCGAAAAGCGGGCGCAGGCCACGCCGGCCCGCGTGGAACGGCTGGCGCGCGAGAAGCTGCAGATGCGCCAGGCGACGCCGGGCATCACCACATATGTGACCTATTCCGCGCCCCCGGCGGCGCAGGCGGCGCCACCGGCCCCGCCTGGAGATGCCTTGGCCAAAGGGGCAAGCCCGTGAGCCGCAGCATCCAATACACCTCCAGCCCCTTGCTGGCCAGCCGTACACCGGTCTGGCGCAGCAAGTTTGTCGTTGGGGCGATCGCTTTGGCGTTTTGCGGACTGGCGGCGCGCGCCGCCTACATCCAGGTGCTGGCCAATGATTTTTTTCAGCGCCAGGGCGAGGTGCGGTTTGCGCGTACCCTGGAGCTGCCGGCCAACCGGGGTCGCATCCTTGATCGCAACGGCCTGATCCTGGCGTCTAGTGTGCCGTCACCCAGCATCTGGGCGATTCCGGAGGATGTGGAGATTGACAAGGCGCAGCTGCAAAGCTTGGCCCGACTACTGGAGATGCCGGCGGCCGAGTTGTCCAAGAAGCTGGAGAACGAAGACAAGACCTTTGTGTGGCTGAAGCGCCAGGTGGATGAGCCGGTGGCGCGCCAGATTGCGGCGCTCAACATCAAGGGCATCTACCAGCGCAAGGAATACCGGCGCGAGTACCCGGAGGGGGAGTCCGCGGTGCATGTCGTGGGCTTTACCAACGTGGAAGACCGGGGGCAGGAGGGCGTGGAGCTGGCCTTCAACAAGGAGCTGGCGGGGCGCAACGGGTCACGTCGCGTGATCAAGGACCGTCTGGGTCGGGTGGTGGAAGACGTGGGCGATCAGATCCCTCCGCAGGAAGGCAAGGATCTTCAGCTCAGCATCGACAGCAAGGTGCAGTTTTTTGCCTACCAGAAACTGCGCGAAGCCGTGCTGGACAACAAGGCCAAGGCCGGCAGCGTGGTGGTGCTCGACGCCATCAGCGGTGAAGTCCTGGCGCTGACCAACTACCCCAGCTACAACCCCGGAAAACGGCGCAACCTGAGCGGTGAGCAGCTGCGCAACCGGGCGCTGACCGATACCTTCGAGCCCGGTTCCGTGATGAAGCCCTTCACCATCGGGCTGGGGCTGGAGACCGGACGCGTCACGCCCAACACCATCATCGATACGGGCAATGGGCACCTCACCATCACCGGCTCCACGATCTCCGATTCCCACCCCAACGGCGTGCTGACGGTGGAGGGTGTAATCCAGAAATCGAGCAACGTGGGCACGACCAAGATCGCCATGCAGATGCAGCCCCGTGAAATGTGGGAGCTGTTCACCCAGGCGGGTTTCGGGCAAAAGCCGCAGATCAGTTTTCCCGGCGTGGTGTCGGGTCGGCTGCGCCCGTACAAGACCTGGCGCCCCATTGAGCAGGCAACCATGTCGTATGGCTACGGCCTGTCGGCGTCGCTGTTCCAGATGGCCCGCTCGTATACCGTGTTCTCACACGACGGCGAGATCATCCCGGCCACCTTGCTGCGCAATACCGAGCCCGCTGTCGGGGTTCCGGTGCTGTCGGCGCGCACCGCCCGACAGGTGCGCAAGATGTTGCAAATGGCGGCAGGTCCGGGCGGCACCGGGCAGAAGGCGCAGACCATTGGTTATTCGGTGGGGGGCAAATCGGGCACGGCCTACAAGCAGATCGGCAAGGGCTATGGCAGCGACAAGAACCGCAAGTACCGCGGCTGGTTCGTGGGCATGGCCCCGATTGACAGCCCCCGCATCGTGGTTGCCGTGATGATCGACGAACCCAGCGCCGGCAAGTATTTTGGCGGCGATGTGGCAGCACCGGTTTTCAGCGAAACCGTGCAGCAGACCTTGCGCATTCTGGGGGTGCAGCCCGACATGGCCGTGCGGCCGCAAATCGTCTCACAGGTCGTGGAGGAGAGCTTCTGATGCCCCTGCTTCACACGCCGTCCCAGGCCGCGCAATGGCTGCGCCAGCGCGTCACGGGTACCTTGCGCTCGGACAGCCGCCAGCTGGCGCCGGGTGACGGCTTTATTGCCTGGCCGGGTGCCGCAGTGGATGCGCGCCAGTTCGTGGCGGGCGCCCTGCAGCAGGGCGCCGCCGCCTGCCTGGTGG
>JBAQKO010000437.1:0-4087 GCA_049301075.1 Rhodoferax sp.
GCCCCGATCAGCGGCTCCAGCGCCTGCGGCGCGGGCGCGCCGGGCTGCGGAACCTGCACCGACAGGTCCGCCGCGGCGTCTACCGGAGGCACCACGGGCAGGTCGTCGGGAGTGGGCGGCTCGTAGGGGTTCATCGTAATTTCAGGGTGGACAGGCCCACCAGGCACAGCAGCATGGTGATGATCCAGAAACGCACAACCACCTGGGTTTCTTTCCAGCCGGCTTTCTCGAAATGGTGGTGCAGCGGTGCCATCTTGAGCAGGCGCCGGCCTTCTCCGAATTTCTTCTTGGTGTACTTGAAGTAGGTGACCTGCAGCATCACCGACAGGGCCTCGACCACAAACACCCCGCCCATGATGGCGAGCACGATTTCCTGGCGCACGATGACGGCGATGGTGCCCAACGCGGCGCCCAAGGCCAGGGCGCCCACATCACCCATGAACACCTGTGCCGGGTGGGTGTTGAACCACAAAAAGGCCAGACCGGAACCGGCCATGGCCGCGCAAAAGATCATCAGTTCGCCCGATCCCGGGATCAGCGGGAAGAACAGGTATTTGGAATACACGGCGCTACCGGTCACATAGGCAAACACGCCGAGCGCCGAGCCCACCATCACCACCGGCATGATGGCCAGACCATCGAGTCCATCGGTCAGGTTGACGGCGTTGCTCGAGCCGACAATGACCAGGTAGGTCAGGATGACAAAACCCAGAACACCCAGGGGGTAGCTGACCTCCTTGATGAAGGGCAGCAGCAGGCCGGCTTTGGGTGGCAGGTTGACGTCAAACCCCGAACGCACCCAGTTGAAGAACAGCTCCAGCACGCGCAGATTGGAACTCTCGGAAATGCTGAACACCAGGTACAGCGCCGCCAGCAGACCGATGACGGACTGCCAGAAATACTTCTCGCGCGAGCGCATGCCCTCCGGGTCCTTGTGCACCACCTTGCGCCAGTCATCCACCCAGCCGATGGCACCAAAGCCCAGGGTTACCAGCAGCACGATCCAGACGAACCGGTTGCCCAGGTCCGCCCATAGCAGGGTAGACACCGCAATGGCCAGCAGGATCAGCACGCCGCCCATGGTGGGTGTGCCACTCTTCTGCAAATGCGTTTCCATGCCGTAGCCGCGCACCGGCTGGCCAATCTTGAGTTCGCGCAGGCGCCGGATCACGTACGGCCCCGCGGCCAGACCGATCACCAGGGCGGTCAACGCCGCCATGACGGCGCGAAACGTCAGGTACTGGAACACCCGGAAAAAACCGAACTCGGGTGACAGGGTTTGCAGCCATTGGGCCAGGCTTAACAACATGGAACTTCTCCAAATGGGCAATCAAGGGGCATGGCGGGACTCCTTCGGCGCGGGGGCGCTGGACACGATGGCTTCCACGACCCGCTCCATGCGCATGAACCGGGACCCCTTGACCAGCACACTGCCCACACCGGGTAGTGCGGCCAGCACGGCGGCATTCAGGTCTTCGATCGAATCAAAATGGCGGGCTCCCACGCAGGCCTGGGCCGCGCTTTGCGCCAGCACCCCCAGTGTCAGCACGTGTTCAATACCCGTGGACTGTGCATAGCGACCGGCTTCGGCGTGGAATTGCGGGCCCTCCTGGCCCACTTCCCCCATGTCCCCCAGCACCAGCAGACGGGGGCCTGGCAGATCGGCCAACACGTCGATGGCGGCCCGCACGGAATCCGGGTTGGCGTTGTAGGTGTCGTCCACCAGTGTGCAAACGCGGCCCTGCACTTCCACGGCCAGGGCGCGCGAACGGCCCTTGACCGGAACAAAGGCCTCCAACCCCCGGCTCACCGCGTCGGGGGACACCCCGGCGGCCAGGGCACAGGCCGCCGCGGCCAGCGAATTCTTGACGTTGTGCCGACCGGCAATGGCCAGGCGGTAGTGCAGGTCGCCCCCCAGCCCCCGCGCATGGACCCGCCAGGCGCCGTCCACCCACTGCGCATCCACACAACCGATGTCCTCGGGCCGCTGTGCCGGCGCCAAGGCAAAACGTGCCACGCGGCGCGAGCCCGCCAGGTCCTGCCACAGGGTGGTGTAGGTATCGTCCGAGGGAAACACCGCCACGCCCTGGGCGCCGAGGGCCGCGATGACGGAGCCGTTCTCCTGCGCCACGGCCTGCACTGTCTGCATGAACTCCAGGTGCTCCCGCTGCGCGTTGTTGACCAGCGCAACCGTGGGTTGCGCCATGCCCGCCAGCGTCGCGATTTCGCCCACATGGTTCATGCCGAGTTCAACCACGGCAATCCGGTGGTGCGCCCGCAGGCGCAACAGCGTCAAAGGCACACCAATATCGTTGTTCAGGTTGCCGCGCGTTGCCAAGGAACCGTCCTCTGGCTGGAAGGCGGCCAGGATAGACGCCAGCATCTGGGTCACCGTGGTCTTCCCATTGCTGCCGGTCACGGCAATCAGGGGCAGGGCAAACTGCCTGCGCCAGGCCGCGGCCAGTTCACCCAGCGCCACCCGGGTATCCGCCACTTCGATGCACGGCAGCCCCGGCACACGCTTACTGGCGCCGGCGTGGCACAGCACCGCGGCAGCGCCACGCTGTTGCGCATCCGGCAGGAAATCATTCGCATCGAAGCGCTCGCCCTTGAGCGCCACAAACAGGTCACCGGGCTCGATCGTGCGGGTATCGGTGTGCACCCGCGCCACGGGCGTCGCGCCATCGCCCAGCAAGCGGGCACCATGCAGCCACTGCGCGGCCTGGGCAAGGGACATCATGGGCTTCATGCGCGCACCTCCGTCCCGCGCAGGCGCCGCTGGCGCAAGGCCTGCTCGGCATGGCTGCGGTCGGAGAAGGGATGTTTGACACCCGCGATCTCCTGCGTGTCTTCATGCCCCTTGCCTGCCAGCAGGATGACATCCTCGGCCCCGGCCCGCGCCACGGCGTCCGCTATGGCCAGCGCCCGGTCAACCTGTACCTCCACGCCATGGTCCTGCGGCAGTCCCAGCAGGATCTGCGCCAGGATGATTTCCGGTTTTTCACTGCGGGGGTTGTCGCTGGTCACCACCACCTGGTCCGCGTTCTGCGCAGCAATGGCGCCCATCAGCGGGCGTTTGGACGCATCGCGGTCACCACCGCATCCAAACACGCACCACAGGCGCCCGCCACGTTGCGCCGCGAGCGGCCGCAAGGCGGCCAGGGCATGCCCCAGCGCATCCGGGGTATGGGCATAGTCCACCGCTACCAGCGGCTCGCCGGCCTCCCCCAGACACTCCATGCGGCCGGGCACAGGATGCAGGGCCTCGCAGGCCTGCACAGCAAGGTCTAGCGCAATGCCCAGGGCGCGCATGGCAGCCAGCACCCCCAGCAAATTGGAGACGTTGTAGGTTCCGATCATGCGCGTGTGCAGCACCCGGGTGTCGTCTCCCTCCACCACGTCAAAGTGCAAGCCATGCGCGTCGTACGCGATATGGCGAGCCTGCAGACGGGCCGGCCGCTGGCAGGAAACGGTCCAGACATCCAGTGCTGTGTCTACCAGCGATTGCGCCAGCTCCAGCCCCCGGACGTCGTCTAGGTTGACAACCGCGCTGACCAGACCCGGCCAGGCAAACAGCTGGCATTTGGCTTGCCAATAGGCCTCCATGCTGCCGTGGTAGTCCAGGTGGTCCTGCGTCAGGTTGGTAAACACCGCCACGCGGATCTGCGTGCCGTCCAGCCGGCGTTCCTCGACACCAATGGAGGACGCCTCCATGGCGCAGGCCTGCAGGCCGTCATCCGCGAACTGGCGCAAGGTTCGCTGCAGCAACACCGGGTCCGGCGTGGTCAAGCCGGTGGCGATAACCGCTGCATCCTGCGCCCCCTGGTCTGCCGCGGGCGGGCGCCCCACACCCAGGGTGCCGATCACGCCGCACGGCAGGGCCTGCGCGGCCGGCAAGGCCGACAGGGCCTGCGCCAACCACCAGGCCGTGGACGTCTTGCCGTTCGTTCCCGTAACGGCCACCACCGCCAGTTGGCGCGAAGGGTGCGAAAAAAATTCGGCGGCTATGGCGCCGGTATCGGCTTTGAGGCCGGCATAGCTGCCCATGCGGTCATCGTCCAGACCCGCAAGGGTCAAGCCCTCGCTC
>JBAQKO010000438.1:0-2117 GCA_049301075.1 Rhodoferax sp.
CCGCTGGACATGACCGGCGTGCACCCGGAGACCTACCCGGTGGTCGAGGAGATCATCGCCAAGACCGGCAAGCCGGTGGCCGAGATCATGGGCCGCGCCGACATGCTCAAGACGTTGCGCCCCGAGCTGTTTGCCAACGCGCAGTTTGGCGTCATCACCGTCAAGGACATCTTGGGCGAACTGGAAAAACCGGGCCGCGACCCGCGTCCGGACTTCAAGGTGGCCCGCTTCAACGATGGCGTGGAAGACATCAAGGACTTGAAGGAAGGCATGGTGCTGGAGGGCACGGTCAGCAACGTGGCCCAGTTCGGCGCCTTTGTTGACCTGGGCGTGCACCAGGACGGCTTGGTGCACGTGAGCCAGCTGGCGCACAAGTTTGTGAACGACGCGCGCGAAGTCGTCAAGACCGGCGACATCGTGAAGGTGCAGGTGCAGGAAGTGGACGTGGCCCGCAAGCGCATCAGCCTGACCATGAAGATTGGTGCCGCCCCCGCCGGCAGCCGGGACCGGGCCGGGGACAACCGCTACCAGGGCCCGGCGCGCGGCGAACGCCAGCAGGGCAGCCGCCAGGACACCAGCGTTGCCGGCAATTCCGCCATGGCCTCGGCCTTTGCCAAGCTCAAGCGCTAGCAAATTGCTAGCACGGCGGTCTGGCCGATTCATAATGCAAGCTGCGAGGCCGGGCCCAAGCCCGGCTCTCACCCTGTTTAGTGGAGGCGGTTTTTCATGAAACTCAATGCGCTGCTGGCCCTGCAATTCAATTTGCCCAGCATCCCCAAGGTGGTGGCCCTGTTGCTCACCGAGTTGGACCGCAAGGAAGTCGATCTGCGCAAGGTCACCCAGCTCATCAGCAGCGATCCCGCGCTGACCACCCGGCTGCTGCAGATGGCCAACTCCAGCTTCTTCAAGCTCAGCGGCCAGATCAGCAGCGTCTCGGAAGCGCTGGCGGTGCTGGACTTGACCCACGTGCAGTCCATGGCCCAGGTCGCCGCCAGCGGCGCCTCGCTCAAGGCGGTGCCCGGCATCAACCTGCAACGCTTCTGGGACTACAGCCTCAACGTGGCCAAGGTCTCGCGTTCGCTGGCCGGTCTGGTGCGCCAGAACCAGCAAGCCGCCTTTACCTGCGGGCTGATCCACGCCATTGGTGAGCTCGCCATGCACCTGGCCATGCCCGAGGAAATGGTGCGGCTGGACAGCGAAATCACGCCGTTGGACCTGCGCCGCGCCCGCTTCGAACGCCAGGAATTGGGCTATTGCTATGCCAACGTGGGTGCCGGCTATGCCCACATGTGGATGTTTCCCCAGCCCATGGTGGACGCGCTGGAACACCAGTACGCGCCGTTCGAGAACAATGTGTACGAGCCGCTGGCCGGCGTCATCCATCTGGCAACCTGGCGCGCCCGGGCCCGGGAAGCGGGCCTGGGCGAACGGGAAATGGCGGTCTCGTTTCCGGACGCCGTGGGCATGGCACTGGAACTCGACATCGACATGGTGCTGCAGCAAGACCCCTTTGACTGGTCGGCGCACCGCTGACGCACCGTCGGCGCTTCCCGCCCATGCACGCACTCCACATCCACGCGGGGCCGTTGGCCCGCCAGGCCATGGCCCAAAACGGGCTGCAGCCGTCCGACATCGGCACCATTCCCGGCGCAGCCGGTGGCCCCAAGGGGCTGATTCTGGGGCCGTTGGACCGTTTCCTGTTTGGGGGCTGGCTGCCACGTTCCACGCAGCCGGTGGATCTGGTGGGGGCCTCCATTGGCGCCTGGCGCATGGCCACCGCCTGCCTGAACCAGCCGGTCGCGGCCTTTGAACGGCTGGAACACGACTACGTGCGCCAGCACTTTGCACTGGCACCCGGCCAGAAGCGCCCCAGCGCTGCATATGTCAGTGAGTTGTTCGGCCAGAACCTGCAGGCGTTTTACGGTGGGCGCGTGGCCGAGGTGCTGAACCACCCGCGCTACCGCCTGCATGTGGTCACCTCGCACGGCCGCCACCTGCTGCAGACCGAACACGGCTGGCGCACGCCGCTGGGTTACCTGGGCGCATTCCTGACCAACGCGGTGCGCCGCAAGGCCATGGGCGCCTGGCTGGAACGCGTGGTGTTTTCCGGCCCCGAT
>JBAQKO010000439.1:0-6558 GCA_049301075.1 Rhodoferax sp.
ACAAACAGCAGCAGCTCGGCCACGGCGGCGGCGGCATCGCGGCGGCTGGGCATGGGTGTGGTGCCGGCGTGGCTGGCCATGCCGATCACCTCGCCCTGGTAGCGCACGCTGGCGTTGATGCTGGTGACAATGCCCAGCGGCAGGTCCAGCGCATGGAGCACCGGTCCCTGCTCGATGTGCACCTCCACAAAGCCCAGGTAGTCGGCCGGGTTGCGCTGCAGGGCCGGGATGTCGTCCACGCGCAGGCCGGCTTGCTGCATGGCCTGGCGCATGGAGATGCCGTCGGCGTCCAGCTGGTCCAGCCACGCCGGATCGAAGCCGCCCACCATCGCACTGGAGCCCAGGAAGGTGGCCTTGTAGCGTTGGCCTTCCTCTTCGGCAAAGGCCACCACTTCCAGCGCCACCGGCAAGCGGCGCTGCTGGCGGTGCAGCGCGCGCACCACGGCCATCGGCACGAAAATGCCCAGACGGCCGTCGTATTTGCCGCCGTTGCGCACGGTGTCGTAGTGGCTGCCGGTGAGCAAAGTTGGGGATGTTTTAGGGCTGCAGCCGCCGTCTTTACTGCGTACATAGCTATTGTTTTCATAGCGACCAACCACATTGCCGACGGCATCGGTCGTCACGCTGTCAAAGCCGCAGTCGCGCATGGCCTGCGCAATCTGCGCCGCGCAGGCGCGGTGGGCGTCGCTCAGGTAGGTGACGGTGAGCTGACCCTGCGCGGCATAGGCCGGCTCGGAGTGCTGGGCCAGGGCTTCGTGCCAGTCCCACACTAGGTTGCCCTGGTCGGGGTGGATGCCCAGCAGGTCGTTCAGGCGCAGTTCGGCAATGCGGTGGATGGCGTGCAGGCATTCCTGGCGCTCGATGTCGGCCGGGTTGTGCAGGCGCCGCGCAAAAGTGGCAATGATCTCGGCTTTACTGAGGCCGTTGCCGCGGGGCCCGCGCACCGCCAGGATGAAGGGAAAGCCGAAGCGGGCGTTGTAGTCGCCGTTCAGCTGCTGCAGGGTGGCGAACTCCTCGGGGCTGCAGTGGGTGAGGCCCGCCTGGCTCTGCTCGTTGTTGGACTCCGTGGTGAGGTTCTGGTCCACCAGGGCCTTGCCCGCCAGCTCAGGGTGGGCGCGGATCAGTGCCAGCTGCGCCTCCAAGCCAGCCGCCTGGAGCACCTGCACCATGGCGTACTGCAGCTGTGCCGGCGAGGCAAACGGACGCTGCGCCAGTGCGGCACGCGCGATCCACGGCGAGTGCTCGTACAGGCCGCCCAGCAACGCAGTGGCGTCGTCCAGCGAGGCCTGGTTGAGTTGCGCAAGCGTGACGGTCATGGTGCGCCTATTCCTGGTACGGGTGAACCGTTTTCCAGTGCCGCGCGATGTCCACGCGCCGGCACACCCACACCTGGTCATGGCGGGCGATGTGGTCCAGAAAGCGCTGCAGCGCGGTAATGCGCCCGGGCCGCCCCAGCAGGCGGCAGTGCATGCCGATGCTCATCATCTTGGGCGCATCCAAGCCATTCGGGTCGCCCTCGGCATACAGCGTGTCGAAGGTGTCCTTCAGGTACTGGAAGAACGGATCGGCGTGCGAGTAGCCCTGGGGCAGGGCAAAGCGCATGTCGTTGCAGTCCAGCGTGTAGGGGACGATGAGTTGCGGCACCACGCTGCCGTCGGTCCTTTGGACTTTCATCCAGAACGGCAGGTCGTCGCCGTAGTAATCGCTGTCGTATGCAAAGCCGCCGTAGTCCGCCACCAGGCGGCGGGTGCGCGGGCTGTCGCGTCCGGTGTACCAGCCCAGCGCCCTCTGACCGGTGAGCTGCTCAATCGCCTCCATGCCCCGTTGCATGTGTTCGCGTTCCGTGGCCTCGTCCACATTCTGGTAATGGATCCAGCGCCAGCCATGGCAGGCAATCTCGTGGCCCAGTTCCTGGAACGCGGCGGTGAGTTCCGGGTGGCGCTGCAGGGCCATGCCCACACCAAAGACGGTCAGCGGCAGGCCGCGCTGCTCAAATGCGCGCAGGATGCGCCACACACCGGCGCGTGCGCCGTACTCGTAAATGCTCTCCATGCTGAGGTGGCGGTCCGGGTAGCTGGCCGGGTTGGCCATCTCGGACAAAAACTGCTCCGAGCCGGCGTCGCCGTGCAGCACGCAGGCTTCGCCGCCTTCCTCGTAGTTCAGCACGAACTGCACTGCCACCCGCGCACCGCCGGGCCACCGCGCATGCGGCGGGTTCCTGCCGTAACCCGCCAGGTCGCGGGGGTAGGAGGCGGTGCTGTCGTAGTGCTTCATGGCGTTGCGCTGGCGGGTGGGTGGAGCGTGAGGGCGTCTTCCACGTTGCGCAGATGGCGGTCCATCAGCCGCAGGGCCAGCGCCTCATCGCGGGCCTCCAGGGCTTTCACGATGGCGGCGTGTTCTTCGTGGGAATGTTCTGCGGAACTGCTGGACTGGTACATCAGCGTAATGAGGGCACAGCGCGAGATCAAGTCGGTGAGCAGATGCGCCAGCACCGCGTTGCCCATGCGCTGCGCCATGCGGACATGGAAATCGCCTAAGAGCGCCGTGCGTCCTGGCACATCGCCCCGCTGCACCGCCGCTTTTTCCTGCGCCACATGGTCCTTCAGGGCCTGGATGTCGTGCGCCGTTGCGCTTTGGATGAAGGCGCTGGTCATGCCGGCCTCCAGCATGCGGCGCACGGCAAACACCTGCCGGGCTTCGTCCACCGACGGTGCGGCCACAAAGGCACCCCGCGCGGGCTCCATGCGGATGAGCCGGTTTTGCGACAGCTTGAACAGGGCCTGGCGCACCAGCGTGCGGGAGACGCCAAACTGGTCGGCCAGCTTTTGCTCCACCAGCTTGGAGCCCGGTTGCAGGCGGTGCTCCACGATGGAGCGGGTCAGCGCCTCGACGATGGCGTGGGTAGTGGAGTCCATGCGGGGCATGATAGCGGCAATCATCAAAAGTGTATACACTTTGAACACCGCACCACAAGGACCGCACCATGGGCTTGAGCACGCACGTACTGGACACCATGCACGGCACGCCCGCAGCCGGCATGCACGTGGCGCTGTACACCACACAGGGGGAGCAGGCCACGTTGCTTGGGCGTTGGGTCTTGAACGCAGATGGTCGCAGCCCGAACGGCACGCTGGTAGAGAGCGCCGATCTGCGCGTGGGCACTTACCGCCTGGTGTTTGATGTGGCGGGCTACTTCCGGGCGCGCGGCGTTGCGTTGCCCGAACCCCATTTTTTGAACCTGGTCAGTCTCGATTTCGGCGTGGCCCACACCGACCAGCATTACCACGTGCCGTTGCTGGTCAGCCCGTGGAGCTACTCCACGTACCGGGGCTCGTGAGCGCCGGGTGGGTTCAGAGCTGGCCTTCGGTCAGCGTATCAAGCTGGAAGCGCCCGCTCTTGTGCCAGAGCCAGGTGTCGGTGTAGGTCACGCGGCCCATTTTGACCGGAGCCGGGAAGGGTGCGGCATCGCGCACCGAGCGTTCAATTTCGGCAATGACTTCGGGCGCCTGGGTGGGCGCGCGCATCCAGCGAATGGCGGTGACGGCGCCGCGGGCATTGATGTCCACCTGCAGCACGCCAATGGCGTAGAGCAGGGGCGGCATTTTGCCGGCATAGATGCGGGTGCTGTTCAAGGCATACAGGTGGGCTGCGGCGTCGCGGCGGTAATCCAGAGGGGTGCGGGCATTGGAAACCTTGCCCACGGTGGGCGCTGGTGTTGCCGGCAGCTGCTCAGGCGGCGCGGGCGGCTTGCCGGCACAGCCGGCGATCAGGGCCGCAATGCTGGCCCACAGGCTGACCTTGTGCAGCGTCGGGCGGGGGGAGGAGGTTGTCATGGTGTGTTGGGGTGCGGGTAGGCGAATGCATACTGTGCCTGAATTCCCGGCTTCTGGCAGAAATAGGCACTTGAAAAAAGGTATCCGATTGTGAATTTGACCCACCGGTTTTTACACGGTCTGGCGCAGGAGGCGGCGGTGCTGGTCACCGTGCAGGCCACGCGCGGTTCGGTGCCGCGCGAAGTGGGCGCCTGGATGGCGGTGTTCGCCGACGCGACCGTGGCTACCGTCGGCGGCGGGCGGCTGGAGCTCGACGCTATTGCACACGCGCGCCGGGTTCTGGCGCAGGCCAACGGCGCCGATGCCCGGGTGCGCTATGCCCTGGGCCCGAGCCTGGGGCAGTGCTGTGGCGGCGAGGTGATCCTGCAGTTTGAGCGCGTCACGGCGCAGGACCACGCCGCGCTGGCCGTGCGGCTGACCGGCCCGCAAACGCCCGTGGCCCTGTTTGGCGGTGGCCACGTGGGCCAGGCCCTGGTGCGGGTGCTGGGCACCCTGCCCCTGGCGGTGACCTGGATCGACAGCCGCGATGCGGTCTTTGACACCGGGTGGGAGGACGGGAGCCTGCCGGACAACGTGCGCTGCGAGCACTCCGAACCGGTGCAGGCGGCCGTGGCCGGTCTGCCCCCGGGGTCCCGGGTGGTGATCATGAGCTTTAGCCACGCTGAAGACCTGGAAGTGGTGGCCGCCTGCCTGGAGCGCCAGCGCGCGCGGGGCGACTTGCCCTACGTGGGGCTGATCGGCAGCCAGACCAAGTGGGCGTCGTTCCGCCAGCGCTTGGAAGCGCGGGGTTTCACGGCCGCTGAGCTGGCCAGCGTGACCTGCCCCATTGGCGTTGCCGGCATCGCCGACAAACAGCCGCCGGTGATTGCGGTGGCGGTGGCCGCGCAGCTGCTGCAGGTGCCGGCGTGGCCCGCAACTGTATAGACTTTGCACTCGTACCCTGGAGAACACGCCGCATGGAAAGTTACTTTCTGGACTGGGCCAACCTGCTGCTGCGCTGGGTTCACGTCATCACCGCCATCGCCTGGATTGGTTCTTCGTTTTACTTTGTGTTTCTCGACAGCAGCCTCACGCCGCCGGTCGATGACGACCTGAAGCGCCAGGGCGTCAGCGGCGAGTTGTGGGCCGTGCACGGTGGCGGTTTCTACCATCCGGTGAAGTTCGCGGTGTCCCCGCCGCAGCTGCCGGCACACCTGCACTGGTTTTACTGGGAGAGCTACAGCACGTGGCTGAGCGGGTTTGCGCTGTTCACGGTGCTGTACCTGTGGAACGCGGGAACGTACCTGATTGCCCCCTCGGTCATGGCGTGGACGCCGGCGGCGGCCATTGCCGTGGCGCTGGCGTTCCTGGTGGTGTTTTGGCTGGCGTATGACGCTGTCTGCCGCCTCTTTGGCCAGCGCCCGCACGGTGACGCCATCGTCGGTGCGCTGGTGGCGGTGCTGGTCGGCGTGGCGGCCTGGCTGGCATGCCACTGGTTTGCCGGGCGTGCGGCGTTCCTGCTGGTGGGTGCCATGCTGGCGACCAGCATGAGCGCCAATGTGTTTTTCTGGATCATTCCCGGTCAGCGCACGGTGGTGGCCGACATTGCGGCCGGCCGGCCAGTGGACCCTATTTATGGCAAACGCGGCAAGCAGCGCAGCGTGCACAACACCTACTTCACGCTGCCAGTGCTGTTTGCCATGCTGAGCAACCACTACAGCTTCACCTACAGCCACCCGCAGAACTGGTTGGTGCTGGTGCTGATGATGGCCGCCGGCGCCGCCATCCGCCAGTTCTTCGTGCTGCGCCACGGTTTCAAGCTCGGCCGCAACGGCCACCCCTGGCCCTATGCGTTGGCCGGTGTGGTGGTGATTCTGGGGGCCATTGTGTGGCTCCGGCCGGCACCGACGGGTGAAGCACTTGCTATGGATTCAGGAGCTATCCACGCAGAAAATACGGAGCCTACAGGCCCAATAGGCTACCAAAAACTGCAAACCGTGCTGGCACAGCGCTGCTATCTGTGCCACGGCGCGCAGGTGCAGATGAAGGGTGTGCGGCTGGATTCGACACAGGCGGTTGCCACCCATGCCCAGGCCATCTACCAGCAGGCCGTGGTGCTGCGGGCCATGCCCATGAACAACGCCACCGAGATCACGCAGGCCGAGCGCGGCGTCATTCAGCGGTGGTTCGAGGGCGGCGCCCCCGTCCACTAGCCGCCGCGCGCATCCGCGTTGCTTAGCGTTGTGCCGTTGCCAGCCGCAGCGCCAGCCCGACGAAGACCAGGCTGGCGATGCGGTTCAGCCAGCGCTGGGCGCGCAGCGAGCGCTTGAAGGCTAGGCCGAAACTGGCGGCGAACACCGCGATGGTGCCAAACGTGAGCAGGGTCGCCAGCATGAAGATGCCGCCCAGCAGCAGAATCTGCCCCACCACGGAGCCCTGGGCCGGGTTGGTGAACTGCGGCAGAAACGCCAGAAAGAAAATGGCGACCTTGGGGTTGGTGATGTTCATCAGCACACCGCGCCCGTAGGTTTGCGCTACCGACAGCCGGGGGCTGGCGGCCTCGTGGGGCGCCTCGCCCAGGACGCCAACCGGTGCCCGCCACGACTGCCAGGCCAGCCACACCAGGTAGCCCGCCCCGCACAGTTTGAGGACGGTGAACGCGGTTGCCGAAGCTGCGAACACGGCGGCCAGCCCCAGTGCCACTGCTGCCGTATGCCCCAGCAATCCGGTGCACAGGCCCAGCACC
>JBAQKO010000440.1:0-5920 GCA_049301075.1 Rhodoferax sp.
CCACAGGTGCGGACAAAACGCACCGGGTGGCCGCGCTGCCCGGCGTACAGCGGCAGCAGCACCTCGGTGGCCAGCGGGGCGCGGGCGATCTGCAGCAGCGTGTGCGGCGCAATCAGGGGCAGGTCGGCCGGCAACACCATCCACCCCGGCGCGTCCCGCGTGGCCCGCACGGCGGCGGCAATGGAGTCGCCCATGCCGGGGTGCCCGGCGTCCTCCAGATGCCAGCGCAGGCCACTGGCCTCCACAGCGTCCAGCGTGCGCTGCAGCACCGTGCGCCCAGCCAGATCGGCCTGCAGCTTGTGGGACTGGCCTCCGGAGGCCAGAAAACGCTCGCCCCGCCCGGATGCCAGCACCAGCACTACGGGCAGGTCGTGCGCGTCCTGCATACGTGGCGCCCCGTGGCTCAGGCCACGGCGCAGCCGGACCGGCTGGGCACCGGCATGACCGCCACCCGGTTCTTGACCTGGATGATCTGCGCCACGATGGACACAGCAATCTCGGCCGGCGTGCGGGCGCCTATGCGCAGCCCCACCGGCCCATGCAAGCGCTCCAGTTGCGCGGCGGACAAATCAAAATGCTCGGCCAACCGTTTCTTGCGCGCATCCTGGTTGCGCTGCGAGCCCAGGGCCCCAACGTAAAACGCGTCCGAGGTCAGCGCCTCCAGCAGCGCCATGTCGTCGAGCTTGGGGTCGTGGGTCAGCGCCACGATGGCGGTGTGGGCATCGGCCTGCAACTCGCGCACCACGTCGTCGGGCATGCCCGGCACGCGCTGCACGCCCGCCGTGGCATGGCCCTCCAGCGTGAACGCGTACTCCTCGCGCGGATCACACACCAGCACCTCGAAGTCCAGCGCCAGGGCCATGGCCGCAACCGCCTGCGACAACTGCCCGGCCCCGATCAACAGCAAACGCAAGCGCGGGCCGAACAGGGTGGTCAGGGTGGTGCCGTCAAAGTGCATGGCCTGCCCCCGCACCGCGTCGTGCAAGGTGACACCGCCGGTGGCCAGCGTCAGGGTGCGTGCCACCAGCTGGTGCGCCGCCGTGCGCTCCAGCACGGCTTGCACCCAGGTGGTATCGCGCAGCGGCTCCTGCACCAGACGCAGGGTACCGCCACACGGCAGGCCAAAACGGGCCGCCTCTTCCTTGGAAACGCCGTAGGCCAGCATGGCCGGCTTGGCAGTGGCCGGCTCGCTGCGCGGGTCTGTGGCGGCCTGCTGCATCGCCGCTTTCGTACGGGCAATGAGGTCGTCCTCCACGCAGCCGCCGGACACCGAGCCACTCACCACACCATCCCCGCGCACGGCCAGCAGGGCGCCCGGCGGCCGCGGTGCGCTGCCCCAGGTCTCCACCACCGTCACCAGGCTGACGGCATGCCCGGCCTGCTTCCAGGCCAAGGCATCGGCCAGCACCCGAAGGTCAAGGCTTTCCATGGTCGTTCCCGCAATCGCCGGCGTTACGCCTGTTGGATGGCGTCGCCCGTGATGGGCAGCTTGCGCACGCGCTTGCCGGTCAGCGTGGCCACGGCATTGGCAATGGCCGGGGCGACCAGGGCCGTGGCGGGTTCGCCCACGCCGCCCGGGTTCTCGGTGCTGTCGACCAGGATGATGTCGATCACGGGTGTATCGCGCATGCGCACCAGCTGGAACTGGTGGAAGTTCGTCTGCTGCACCCGGCCCTTGTCCAGGGTGATTTCCTGCAGGATGGCCGCGCCCATGCCGAACACGACGCTGGACTGGATCTGCGCCTCCACCGTATCGGGGTTGACCATGCGCCCCACATCCGCAGCCACCGTGACGCGGTGAACCTTGACGCCGGTGCCCTCCAGGCTGATCTCGGCCACCTGCGCCATGTAGGTGTCGTAGCCCTCCATGATGGCAATGCCGCGCGCGCGCCCGGCCGCCAGCGGCTGGCCCCAGCCGGCCTTTTCCGCCGCCAGCTTGAGCACGTTGGCAATACGGGGCTGGTTGCCCAGCAGGCTCATGCGGTACGCGTAAGGGTCCTTGCCGGCCGCCGTGGCCAACTCGTCCATGAAGCTCTCGTTGGCAAAGGCGTTGAGCGCATGGCTCACCGAGCGCCAGTAGCCCACCCGCAGGCCGGCGTCGTGCTTGACGATATCGTGCCGGGTGGCGGGAATGTCGTAGCGCGCAACCGCCGCCTCAATCATCAGCGGGTCCTGCACTTCGGCCGGCAGACCGAAGACGCGCCCGGTCACCGACTGGGACGTCAGGCGGTAGGTCATGGCGGTGGGCTTGCCATCGGCACCCACGGCCGCCGCCAGCGTGTTGACCGCCTGGGGCCGGTAGAAGTCGTGCGTCATGTCGTCCTCGCGCGACCACACCAGCTTGACAGGCTTGCCAATGGCCTTGGAAATCTGCGCGGCCTGGACGATGAAGTCGAGGTCAATCCGGCGGCCAAAACCACCGCCCAGAAAGGTTGTCTCCACGGTCACGTCTTCGGGCTTGAGCCCTACTGCCGCCGCCACCGTGCCCTGGGCACCGTCCTGCCACTGGGTCGGGCCAATCAGCCGCATTTTCCCGTCGCGGAAATCGGCGGTGAAGTTCATGGGCTCCAGCGGCGAGTGCGACAGCAGCTGGCTTACGTATTCGGCGCGGATCACCTTGGGCGCCGCCGCGATGACGGCGTCGGCATCTCCCACCGCCTTGAGCGGCAAGGCCTTGCCGGTTTTGGACGCGGCGCGAATGCCCTCCAGCATGGTCTTTTCGGTCAGCGCGGCGCCCGGGCCCTCGTCCCAGTTCACCACCAGCGTCTTGCGCGCCATGTTGGCGCGCCACCAGCTGTCGGCCACCACGGCCACGCCATCGGGAATTTCCACCACGGTCACGACGCCAGGCATGGAACGGGCGCGGGTGGCGTCAAACGACTTAACCTTGCCGCCAATGACCGGGCACTGCTCCAGCGCGGCGTACACCATGCCGGGCAACTTGACGTCAATACCAAATTGCGCCGTGCCGTTGACCTTGGCCGGCGTATCCAGGCGCCGGGTGCGCTTGCCCACAATGCGGAAGTCCTTGGGATCCTTGATGGCCACCTTCTCCGGCACCGGCAGCTTGGAGGCATCGGCCGCCAGGGCGCCGTAGGTGGCCTTCTTGCCGTTGGGGCCCAGGACCATGCCGTTGACGGCCTTGATCTGGCTGCGGTCGACGTTCCAGCGCGCGGCGGCGGCACTGATCAGCATCTCGCGCACCTGCGCTCCGCCGATGCGCAACTTCTCCCAGCCGTCACGCACCGAGGTGGAGCCGCCCGTCAGCTGCGGACCACCGAGCAAGGGGTTGCCGTACAACTTGCCATTGGCCGGCGCAATTTCCACCTTGATGGCCTTGAGGTCGACGTTGAGCTCTTCGGCGATCAGCATGGGCATGGAGGTGTACACGCCCTGCCCCATTTCGGACCGCGCCGAGAGCAGCGTAATGGTGTTGTCTTCGGCAATGTGCACCCAGGCATTGGGCGCATAGACCGCGCTGCCAGCAGCCTGCAGGGCGCCCGGCAGGGCAATGCCCATCAGCAGGCCCCCGCTGGCCAGGGCAGAAGTCTTGAGAAAGTCGCGACGTGAAGTGGTCATGCTGTTTCTCCTCAGGCTTTACGCATCATGGTGGCCGCATCCTTGATGGCGGCCTTGATACGGGGGTAGGTTCCACAGCGGCACAGATTGCCGTTCATAGCGGCATCGATGTCGGCGTCGGTCGGATTCTTGTTGCCCTCCAGCAGTGCGGCGGCACTCATGAGCTGGCCGGACTGGCAGTAACCGCACTGCGGCACGTCATGCTTGATCCACGCCACCTGCAAGGGGTGGGTATTGTTTTTGGACAGCCCTTCCACCGTGGACACCTTCTTGCCCGCCACCGTGGACAAAGGCGTCTGGCACGCCTTGACCGACGCGCCGTTGACGTGCACGGTGCAGGCCCCGCAATACGACGCGCCGCAACCAAACTTGGTGCCGGTCATGCCCAGCTCATCGCGAATGACCCACAACAGGGGCGTATCGGGTTCGGCATGCGCTTCGACGACTTTGCCATTGACTTGAAATTTGACGCTCATGGGGGTCTCCTGAAAATTGGGCGAAAGGGCTGCTACCACAATCGCAACAAACAGCTTAGATGTAGATCAAACAACTGCTATTCGGGTAAACCCCGGTGGTCGGGCACGTCGCGCCCCGGACCTCCCTATACTGCGGACATGACTTCCATTGCCGACCTCCGCAAAAGCTACGAACGCGCCGAACTCGACGAAAGCGCCTCGCGCAGCGACCCCCTGCAACAATTCGACCAGTGGCTGCAGGAAGCCATCAGCTCCGAAATACCCGAGCCCAACGCCATGACCGTGGCCACCGTGGCCAGCAACCTGCGCCCTTCCACCCGGGTGGTGCTGATCAAGGGCTATGACGCGCAGGGCATCACCTGGTACAGCAATTACGACAGCCGCAAGGGCCAGGAATTGGCGGGCAACCCGTTTGCCGCGCTGCAGTTCCACTGGGTGGAACTCGAACGCGTGGTGCGCATTGAAGGCGTGGTCGAGAAGGTCAGCGCCGAAGAGAGCGACGCCTATTTCCACACCCGCCCGCTGGACTCACGCATTGGCGCCTGGGCATCGCCCCAGAGCCAGGTGATTACCGGACGCAGTGTGCTGGTAGCCAACGCCGCCAAATATGGCGCCCGCTTTCTGCTGCAACCGCCTCGTCCGCCGCACTGGGGCGGCTACCGCCTCAAGCCCGACCGCTGGGAATTCTGGCAGGGCCGCAAAAGCCGCCTGCACGACCGCCTGCGCTACACCCTGGCGGCCGACGGACAATGGCTGCGCGAGCGCCTGGCGCCCTGAACTACTTCACCGCCACGGCGTCGGTCACGCGGTAGTACAGGCCGTAGGGATCGTCGTGCAGAACGGCAAACTGCCCCTCCACCACCACCGGCTCCAGTGAGTATTTCACCGGGGTTTTGGTTTTGACTTCCACCATGCTCTCCGGCCCGCCGGGCACGCAGAACGCGCAGGTCAGTGGCACCGAACTCAGCAAAAAGTGCTTCTGCTTTTCCCCCGGGTCCAGCGGCATCATGAAGCCCTGCACGCGCTGGCTTTTCTGGTTCAGGGCCAGGATGGGTGCAGTGAATACCGGCAGCATCCGGTTCTTCTCCACCTTGGTCTTCACGGCCGTCAGCACCGACCAGGGCAGCACGTCGGCACGCTCCTGCAGCGGCGGGAACGGGCTGTTGGGGCTGTGCACGCCGGGGCCGGCCCCCGCAGGCACGGCACCCCCCATGGGCGAACTCAGCTGCGCCGAGGCACCCAGCGGCAGCAGGCAGGCGCACAGCGACGCGGCCAGCACGGAGCGGCGGGTGGTGTGGCGGGTGGCGTGGTGTTTCATGGCGGACTCCTTAACCGGTCTATCTTAGTGCTCGTGCTTCATTCCGCAAAACTTGCCGATGGCAAGACCCTTGCAGGCCAGCAGCAATTCCTTCTCGCAGACCTCGTCCTTTTTGCCGGATTCCAGGCACTGGGCGGCAGCCTCGTGGGCGGCGGCCATGGCACGGTGGCGGGCGATGTCCTGCCGGGTATCCGCGTCCAGCGGTTTCTCGGCCGCTATGGAAACCGTAGCGGTCAGCGCAATGGAAATAAGGGTTAGCAGTGTTTTTTGCATGGTTTTATCGGAAGGGAATAGCCGTCATCGGGATTGCAGAAGCTCCAGCACGCTCACGCGGTAGGCGCCCAGCGCCGGCAAAATCGCCGCCGCCAGCGACACGCCCAGCGCCAGGATGGGCACCAGCACCAGCTCCGCGGGCCAGACCATGCCGCCGATGAGCAGCGATTGGTCCAGCTGCAGCATCCAGCCCAGCGCAGCCGTCAATGCCTGACCGACGGCCAAGCCCAACACGGCCGCCAGCAGACCCAGCCACAGCGCTTCAGACAGCAGC
>JBAQKO010000441.1:0-3440 GCA_049301075.1 Rhodoferax sp.
CCAGGGTGCTGCCGTGACCGGCCGCGCCGCTGCGCAGGCGCAAGACCTCGGCGCGCGGGGGGCGTGCGTGCAGGTCCCAGTCACTGAGCACCAGTCGCTCTCGGCTACCACCCAGTGGATGTTTGCCGGGGCGGTGCGTATGGCCGTGGATCATGTGGTCGGCTGCCGATGCCTGCAGCAGGGCGTTGGCGGCAGCGCTGTCCACATCGGCGTACACGGTGTCGCTTTGTTTGAGTGCTTCGCTCTGGGCGCGCATGCCGCGCGCCAGCGCCAGGCGTTCGGGCAACGGTTTGGCCAGGAAATCGCGTTGCCAGGGCGCACTGCGCACCACGGCACGAA
Organism: Rhodoferax sp.; assembly: GCA_049301075.1. Lineage (GTDB taxonomy): Bacteria > Pseudomonadota > Gammaproteobacteria > Burkholderiales > Burkholderiaceae_C > Allorhodoferax. Next base: position 340 of record JBAQKO010000441.1, read on the forward strand.
ATTGTTGGTAGTCCGTGTCGTCCAGGCACAGGGCATCGCCATGGGTCAGCAGCCAGCGCTGGCCCGCAAACGCCAGCACCGTGGGATCGTCCAGCAGGGTGGCCGAGCAGGCTTGCATCAGCGCCGGTCCCATTAGGAAATCCCGGTTGCCGTGCATGATATGCAGGTCCAACCGGCGGGCTGCCGAACGCAGTACCTCGACGCACCGCTGCTCGAAACCGCTAGGCTGGGTGAGCACATCGTCACCCACCCAGACCTCAAACAGATCCCCCAGGATAAAAACCGCGTCGGCCGCGGTGTGCTCCAGGTAGTGACGCCAGGCTGCAAAAGTTTGCGAATCGGCTTCCTGCAGGTGCAGATCCGAAATGATGTCAATGCAACGCCAGCGGGATGGGGCCTGGAGTTCCATCCCGGGCGGCGTCGTGCTTACAGCGCGACGGCTTTTTCAATGACGACGTCTTCCTTGGGCACGTCGTCGTGGAAGCCCTTGCGGCCGGTCGACACAGTTTTGATCTTGTCCACCACATCGGAGCCGGACACGACTTTGCCAAACACGGCATAGCCCCAGCCCTGGGCGTTGGGTGCGGTGTGGTTCAGGAAACCGTTATCGGCAACGTTGATGAAGAACTGGGCAGTAGCCGAGTGCGGGTCACCCGTGCGCGCCATGGCCACGGTGTAGTTGGCATTCTTCAGGCCGTTGTTGGCTTCGTTTTCAATGGGGGCGTCGCAGGACTTTTGCTTCATCCCGGGTTCCATGCCGCCGCCCTGGATCATGAAGCCGGGGATGACGCGGTGAAAAATCGTGTTGTTGTAGTGGCCCTTGTTCACATAGGACAGGAAGTTGGCGACCGACTTGGGGGCCTTGTCCTGATCCAGTTCCAGGGTGATGACGCCATAACCGGTGACGTGGAGTTCGACTTGTGGATTGCTCATGATTTATTTCACCAAAGTGGCAGAGTTGATAACGATGGGGGTTTTGGGAACATCGCCCGGTCCTGTGGGCGTTGTCTTGATCTTCTGGATGACATCCATGCCGGATGTCACCTTGCCGAATACCGCGTAGCCGTAGCCGTCAGGCGAGGGCGCGTTGAGGCTGGTGTTGTCCACCACATTGATGAAAAACTGGGCGGTGGCCGAATTGGGGTTGCCGGTGCGGGCCATGGCAATGGTGCCGCGGTCGTTTTTCAGGCCGTTGCTGGCTTCCAGCACGATCGGAGCGCGTGTGGATTTCTGATTCATGGTGCTGGTGAATCCACCACCCTGCACCATGAAGTTGTCGATGACGCGGTGAAAAATCGTGCCGTCGTAGTGTTTGTCTTTCACATATTGCAGGAAATTTTCGACGGTTTTGGGCGCCTTTTCCGGGTAGACCTCCACCACGAACTCGCCCAGCGTGGTCTGGAACTTGACCTTGGGAGCGGTCTGCGCCAGCGCTGTCAGCGGCAGCAGCACGGCGGCGCATCCGGCCAGCACCAAGCGTCGGGTCCATTGGTTCCATTGCAATGTCATCAGATGACTCCTTCAAAAAATATCTTCCACTGGCTGCCCTGGCGCATCCAGTACTGTCGTTTGGTCCATCCGGTGCGCGTGCCGTCGGCGACCTCACCAAACGTGACCACCATGGTGTCGGCAGAATCGGTCCAGCGCAGGTAGGACACGTCCTTGAGCTGGATGGTGCGCCCTTGTGTTTCGGACAGTTCGCTCTTCAGCGTCGGCGTCCACTGGGCCAGCGTCTTGCCGTTGCTGGTGAAATCAGCGGTGTAGAACGACAGAATCTGTTGCAGGTTACCCGAGGTCTTGGCGTTGCGCCACGCGTACAGCGTGTCTTCAAACGGCTTGCTTTCGGCGCGCACGCTGTGCGGAGCAACCCACTGCAGCTGCGAAGCAATTACCACCGGTGTGGAGCGGACTTCCACCGTGCGGATGATGTGTTGCAAGTCCGGATTGGCCAGTACCACGCAGCCATCGGTGGCCAGGGGGGGGCGCGAGAACTGGTTGGGGGGCGTTCCGTGCAACCAGATGCCGCTGCCGGTCTTGCCCCGTTTGCTGTCCAGAACGTTGGGGTAGCTGATGGGGAGGGCGCCGGAGCCGTAAAAATCCTTGAGCGATTTGGGGTCCAGATTGCTGGTGATGTAGTACACCCCCAGCGGTGTGCGCTGGTCACCTTCCACCGATTTGGATGTGCCGGCTTTGCCCACGGAAATGTAGTAGTCCGCGATCAGGGTCAGACCCGCAGACGTGTTCTGGAACAGGTACAGCCGCGAACGCGAGGCATCCACCGCAATGGCATGGCGCGAGCGCTGCGAGAGCTCCAAAAACTGGGAGGGGACAGTGCCGGCCGGAGGGCGTTCCCGCAGCGCGTTGACACGGCGCAGCGATTCTTCGCGCAATTCCTTGAGCGTGGTGCTGGCGGCACGTGCCATGGTGTCGGGAACATCTCCAAACGCCTTGACCGGACGTGTCCGGGCGGCCAACAGGTCGCCATACACCAGTTGGGCCAGTTGAAAGTTGGGAAGATCTGCCGCCAACTGGGTCGCCTTGGCAAGCGCTTCGCGGTTTTGCGCCTGACCGATCAGTTTGTAGATTTCGATGAGGCGGGCTTCGGCCACGCCGTCGGTGTCTTTCACAACTGGCAATTCCTGGCGCACCAGCTTGGCCTTGCCCGCTGGCTTCTTGGTTGCCGCGTGGAGCGGGCTGGTGCCTGCCAGCAGCAGGAACAGGAGTGCGGCAGTGAAATGCAGTCTTGCCATGTCAGCAGTGGGATCAGGTTCCGGTGGACTCTTTGACGATATGCCAGCGGTCGCCGCTTTTCACCAGGTCCAGTGTCTTACGGCTGCTGACCGCCAGTCCGCCGGACTTGTAGTCCTGGCGGAACTTGGCGACGGCCTTGTTGCCGCTGACTGTGACCGTGAGGTTTTCCAGCTTCAGGCTGATCTTGGACTTGCCGTTGATGCGCTGGCGGCGCTCTTCTTCCCAGGCGCTGCGGCTTTGCTTCCCGGGGGGATCAAATTCGCGGCCATAGGCGGCGAGATACCCCTTGACGTCTTTGGCAGCCCAGGCTTTGGCCCAGGCGCGTACGGCGGCTTCAGCCTCTTTAACGC
>JBAQKO010000442.1:0-18329 GCA_049301075.1 Rhodoferax sp.
GTGTAGATCTGTTCGGTAAACCAGAGCGAGTTCTTCCCGCCCAGCAAGGTGGGTGTGAGGTAGTTGCCCAACGTGAGCATGAACACCACAATGCAGCCGGCCACCATGCCCGGCGCGGCGTGTGGCAGGATGATCTGGCGCAGGATGGAGCAGCCGTTGCCGCCCAGGTCGTAGGCCGCTTCAATGAGCGCGTCGTCCAGGCTCTCCAGCGCGTGGATGAGCGGAATCACCATGAACAGCATGGAGGTGTACACCAGGCCCACCAGAACGGTGGCGTCGTGGTACAGCAGCTCCACCGGTGCCGGTGTGAGCCCCAGCCACACCAGCACGCCGGGCAAGACGCCGGATTCGCGCAGCAGAATCATCCAGCCCAGGGTGCGCACGGTTTCGCTGACCCAGAAGGGAATCAGGCACAGCACGAACAGCAACGCCCGGGCGCGGCCACGGGCGATCTTGGCAATCGTCCAGGCAATGGGAAACGCCGTCAGCAGAGTGATGGCGGTGGCCAGCAGAGACATCACCGCCGTGCGCGCCAGGGTGTGCCAGTACAGTGGCTCGTCCAGGAAGGTAAGGTACTGCGACAGACTGGGCTCGTACACGCGGGGTGCGACCCGCGCGCGCAGGGACAGCAGGGCCAGTTCGACATGGGGCAGCACGATCAGGCCAACCAGCCACAGGAGCGCGGGTGCCAGCAACAGCAGGGCCAGCAGCCGCTGCACAGAGTGGTGGGGTCCGGCTTCAGGCGGCATCGCGGTGGGGCGGTGCTGCAAAGCACACCGCACGCTGCGGGTCAAAGCCGAAGGCCACGGTTTCGCCGGCGCGCAAGTCCGCGAATTGGCCGGTTTGCGGCAGTGCGATGCGGAACTCGGTCTGTGTGGCCGTTTCGTGCAGCAGCACGGCCGAGTTGGCGCCGTCAAACAGCAGGCTCTGTACCGTCCCGGTGTGGTGCGGCAGGCCGGTTGCTATGAATTCAGTAGCGGTACGCGCAATGCGCACGACCTCTGGACGCACAAATGCCTCTGCAAAATCACCTGGGCGCAGGGGGTGGCTGCCGGCGCGGCGCGCGTGCATGACGAGCCCGCTGGTGCTGACCAGCTGCACCACATCGTCCTGCACGCCAACGACCTTGCCCTGCAGGCAGTTGTTGGCGCCCACAAAGCCGGCCACAAATGGGGTTTGCGGCGCGTAGTACAGCGACTGCGGTGTGCCCAGTTGCTCAAAGCGGCCATGGTTCATCACCGCCACATGGTCGGACAGCACCAGGGCTTCCGACTGGTCGTGGGTGATGTAGACAAAAGTGGTGCCAAAAGCGGCCTGTAGCTGTTTGAGCTCAATCTTCATGTGCTCGCGCAGTTTGAGGTCCAGCGCGCCCAACGGTTCGTCCAGCAGCAGCAGAGTGGGCTCCAGCACCAGGCTGCGGGCAATGGCCACGCGCTGCTTTTGGCCACCCGAGAGCTGGTCCACGTGCTTGGCCTGGGCACCAGCCAGGCCTACCCGCTCCAGCATTTCGCCCACGCGGCGACGGATTTCGTCGCGCCCCATGCCGCGGCGCGCCAGGCCGTAGCCCACGTTGTCGCCCACATCCATCATGGGAAACAGCGCCAGATGCTGGAACACCATGTTCACCGGCCGTCGGTTGGGCGGCACGCCGTGCATGGATTGGCCGCCAATGCGGATCTCGCCGGCGTCCGGACGCTGAAAACCCGCCACCATGCGCAGGAGCGTGGTTTTGCCGCAGCCTGATGGTCCCAGGATGGAAAAGAAGCTGCCGCGCTCCACGGTGAACGACAAGTCGTCCACGGCAGCAAAGGCGCCGTAGCGTTTGGCGACGCCGACGGTTTGGAGGTCGGGCTGCGCCCCCGCGGGCGCAGCCGGTGTGGCGGTCAACGGCAAATCAGTTGGCGGCTTTGATGCGGTCCAGCACGCGGCCTTCAATTTCTTCAATGCCAGCGGGAACGGCGGGGTACCACTTGATGTTCTTTAGCGCTGCGTCGGGGAAGCTGCTGGCAAACTGGGCCTTCAGCTTGGCGTCCATCAACTGGTCGGCGCCTTTGGAGGCGGTGAAGTTGCCCGCCGAGCCCGCCACCTTGGCGGCAATCTCGGGGCGCATGTTGAAGTTGATCCAGGCATAGGCCGCGGCGTCGTTCCTGCCCTTGGCCGGAATGGCGAAGGTGTCAATCCAGCCCATGGCGCCGGCCTTGGGGGCGACGAACTGAATCTCGGTCTTCTCGCTGTTGAGTTTCCAGCCGCCCGTGTCCCACATCATGGCGCCCACGATTTCACCGGCGCGCATGCCGTTGAGCAACTGGTCCTTGTTGTCCCAGTAGAACTTCACATTGGGCTTGCAGGCCACCAGGGTCTTGCCTACTTCATCCATCAGGGCACTGTAGGCTTTGGCGTCGTGGTACAGGGCAAAGGGGTTCTTGCCGGCGGCAAAGGCAAAGGCCAGCAGCGTGGGGCGCTTGAGGCGGTAGGCCACCTTGCCTTTGTATTCAGGCTTGCACAGGTCGGTGTAGTCGGCCATTTTGGCGAGCTTGGTGTTCACCACCAGGCCATCGGTTCCCCAGATGTGGGGCAGGCCGTAGACCTTGCCGTCCACCGTGGTGTTGCCTTTGGTGGCGTCCAGCATGGAAGGAATGAACAGCTCGGCCTTAAGCTTGCTCAGGTCCATGGGCTTGTAGATGCCGAATTCCTTCTGCGGGCCCGCAATGCGGTCCTGCGAGGGTTGTGCCAGGTCAAAGCCGGCGCCGCCGGTGGCCCGCAGCTTGGAGATCATCTCTTCGTTGTTGGAGAGGGTCAGCTCGACCTTGTAGCCGGTTTCCTTTTCAAACTGTTCCACCACGGCAGCGGGGGCGTAGTCGGCCCAGGTGAGCAGGCGCAGGGTTTTTTCCTGTGCAAGGGCTGAACCGGCCAGGCCGAGTGAAAAAACAGCGGATGCAATGGCGGCGCGTTTGAAAGTCATGGGAATGTCCTTGTAGCGTTTGGTGTCGCAGGCTGCGACACGCAGGGCAGACTAATGCAGCCGCATGACAGTTGTGTGTCGGCCGCGCTACAAGGAACAGGAGTCGGATTCCCCCTGGGGGGATGCGCCGCCCGGTGACGGGCGTTGGCCCGCGGGGCTCAGTGGGTGCGGCGCACCCGCAGCAACTCGTCCAGAATCAGGCACGCTGCGCCGACGGTGATGGCGCTGTCGGCGATGTTGAAGGCTGGAAAGTGCATGCCGAGCCAGTGGAAGTCCAGAAAATCGACCACGTAGCCGTGCAGCAGCCGGTCAATCACGTTACCCACGGCGCCGCCCAGGATGCAGGCCATGGCAAAGCTGAACAGGCGTTGGCCGGGGTGGGACTTGAGCATCCAGACAATCACGGCCGCGGCCACCACCCCCAGCACGGTGAAGAACCAGCGCTGCCAGCCCGAGGCGCCGGCCAGAAAAGAGAACGCCGCGCCGCTGTTGTGCACCCGCACGATGTTGAAGAAGCTGGTGACGTAAGAGCTCTCGCCCGGGTGGTAGTAGCCCACCACCAGCACCTTGGTGAACTGATCGATGATCAGAACGATGCACGCCAGGCCCAGCCACTGCAGCAGGCCGCTGTCGCTACTTCTGCCGCCGCGTGCCATTACGCGCAGGTGCGGGCTTCACCCGCGCCAAAGAGGTTGCTGGTGCAGCGGCCGCACAGGGTGGGGTGGGCAGCGTCGCTGCCCACATCGTCCCGGTAATGCCAGCAGCGCTCACATTTGACGGCATTTGAGGTGCTGACCGCCGCAGATACTGCGTCACCAGCTATCAATTCAATAGCGGATGTGATGAACACAAATTTCAGATCCTCGCCCAGGCTGGAGAGGAGGGCATGGTCAGCGGCCGGCACCGTGAGTTGCACGGTGGCTTGCAGGCTGGATCCCACCTGGCCGGCGGCCCGCAGGGTTTCAATGTCCTTGTTCACCGCCTCGCGGATTTCGCGGATACGGCCCCACTTAGCCAGCAATTCCGCGTCCGGCTCGGCCAGCGCCAGGTAGCCGTCCATGAAGATGGACTCTTTGGTCGCCGTGGGCGTCTTGCCGGCCGCGCCCAGCACGCTCCAGGCTTCCTCGGCGGTGAAGGAGAGGAACGGCGCCATCCAGCGCAGCATGGCTTGCGTGATGGTCCACAGCGCGGTCTGGGCCGAGCGACGCGCCAGGGAGTGGGCGCCGGTGGTGTAGAGGCGGTCCTTGAGCACGTCGAGGTAGAAGGCACCCAGGTCCTCGCTGCAATACACCTGCAGCTTGGCCACCACGGGGTGGAATTCGTAGACCTTGTAGTGGGCCAGGATGTCGGCCTGCAGCTGTGCGGCGCGGCTCAGGGCGTAGCGGTCAATCTCCAGCAACTGCTCCAACGGCACGGCGTCCTTGACCGGGTCAAAGTCGCTGACGTTGGCCAGCAGGAACTTCAGCGTGTTGCGCACGCGGCGGTAGGTGTCCACCACGCGGGCCAGGATCTTGTCGTCGATGTTGAGGTCGCCGGAGTAGTCGGTGCTGGCCACCCACAGGCGCACGATTTCGGCGCCCATCTTGGTGGTGATGGTTTGCGGCTCCACCGTGTTGCCCAGACTCTTGCTCATCTTGCGGCCCTGGCCGTCGGTGGCAAAACCGTGGGTCAAGAGGCCCCGGTACGGCGCCCGGTCATACAGCGCGCAGCCCAGCAGCAGCGAGCTGTGGAACCAGCCGCGGTGCTGGTCGTGGCCTTCCAGGTACAGGTCGGCCTCAGGGGCCGAATTGTCCGGGCTATCGTGGTACGGCAGTACGCCGTAGGCATCCTTGTGGCTGCCGCGCAGCACGTGCTGGAACGTCGAACCGGAGTCAAACCACACTTCCAGAATGTCGGTGCTCTTGGTGTAGTGCGGTGCGTCCGTTGCGCCGAGAATTTCTTCCACGGTGACGCGGCTCCAGGCCTCGATGCCGCCCGTTTCCACAATGTCGGCCGCCTGGTCCAGGATGGCCATGGTGTTGGGGTGCAGCTCGCCACTGTCCTTGTGCAGGAAGAAGGGTACCGGCACGCCCCAGCTGCGCTGGCGGCTGATGCACCAGTCGGGCCGGTTGGCGATCATGTCGCGCAGGCGGGTCTTGCCGTTCTCAGGGTAGAACTGGGTGTTTTCAATCGCATCCAGCGCGAGCTGGCGCAGGGTCTTGGGCGCCTTGTCCTTGGTGAACACGCCGGGGCCTTCATCCATGCGCACAAACCACTGGGCGGCGGCGCGGTAGATCACCGGCGTCTTGTGGCGCCAGCAGTGCGGGTAGCTGTGGACGATGGGGCTGGTGGCCAGCAGGCGGTCATGCGTGCGCAGGGTGTCAAGGATGACCGGGCAGGCCTTCCAGATGTTCAGGCCGCCGAACAGGGGCAGGTCCTCGGCATAGCTGCCGTTGCCCTGCACCGGGTTGAGGATGTCGTCGTACTTCAGGCCATGGGCCACGCAGCTGTTGAAGTCGTCCACGCCGTAAGCGGGGGCCGAGTGCACGATGCCGGTGCCGTCGGAGTCGCTCACATAGTCGGCCAGATACACCGGAGACAGGCGGGCGTAGCCCGGATGTACGTCGTGCAGGGGGTGCTTGAAGTTCAGGCCGGCGAGTTGTTTGCCGCTGGTGGTGGCGATGACGGTGCCGGTGGTGCCGTAGCGCTCCAGACACTTTTCGACCAGCGTGTCGGCCAGCACCAGCAGGCCGCGCGGTGTTTCCACCAGTGCATAGGTCAACTCGGGGTGGGCGTTGAGCGCCTGGTTGGCGGGAATGGTCCAGGCGGTGGTGGTCCAGATGACGATGAAGGCCGACTTGGCTTCCAGCCGTGCGGCCACCAGGGCCGAAGAGTGGTGGTCCGACAGCTTGCCGGGGAAGAACGCCTGCAGCAGCGCCGGCTTGTCGGCGGCTTCAAAGGCCACGTCCAGCGTGTCGCTCTTCTTGTCGGCGTATTCGATCTCGAACTCGGCCAGGGACGAGCCACAGTCAAAGCACCAGTAGACGGGCTTGAGGCCGCGGTAGACAAAACCGCGCTCGATGACGCGCTTGAACGCGCGGATTTCGCCGGCCTCGTTGGCGGGGTTCATGGTTTTGTAGGGGCGCTCCCAGTCGCCCAGCACGCCCAGGCGCTTGAAGTCCTCGCGCTGCTGGTCGATCTGCTCGGTGGCATAGGCGCGGCTCTTGGCCTGCATGTCGTCCCGGCTCAAACTGCGGCCATGCAGTTTTTCAATAGCGTTCTCGATCGGCAGGCCATGGCAGTCCCAGCCGGGGATGTATTGGGCGTCAAAACCGGCCAGTTGCTTGCTCTTGACGATCATGTCCTTGAGCACCTTGTTCAGGGCGTGTCCGATGTGCAGCTTGCCGTTGGCGTAGGGTGGGCCGTCGTGCAGCACAAACAAAGGCGCACCCTTGCGGTGTTCGCGAAGTTTTTTGTACAGACCGTTCTCGTTCCAGTCTTTCACCCAGGCCGGCTCGCGCTTGGGCAGGTCGCCGCGCATGGGAAACGGGGTGTCGGGCAGGTTCAGGGTGCTGCGGTAATCAACTTTGTCGGTCATGGCAAATGGCAATCTGGAAAATCTGGAGGGGCCGTGCCCGGGGCCGAAGCGGCAGCAGGCAATGGAACAAACGGGACAAGACGCGGGGCAAGGTGCGTCGGGTGAGCCCCGTCAAATTCGGGTGGCGAACCAGGCGCGTGCGTCATCGCAGTCCCGGTGAATGCCTTGGGTGAGGCTGTCCAGACCGTCGTATTTCAGCTCGTCGTGTAGTTTGTGCAGCAGTTCCACGCGGATGATTTTACCGTAGGCCCCCTCGGGGCCCAGTTGCGCGGGCCAGTCCAGGCAATGGGTTTCCAGCAGGACCCGTCCGCCATTCACGTCGTTGGGGTCCAGTGACGGCCGCACCCCCAGGTTGGCCACGCCCTTGAGCGGCGCGTCCGACAGGCCGTGCACCAGCACGGCAAAGATGCCGCTGGCCGCCGGTTTCCAGTGGGCAAAGCGCAAATTGAGCGTCTTGAAGCCCAGGGTGCGGCCCAGCTTGCGCCCGTGCACCACGTGGCCCGATATGCAGTAGGGCCGGCCCAACAGGCGTGCGGCGTCCGCCATGCGGCCCTGGCCCAGGGCATCGCGCACCGCCGAGCTGGACACCCGCAGGCCGTGGACTTCGTAGCTGTTCATGCGCGCCACGTCAAAGCCGTTGGCATCGCCGGCGGCGTCCAGCAGGGCGTAGTCGCCGGCGCGCTGGGCACCAAAGCGGAAATCATCGCCCACCAGCACGTAACGCGCACCCAGCCCCCGTACCAACACCTCGTCGACAAAAGTCTGCGGCGATTGGCCCGCCAGACGGGCGTCAAACGGCAGCACCACGGTCTGGTCTACGCCGCATTTGGCCAGGTCGTCGAGTTTGTCGCGCAACGTGCCAACCCGGGCTGGCGCCAGTTCAGGCTTCTTGAACTTCGCGGCAAAGTAGTCGCGTGGATGCGGTTCAAACGTGAGCACACAACTGGGCACGCCCCGTTGCTGGGCCTCGCCGCGCAGCAGGGCCAGCATGGCCTGGTGGCCCCGGTGGACACCATCGAAGTTGCCGATGGTCAGGGCGCAGGCGGGCGCAACGCCCGGGTGGTGGAAGCCGCGAAATACCTTCATGGATTTGTTATCTTTTTGATAGCAGGCTGCGCAGAGAGCGCCAACGCTGGAAGCCAGTTTGTCACAGAAACAGGGTATATTGTGACGCAGCAGTGCGCCACCCTCATGGTGGCAGGGGCTGCAGAGATGTGCATTTCCGGTGGTTGGTCGTTTGAACCGTTACAGGAGGCGTGTTTTGAAAGTCTTGAAACTCTCGGCCCAAGGGCTGCCGCAATCGTGGATATCGCTGGAACAGGCGGTCATCCACTACGCGTCCGACGAGGTGCGCTGGGAGTCGGGTGGCGAGGTGGCGGTGTTCCGCGGCGGACACAACGCCATCACGGGTGCGCAGTCCATCATCCGGGTCAACAGCATCATTGGCACGCGGGGGGTGCCCAATATCAACCCGTTCCACCTGCGCCCGGGCCTGACCAACGCCAAGCTGTTCATTCGCGACCGCAATGTGTGCGCCTACTGTGGCGGGCATTTCCATGAACAGGACCTGACGCGCGAGCACATCGTGCCCTTTGCGCAAAACGGGGTCGACACCTGGATGAACGTGGTCACCGCGTGCCGTCCCTGCAACCACCGCAAGAGCCACCGCACCCCGGAGCAGGCCAACATGCCGCTGCTGTACACGCCCTACGTGCCCAGCCTGTGGGAGGATTTCATCCTGCGCAACCGCCGCATTCTGGCGGACCAGATGGAGTTCCTGATGGCCCACGTGCCACGGTCGTCACGCTTGCTGGCGTAACGGTTTTGGGACGAATCAGCGCGCCAGTTACAACCCCTTACATCTTCCCCGTTCATGAGGCCGTTTTTCGGCCGAAGTTAGGTCTTACAGGGTGCGTGTATCGGGGGAAATGAACCACAATTCATACTGACTTGTTTCCTTCCTTCACGTGGTCGTTTTGGCCGCTGGGGACCTCTGGCAGATTGAACTGTGATGCGCGAGCAATTGATTCCGACAAATGGACGCACGGGCCGCGAACAACAGGTGGCGGGGCTGGTGCGCACGCTCATGGCCCAGACCTTGGCCTATGTTGCCAAGCACGAGGACCAGACCCTGACACGGGTGCGGGACCGGTTAATGGTGCTGCTGGATGCCAGGCCACCGCTGGGCCAGGGGCAAAATCTGCGCTCCATCCATCTGCTGCTCGGTCGTTACGGCGACCGGTTCAATCGAACATTTCAAAAAACACTGGCTGAGGAGCTGTCTCGCGAGTTGAGCGCGGCGTTGCCGGGGGCGTCCCGAGCAGCTCCCGAAGCCGCGTCGGGCCAAGGCGGCCTGAGCCTGATTGACGTGGATGAAGTCGAGCGCGTCTTGTTGCTCGACCGGGTGGCCCAGCAGTTTGCTGCCCGTTACGAGGCCGTGCTGGAGCCGCTGACGCAGCGTCTGGGCGTGCTGCTGGGCCGCGAGAGCAGTTCCGTGCAGGACAACCCGTTTCAGCCCCTGGTTGTGTTGCGTGCTTTTGTGGACGCATGGGACCGTTGCGAGCTTGACGCCCAGGCTACCGAAGACCTGGTGCGCTCGCTGGAGTCGACATCCTGGCTGGACCTGGCTCCTTTGTACGAGGCGTTGAACGCAACCCTGCAGAAGGCCGGGGTGCCCGCGCAACGGGCGTTGATCATCAAGCGCAGCACCAGCGCGTTTGCCCCCCTGGATGGTGCGTCCACGCCTTCACGGCCGGCGCCGCTGGGGGCAGAGGAGCCCCCCCGTTCGGCGTGGGGCGCACTGGCGCCGGCCGGGCGCAGCGTAGCGGCGCACGCCCGCCAGTTCCTGCAGCGTCTGGGATTGGGTGCCAAAGGCGACAGCGCCTGGACACCCGAGGACGGGGAGGGCGGCGCGCACACGCGTTCGGCGTTTGGCGTTGCCGACCCCGCTCTGATGGGGTATCTGGGCAATCTGCAGGCCGGCGCGGGAGCTGCGTCGCCGAAGCCCTGGGATGCCGGCCAGGACCCTGCCGAGCAGAACGTGCTGCGCCAGATGCGCGACCGCGACGAGGTGCGCCGCGCGCCGGAGCTGGACCGCGGCACGGTGGACGCGCTGGCGGAGGTGTTCGACTTCGTGTTTGCCGACCAGGCCATTCCCATGCAGATGAAGGTCATCATCGGGCGCCTGCAGATACCGGTACTCAAGGCGGCCATGATCGACCGCGATTTCTTTTTGTCAGACGAGCACCCGGCACGCCGCCTGGTGGACACGCTGGCGGGGGCATCGGTGGCCTGGGCGCCGGAAAAAGGCGAGGCCGACCCCTTATACGTTCGCATCGAAAGCACCGTGCAGCGGGTGCTGACCGAGTTTGAAGACAACCTGACGCTGTTTGCCGATTTGCTGCGGGAGTTCACCGAATTCCTGTTCGAGTCCGAGCAGCAGGCCCAGGCCCGGGTGGAACCGGTCGCCCAGCAGGAGCATCGCGGCGAGAGCTGGGACGATGCCCTGGCCCAGGTGGATGAGTTGATCCATGGGCGCATACAGGCGCTGTCGGTCGATCAGCCCTTGGTGCCGTTTTTGCTGCCCTTTCTGACCACCCAGTGGCGGCAGGTGCTGGCCCTGGCTCTGGTGGATGCACACCCGCAAATGCCGAACTACGCGCAGGCACTTGCAACCATGGAGCGCCTGATCTGGTCCACCCAGCCCAAGACCACTTCCGAGCAACGGCGCGAACTGGTTGCGGTTTTGCCAGAGATGGTGCACCAGCTCAACGCGGGGCTGGATGCCATTGAATGGAATGGCAAGCCCCGCGCCACGTTCACCCGCCGTCTGATTACGACCCACACCTTGGCCATTCGCCTTACGCAAGCCCCGGCGTTGGATAGCGGGCTGGGTGAGCTGGAGGCGCGCGAAGGACAGGCCGCCCTGCAGCAACTGGACGAACGCCGCGCAGCCCGGCAATTTGCGCTGGAAGATACCTTTGATGCCCAGGCACAGTCCTTCACGCGGGGCCTGTGGTTTGACGTGACCCTGGATGACGGGGTCCACGTGCGCTCGCGCCTGAGCTGGATCAGCCCCATGCGCACACGCCTGCTGTTTACCAACCGCGAGGGTTTCGACGCCTTTGTGCGTTCGGAGCGCGAAGTGGCTGCCATGTTGCGGCTGGGCCGTCTGCGGGTGCTGGACCAGGAGCCCATCGTTGCACGGGCGCTGGACCAGATCATGGCGGCGCAAGAGCAGCTGGCAGCCTAACCGACATTCTCCGGTTGTTGCCTCCGCCACGCCCTGGGCCCGGTTGCGGCCCAGAGCTTCCTGGAAAACTAAACCTTACTTGGTGTACCAGTACGAGCGTTTGAGGCTCTTGGGAATGCCTTTGTCCGGCAGGCAGTTTTGCAGCGCGGAGTTGCATGCGGTCGGTGGCGTACCGCCCGTGGTGGGTGGGGCACCGGCGCAGCCAATGCAGAATTTGCGCAGCAGGGACGTTCCGTCCTGTAGCGAAATGCTGACCAATCCGGATACGGGTGACGGTGGCAGGCCGCCACCATCGAAGACATTGGCGGAATAGGCACCGGTAAAGGGGTTGAGCGCATAGCCCTTGGCGACGCCCAGCGTGGACTTGCAGGATGTGGCGGAGGGCGTGGCCGGGGTGTTCGTTCCAAAGTAAGTGGCGCCGTACACCGTGACGGGTGCATTGACCGATTTTTCACCCGCGCCACTGAACGTGACGTAGTAGCCGTTCAAGGTTCCCGCGTAATTGGTGCTGGTGGCGTCAAAGAGGCCCTGCACGGACGGTGCCGGATTGGGGCTCGGTGGCGTTTCCACCGTCAGGCTCACGGTGGGGGTTCCTACCGCGGTGTTGGTGTCCTTGATGAAGTAAACGCGGTTGGTGACGTTGTAGGCGGAGTTGGTTGTCGTGTCTTTCAGGGGGTGTTCCCGGTCGCCAGAAGCCAGCATGACCGCATCGTAGGACGTCGTACCGCCGGTAACGCCCACGGAGACCACAGCCGCAGGGAAGAAGAACTTCCGGGGCGTGGTTCCCGCCGCGCAGGTGCCCGTGCTGCAGCCCAGAGCGGCCAATTTGGTCACGGTCCAGTTGGCGGGGCTGGCGTCGTTCAGGTCGGCGCGCCAGATATTGCCACCGGTGTCACCGACATACGCCTTGTCGGTCTTTCCGTCCGCATCCCGGTCGACAAAAGTTACTTCGGACGGGATGGCGTAGTTCATGCCGGGCACATTGCGGCACGTTGCGCTGGTCGTGCAGCTGGGGTTCGCGCTCCAGATCAGGGCGCCGGTCTCTGCGTTGATGACGAAGATGCCCCGCCCCATCGTGTTGGCGGTGGGGGGTTCGCTGTCCTGCGCAGGGTCAT
This sequence comes from Rhodoferax sp., assembly GCA_049301075.1. GTDB lineage: Bacteria > Pseudomonadota > Gammaproteobacteria > Burkholderiales > Burkholderiaceae_C > Allorhodoferax. The sequence goes on from JBAQKO010000442.1 coordinate 11,907, forward strand.
AGCCGGCACCAAAAACGAGAACCGGGGTGCCGCTGCCGTAGTTGTTCAGCACCGTGATCCGGGGTCGCGACCAGGTCTGTCCGAGTTCCGAAAAACCGGCGGTGTTCTGGTCGATCTTCCAGAGAACCTTGGGGTTGTTGGGTGTGGAGACGTCGATCGCGTACAGGAAGCGTCCGCCACGGCGCATGGCCAGGTACAAATAGGCCTTGTCGATGACCTGGGGCAGTGTCGTGTCGGGCGTGCCGTCGGCCTTGAGCTGGTATTTCAGCTTCTGGTAAATGCCGGTTGGTCCGTCGACAAAGTAATCCTTGGTCTGGGCGGTCACCAGCGTGGTGGAGGGGAACTTCAGTTCCGGCGTGTTGATACGCTGGCGATTCAATTTGCCGTAGTGTTCCGGCAGGATCAGGCTCCAGAATTCACCGCCGGCGGGAACGGTGGTGCCGTCGAAGTTGGCCAGCGCGGTGGTCTGGTTGCCGTTGACGGCGTGGAACATGCCGTCGTTGGCGCCGTAAAACACCACGGTGCCGCGGCTATCGCCGTAGTTCACCACCACAGGGCGGGAATGCAGCACATCGCCATGCACCGATGGCCGCACGGTGACGCCATTGCCCGGACCGGCTTCGTCGCCGTAGTTGTCCTCCCCGCGTACCCAATTGATCAGCGAGGTGCGGTCGCTGGCCCCGACTTTGGTGACCTTGATCGTTCCGGTGGCTGGTGATACCGGTCCGATGGAGGCCACGCTGTAGGTGAAACTGTTGGTTCCGGTGACCGTGACCGAAAAGCTTCCGTTGTAGCTGGAGAGTACAGAGCCGTTGGGGTCACTGATGTTGGCCAGGGTCACGCTGTCACCGGTGGCAAATCCGTGCGCGGTGGTGGTGGTGACCTTGACGGTGGTGCTGCCGGTGGCACGGACCACGCCGGGTGTTGCGGCGTCCCATGCGGCCACGGTGACGGTTGTGCCGCCTTTCTTGGCCGTGCCACCGCCCGCCGGCGAGGCTGGCGATTCAACCACCGGGAAACTGAAGGTGTTGGCGGTGGACGCGGTTACCGCCACGTTGGTGACGTTGTATTCCGGCTGGGTCGCGCCGGTAATGGTGACGCGGTCCAGGGGCGCCGAGAAGCCGTGGCCGGCCTTGGTAATGGTGGCCACGTTGCCGCTGCGGGTGAGTGCGCCGGCTGCCAGGGTGAAGCCGGAGCTGGAGCCCAGCACCGCGTCGGTAATGCCGGCGTTGCTGGTGGCAAACGCATTGCTGGCATTGTTCAGTGCAGCCGCGCAGCTGGCGCTGACCGATGCAAAGCCGCCGGACAGTGGGGCCAGGCTGGGGCAGAAGGTGTAGACCTTGCGGGGGCTTGCCGGTGAGCTGGTGTAATTCGTCGTGAGTACCTGCTTGCGAATCTGCTGCGCCGCGCCGCCCTTGTCGACCTGCTCGCCGTCCACGTAATCGAATGTTTTGCCGGCGCCGCGCGAATCATTGACAAAGAAGCCGCCGGTGGTGGCGTCATCCGGCGCATTGCTGGTGTCCTTGTAGGTCCAGAAGCTCACCGCGTTGGCCGAAATAAAGCCGGTAGATGTGGAACTGATGGCTGCATTGCCCGCAGCATCCGCCAGGATCAGGGATGCCGCGTTGGGGTCCGGCTTGGACGGGTCGTTGTAAACCAGGGCGAACTGGTACTGCTTGAGGTTGCCCACCCAGCGCGGCAGCGCAAAGGGGTCGGGGCGGAACATGCCCAGATAAATCTGGTTCAGGTAGGTGCCTTGCGCGTTGACGCTGACGGGCAGCGTGGCGGAGGCAAAAACGCTGTTGACCGCCTGCACCTCGTTGAGGATCTTGTCGATGGCGGTCTTGATCTCGTCGTAGCTGCTGGTGGCAAAGTACTTGCCGCCGCCCACCTTGGCCATGCTGGTCATCAGGGCCGGGTAGTCGGGTTTGCAGGTGGTCCCCAGGAAACCGATGGTGTAGGTGATGATGCCCTGGCTGTCGTCGAGGGTGCTGAAGATATCGGTGTTCTTCATGAACTGGGACCATTCGTCGCCGTACAAGCCGGACGAGTCGGTGTGGTTACCCATGGAGTAGTTGCCGCATGAAAAATTGCTGGCCCCGTAGGAACCGGAGGGGATCGCAATGCTTTTGAGCTGGTCAGCGGAGGCGCCCGCACTCGCCAGCGAGCTGTAGATGGCGGCACTGCCGCCGTCCCCCGGTGTACCGGATGTGCCGAAGGCGTTGCCCACGAAAATGACGAAGTTTTTCTGGCAGCCTGCGGGCGGCTGGATGCCCGCGTAATTGCGCCCCGAAAGACCCGTTGCGCCCTTGTAGTAGGCCCAGGCTTCCTGCATGACGGCGCCGGTGCGCTCGGTACTGGATTTGATGTAGCCGTCTCCCGTGCCACCGGTGGTCTTCCAGGTTTTGATCCAGGCCAGAAACGCCGCTTTGGCCGCGCCGCTCATGGGGATCAGCGGTTGAACCAGACAGCCACCGTTGGAGTTCCCGCAGTTGGCGTTGGTGACGTCCCGAATATTGTTGGACTCATACACCATCAAGCCGATGTTGACTGAGTTGGGCGTCAGCGCATAGACCGTGTTGTACAGCGCGCACTGCTCGACACCGCCCGAGGTGTTGCCCAGGGAGGGGGCCTGGTGGTCGTCCACATACGTGCAGGTATTGGTGGCGCTGGCGTCGAAGCTGGCCGCATTATCAAAAATGAACAGGACGTTGGGGGTGCCCGCCGTACCGGAATTGTCGACATAAATGTCGGTGTCTTCCGCTCGCGCCGTCGTGGAAACGCCGACGAGCAGGCACATGCAGGCCAACAAGACAGTGCGCAGATTAGTTTTCATGGTGTGCTCCAGACGACGGGCAATTCAAGACGGAAGATCAGGGGCACTGAACCTGCGCCGACACGCGCACGGAAAAGCCCTGATAGGTTGTTACTTTGGCGCCGCTGGAGGGGTCGTCCACCGACGCCTCCACGCCCCACTGCTGGTCGTTGCACGCCGACGGGCTGGTGGTCAGGCTGCCACTGGCGCTCAGCTGTTTGTCGCTGTCGCTGGACTCGAAACACGGCAGGTCAGCCGGCCTGCTGGTGCTGAGTTCGGCGTTGCTGACCGGTCGGGTGCTGACGCATGCCGGGGCTTTCCAGGCCACCTTGTAATCGGCGCCCCCGGTGTTGATGGCGGGCGTGCCGTTGGTGCTGGCTGCAATCTTGTCAATGTTGGGCGCGTCCTTGACCTGTTCCATGACCCGCTCGATGGCGATTTGCGTCGCGGCCACGGCTTCCGATTGCGATTGCATGTTTCCGGCAATCTTCAGGTTGATATTGCCAAAGCGGATGGCCGATATGACAAGCAGTGTGAGCACCACCATCATGATCAGCGTGACGACCAGTGTGGTGCCCTTCTGCATGGCTTGCGTGTTCACAATGGCCTCCTGCCGCTCGGGTTGATGATGCGCACGGTTTGGGAAAACACGTGGCGTTTGTAGTGGTCATTCATGGCCGCCGTGGTCTTGAAGGTCCCCAGGTCGTAGAGCTTGGTGTCGGTATAGCCCGCGGTGATGTCCGGGCTCCTGGCCAGCAGGTTCACCTTCGCACTCATGACATTCGGCCAGTCGCTGACGCCCAGCGCGGCGCCATTGGTGTAGTCGCCGTCCGGAACGCCGTCGTTGTCGGTGTCAACACCGTAGTCCACCTGCAGGTTCTCGATGCCTTCGGAGATCGACACGGTGGTCATCGCCGGGTTGCCGGCGGATACGCCCAGTTCCATACGTTTCAGCGTGGGGATGGGTGTTCCCCCGTCGGCGCCCGCGCAGCTGGTGCCCACCGGCTCGCTGCACTGACTGACGTAATAGATGTGGACCAGCACCTTGCGCAGGCTGGCGGCGGTGCCATCCTTTTTCTTCAGCGTGAACACGGAGGTATCGCTGCCGGTTCCCATCCGGTATTCAAGGGCAAACCCCGAGGGTGTCAGTCCGGTCTGGACGTAGACCTGCCCCGCCACCGCGCTGGCCAGGGGCACCTCTGCCGTGTCCGTGCGCCGGACGATCAGCACATCGGTGTTGGCCAACTGGTTGGTGACGCAAGTGATGGGGTTGGTTGCGAGCGTGGCAACAATGACATTGCTTGTGCCCTGCAGATGCAGTGGCAGGGCGGGTTGAATGTCGGCAACCGCTGTCGCGCAGGGATCGGGCAGAGCGGCCGGGGGCGTGGGAATGATCGACAGTTCACCCCAATAACCGGCCATCTGGAGGTCCTGCACCATGGTTTGCAGCGCGTACCGGCCGCTTTCAATCATCCGGCCGGATTTATCGACTTCCGCCCGTGCGCCACTCTGGTTGGCGATCAGGGTCGCCACCCCGGCAACCAGGAACAGCCCCACGGTGATGGAGACCATCAGCTCAACCAGGGACAGTCCCGCCTGCCGCGCCCGTGGTCTGGATCGGCCGCAGCAGACGGTGGTGGGGGAGGGGGAAGGAGCGAGGAACATATCTCAAGACAGGTTGGTGATGTGCAGCGGCAGGCTGACGGCGCGCCGCTGGGTGTCGGTGCCGTACAAATCCTTGCCGCAGGCAATACCGGCAGGCGGGGCGTAGGTGGCGCTTCCGCCCTGCCAGGCGACACTGACCTGGTATTCGTTGGTGGTGCCGGCAATCAGGGATACACAGCCCCGGGCACCCAGTACGGCGCCCACCTTGCTGGTGCCGACGACTTCGGCGCTGCCCAGGATCAGGTCGTGCCAGTCGGCCAGGTCCTGGTTGGCGCGCGCCTGCTGGTTGGCCGTGCCCGTGGTGCACTGGGGTACGCTGGCCTTGTTGGTGGTAGCCGCTGTGCCGCTGACCAGGGGGGAGTTGGTACCCAGGTAGCTGGCAAGGACGTAGCAGGATGCCACGGCCGGATTGGCATTGATGCGGGAAACCATGTCCTGCGCCAGCGCCAGGGCCTGCACGCGCTGGTAGGACTCCAGTTGCGAATTCTGGCTTTGAACCATGAGGCCGGTCAGGCCCAGCAGGGCCACCATCAGGATCAGCAGGGATACCAGAACCTCGATCAGGCTGGACCCCCGCGCGCCCCGGCGCTGCCCCACCATGCTGTGTGTCCGCTTCATGAGCACGCTCCGGTTTTGGTGCTGGTCATGCCACTCAGGTCTACGGTGACACACCGGCTGGAATGGCCGCCACTGAGCGTGAACATGGTTTTGCCGGCGGCCGGGCGCCCGGATGCCCCCTGGTACACCACGCTCGCGGGAATGCTCGGGTTGGTGATGGTGATGCCGCCGTAGGCAGCCTGTTCGGACAAGGTCGTGGTTCCCACGGCCACCGTCCAGCCGCCCACCCATCCGTCGGCCGCAACCTTGGGTGCCACTGTGACGTCGGCGTTGCGCTTGATCGCTTCACTGCGGGCCAATAACAAGGTGCTGGCCAAATCGAACGCTGCGGTCTTGACCCGTTGCCCGACGATGAAGTTGCTGAAGGAGGGAAGCCCCACGCTCAGCAGAATGGCCACCATCACAACGACCACCATCAGCTCGATCAGCGTGAAGCCGCGCTGGCTATGGCGCATCGGGCAAAAGGAGTGGGGCGGGGTTTTCATGGGGTTGCACTCACCAGCAGGCCGACACCGTTGGCGCCGTGCCGGTTTTGCCCTTGACGCCCGCTTGCGTCAGGGTCAGGTTGGCACACTTGGTGTCCCGTTGGGCCTGCACGCCGCTGGGAGTGGCTGTAATGGTGTAGTTCGGCAGGGTGGCGGTGTTGTCACTGGTAACCGTGAGCACGTAATTGGCCTGCACTTCGGCGGGAACAGTAAGGGAAGCCGCCGTCCACTCGGCGGCGGTACCGGTCGCCACCGCAAAATAGCTGCGGGCATTCAGCATGGATTGCTCCTGCCGGTTGGCCACCGTGAACATGAAACTCTCGGCTGCCGAGCGGTTGGCCCGGACGATGTACTGGGTGTACGAGGGAAAGGCCACCGCCGCCAAGATCCCGATGACCGCCACCGTGATCATCAGTTCAATCAGGGTAAACCCGTATTCGCCGCGTGGACGCCGATCTGCTGCCATTGCACACTCCTGATTGAAAAGCCCGGGCTTTACTGCGTAGAACCCGGCCTAATTATGTGAAAAATTACCATTTGTTCGCAGTGTAAGCGACAGACGGTAGGTAAAACCCGATAAGCGTGGTGATGCGGGAGGTGTGCCCGGGGAGCCCGGCGCGGGCGTCAGGGCACGAAGGTCACGGAGGTGGCGCTGAGCACACCGTTGCTTACGTGCGTGCCGAGTACTTCCACTTTGGCGCCGTTTTGCAGGTCCACCACGGCTCCGTTGGTGAAGGTGGTGCCCGGTACGGTGTAAACGGCCTTCTGGCCCTTGACGGAGAAGCTTTGCTGCAAGGTGTCGAGTTGACTCAGGGGACCGCGCAGGGAGTAGGTTACGGG
>JBAQKO010000443.1:0-1571 GCA_049301075.1 Rhodoferax sp.
GGCCTGCGCATGCCCGCCACCCCCCATGCTTTCGGCCAGGGCAATGCAGTCAAAATCGCGCTGCGAACGCAGGCCGGCCTTGACGACTCCGCCCTTGCCGGCACTCCACATCAAGGCAAAGGTACCGCTTTGTTTTGAGAGGATGTCGCCCACCAGGCTATGGAACATGCCCGGCGCATTGACCATGAGTCCGTTCTGGCCATTGAAAGCCAGAGGTTGCGCGCCCTCGGCAATATCGGCCGCCAGCTTGCTGAATTTTTCGTCCATGGCCTGTCCGCGTGCCATGAAGGCGGCCAGCTGCGCCGCGTTGTAGGACGCCATCTCGGCCCAGTGCGCAAAATCGAAACGCTCCATATCCAGCGCGGCCAGAAAGCCTGCGCTCTCCGGGTACTGCCAGACCCAGATGTCACGGTCTTCAATGAAGCGCACGAGATCGGGAATGGGTCGGGCAGGCTGGAAAAACTCCCAGGCCAGCCGGGAGCCCGCCTTGTGCATATCGAAATGCACCACGCCGCAACGGCAGACAAAACCGGTCAGCTTTTCAGCGGCGCTCTTGTGGTGGTCCAGCATCACCAGCTTGGCAGCACGCGCGTCAATACCCTGCAGGATTTCGGGCGAGAACGAAAAATCGAGAATGTAGACCGCGCGGCCGTGCAGGCTGGGCAAGTCATCAACGGTCTTGATGTCACCGTGGTCCAGCCCCAGGAACTCTGCCTTGCCCTCGTAATACAGCCAGGCGGCCAGGGCGGCGGCAAAGCCGTCCGGACAGCCGCGGCCGTGGTAGAGCACCAGGGGGTTGGGGTCGTTTTTATCGGGGGCAACCAGCAGTTGCAGGGGAAGTATCTTTTTCATGGCGGCTCCATTGTCGCCGAGCGGCGCTTGTCCGGTCTTGCGGCCATGCCGGTACCATGTTGCGATGAACGCGAATTCTCCTTCCGCACCGTCCCTCAACGGCCTTAGCAGCTCCGAGGCGGCCCGTCGGCTGGCCGCCGACGGCCCCAACCTGCTGCCAGGCAGCGCACCCAAGTCCACCTGGGCCATCGTGCGCGATGTGCTGACCGAACCCATGTTCCTGATGCTGCTGGCCGCTGGCGGCATCTACCTGGCGCTGGGGGACCGCGCCGAGGCGCTGTTTCTGCTCGGTTTTGTGTTTGTGGTCATCGGCATCACGCTGGCGCAGGAGCGCAAGACGCAGCGGGCACTGGAGTCGCTGCGCGACCTCTCGGCCCCGCGCGCGTTGGTGCTGCGCGACGGCCAGGAGCACCGCGTTGCCGGGCGCGAGGTGGTGCGGGGCGATGTGCTGGTGCTGCGCGAAGGCGATCGCATCGCGGCCGATGCCCGGCTGCTGGAGGGGCAACTGGAGGTGGACGAGTCCCTGCTCACCGGTGAGGCCGTTCCGGTGGCCAAGACCACGGCGGCAGCCGCATCCGCCGCGGTCATGAGCCACGACGACACCGCTGCGGTGTTTGCCAGCACCGTGGTCACCCGGGGCGTTGGTCTGGCCGAGGTGCACGCCACGGCCAGCGCCACGGCCGTGGGGCGCATTGGCGCCGATCTGGCCGCCACCACGG
>JBAQKO010000444.1:0-7284 GCA_049301075.1 Rhodoferax sp.
AGTCGGCCAGCTTGCCGGGCAGGCCCATGCCGTCGAGCACGCCCTTGCGGCGCGTCATGTCACGGGCCTTGCGGGCGGCTTCGCGGGCGCGGGCGGCTTCGATGATCTTGCCGACGATGATCTTGGCGTCGTTGGGGCGTTCCTGCAGGTAGTCAAACAGCAGTTTGCTCACAATGTCTTCCACCGGGCCGCGTACTTCGCTGGAGACCAGCTTGTCCTTGGTCTGGCTGCTGAATTTGGGCTCGGGCACCTTCACGCTCAGCACACAGCACAGGCCTTCGCGCATGTCGTCGCCGGTCACTTCGACCTTGGCCTTCTTGGCCAGTTCGGAGTCGTCGATGTATTTGTTGATGACGCGGGTCATCGCCGCGCGCAGGCCGGTCAAGTGGGTGCCGCCGTCACGCTGCGGGATGTTGTTGGTGAAGCAGAGCACCTGTTCGTTGTAGCCGCTGTTCCATTGCATGGCCACTTCGACGCCGATGTTGGTGCCCTGGTCGCTCTGACGGTCGCCCATCGCGTGGAACACGTTGGGGTGCAGAACGGTTTTGCCCTTGTTGATGAAGTTGACAAAGCCCTGCACGCCACCGGCGCCGGCGAAGTCGTCTTCCTTGCCGCTGCGTTCGTCCTTCAGACGGATGCGCACGCCGTTGTTCAGGAAGCTGAGTTCACGCAGGCGTTTGCTCAGGATTTCGTAGTGGAAATCGTTGTTTTCCTTGAAAATTTCGGTGTCGGGCAGGAAGTGCACTTCGGTGCCGCGGCGCTCGGTTTCACCGATCACCTTCATGGGTGACACCTCAACGCCATCTACCTTCTCGATGATGCGGTTTTGCACGAAGCCCTTGCTGAACTCCATCATGTGCACCTTGCCATCGCGCCGGATGGTCAGGCGCAGCATCTTGGACAGTGCGTTCACGCAGCTCACGCCCACGCCGTGCAGACCGCCGGAGACCTTGTAGCTGTTCTGGTTGAACTTGCCGCCGGCGTGCAGCTCGGTCAGGGCAATTTCGGCCGCCGAGCGCTTGGGCTCGTGCTTGTCGTCCATCTTCACGCCGGTGGGAATGCCGCGGCCGTTGTCGACCACGCTGATGGAGTTGTCGGAGTGGATGGTGACCAGAATGTCGTCGCAGTGGCCGGCCAGCGACTCGTCAATGGAGTTGTCCACCACTTCGAACACCAGGTGGTGCAGGCCGGTACCGTCGGACGTGTCACCGATGTACATGCCGGGGCGCTTGCGCACGGCCTCCAGGCCTTCCAGAATCTGGATGGAGCCTTCACCGTAGGCTTCGGTCGCGCCGGCCTGGTTGGTGTCGATGGTGGGCTGGAAGTTGGAGCTGTCCGCACTGCCCTCGCCGGTATGCACGGCTTCGCCGCTGGTTTCAGCGGGCAGACTGGGTTTGTTTTCTTCGGTCATGGCTAACTTCTCTCACAAATGCGCAAAAAATCTCAATCTCTGGAATGACCAAACCCCCGAAGGTCGGGGGTTTGCGTCATATGGCGCCAAGGTCTGGTGGCCTTAAATTCGCATCGGCATCACCACGTATTTGAACGTGGCGTTGTCGGGGATGGTGAACAGCGCCGAGCTGTTGCCGTCGGACAGTTCCAGCTTCACCATTTCCTGGCTCATGTTGGTGAGCGCGTCGATCAGGTAAGTGACGTTGAAACCGATTTCAATGCTGTCACCGCTGTAGTCGATGTCGAGTTCGTCCACGGCCTCTTCCTGCTCGGCATTGTTGGATGCTACGCGCAAGCTGCCCGGATCGATGTTCAGGCGTACGCCCTTGAACTTGTCGCTGGTCAGGATGGCCGTGCGCTGCAGTGTCTTGAGCAGCGCATCGCGGCCCAGCGTGATGCTGTTCTTGTGGTTCTTGGGGATGACGCGGTTGTAGTCGGGGAACTTGCCCTCAACCAGCTTGGTCACGAACTCCATGCCGTCAAAAACGAACTTGGCCTGGTTATTGGCAAACTGCATCTCGATGGCGCCTTCGTTGTCGGACAGCAGCCGCTGCAGTTCGACCACGGTTTTGCGTGGCAGGATCACTTCCTGCTTGGGCACTTCCACGTCCAGCGTGGCAGAGGCAAACGCCAGGCGGTGGCCATCGGTGGCCACCAGGCTGAGCTGCTTGCCTTCGGCGACAAACAGGATGCCGTTGAGGTAATAGCGGATGTCGTGCACGGCCATGGCAAACGACACCTGGTCGAGCAGGCCTTTGAGCGTTTTTTGTGGCACGCTGAAGGCGGGACCAAAGTTGGCGGACTCCTGCACCAGCGGGAAGTCTTCTGCCGCCATGGTTTGCAAGGTGAACTTGCTCTTGCCGCCCTTGACAATGATCTTGCTCTGGCTGGATTCCAGCGATACGGTCTGGTCGGCGGGCATGGTGCGCAGGATGTCGATCAGCTTGCGGGCACCGATGGTGGTGGTGAAGTTGCCCGTGTCGCCACCCAGCTCGGCCGTGGTGCGGATCTGGATTTCAAGGTCGCTGGTGGTCACTTGCAGCGACGTTCCCGTTTTGCGCAGCAGTACGTTGGCCAAAATAGGCAACGTGTGGCGGCGCTCAACAATACCGGCTACGGATTGCAGAACCGATAGGACTTTGTCTTGCGTTGCCTTCAATACGATCATGTCAACCTCTTCTTAAATAACTGTCGTTTCCGCCGGAAGTTGCCTCCCCCGGTCATTTTTTTAAAAAATCACGCCATTTTCTCTTTTTTTATCGCCCGCTCGAGGGGCTTTGGCGTTTTATTCATCATCAGCCCTTCAGCGTCTGCTCCAGCACGTGCAACTGCTGGTTGAGCTCCGTCATCTGCTGGCGCTCGCCGCCGATTTTCCGCACGGCATGCAGCACCGTGGTGTGGTCGCGCCCACCGAACAGCTCGCCAATCTCGGGCAGGCTTTTTTGCGTCAGCTCCTTGGCCAGGTACATGGCAATCTGGCGCGGCCGGGCAATGCTGGCCGGGCGCTTCTTGCTGTACATGTCGGCGACCTTGATCTTGTAGTAGTCGGCCACCGTTTTCTGGATGTTTTCCACCGAAATCTGCCGGTTCTGGATGGACAGCAGGTCGCGCAGGGCCTCGCGGGCCAGCTGGATGGAGATTTCCTTCTGGTTGAAGCGTGAATAGGCCAGGATCTTGCGCAGGGCGCCCTCGAGTTCGCGCACGTTGGAGCGCACGTTCTTGGCGACGAAGAAGGCCACTTCCTCCGGCATGTCGGAGCCCTCCATGCGCGCCTTGTTGATCAGGATGGCCACGCGCATCTCCAGTTCGGGCGGCTCAATGGCCACCGTCAAACCGGAGTCGAAGCGCGACACCAGGCGTTCGTGGATGTCGGTCAGACCCTTGGGGTAGGTGTCGCTGGTCATCACAATGTGTGACTTCTTGGCCAGCAGGGCCTCAAAGGCGTTGAAGAACTCTTCCTGGGTGCGGTCCTTGTTGGCAAAGAACTGCACATCGTCAATCAGCAGCAAATCCAGGGAGTGGTAGCGGTCCTTGAATTCGTCAAAAGTCTTGCGCTGGTAGGCTTTAACCACATCCGATACGAACTGCTCAGCATGGATGTAGAGAACTTTGGCGTTGGGCTTGTCTGCCAGCAAGCGGTTGCCGATGGCGTGCATCAGGTGCGTCTTGCCCAGACCGACGCCGCCATAAATGAACAAGGGGTTGTACAGATGCCCTGGCATGGTGGCCACGTGCATGGCTGCGGCACGCGCCATGCGGTTGGCCGTACCCTCCACCAGGTTCTCAAAAGTCAGTATTCCGTTGAGGCGATTCTTGGGCAGGCCAGGGTTGGCAACCTCGCTGGGCACCGCGCTTTCCTCGACCGGAACCATTTCGGACGCTTGCTGCACAAATGTACTTCTGGAAGCAGCTTCCCGCGGAGTGATTGCTAACTCCACCAGTACAGGCTGGCCGTACAGCTTCTCCAGCATGGCTGCAATACGGCCACTGTACTGGGCGCGTACCCAGTCGAGCTTGAAGCGGTTGGCCACAAAAATGGTGACCTTGGAAAAGTCGTCCAGTACCTGGGCGGTCAGGGGCTTGATCCAGGTGTTGAATTGCTGTTCCGGCAGCTCCTGGGCCAGTTGGTCAACGCAGCTCTGCCACAGGCTTTGGCCGATATCGAGCCCTGCCGACAGGGCGTGTTTGGATGGATGTCCCTCTGGCATTATTCTTGTCAGCTTCTGTGGATAGTTATTAATTGCTGTGCCCCGAATTGTAATTTATCAAACTCTTATCCACAACCTGAAGGGTTGCGGGTGAGTTACAGCAGTACGCCGCGTTTCCGACGTAAGGTGTTGCCCTGCTTAAGAAAGTTTGCGATAATCCGGGGTTCCCCTGATTGTGTTCGGGGCGATTTGACCGTGATCCGCCTTTTTTGAAAGCTGTTGGATCGAAACTGAGCCTATTAGGAATTCCACATGAAACGCACTTACCAGCCCTCCAAAATCCGTCGCGCACGCACCCATGGTTTTCTGGTGCGCATGAAGACCCGTGGCGGTCGCGCTGTCATCAACGCGCGTCGTGCCAAGGGCCGCAAGCGTCTGGCTGTTTAAGCTCCGTCTGCGGGTAACTCCCAGCACATGCATGTCCAGGCCCTGCTGGCTTTGTAGCCTTGGTGGGATTCTGGCGTGCAACGATTGAAGACGCGGCCCCAGTTTCAGGCAGTTTTGGCCGGTAGTACACTCGCCCGAACGGCACACTTTGCCTTGCATTGCTGTGCCCTGGAGCAGCCCCCGGCGGCTCACGGCCTCGCGATGCCGGTCCTGTTCCCCGTGCGCGGGGTGTGGTTGGGTGCCATGGTGCCCAAGCGGTGGGCCAAGCGCGCCGTGACTCGCAACGCCATCAAACGCCAGATCTACCACGTGAGTGCTGAATTCGAATCGGTTCTGTCGGAACGTGCGCACCTTGTGAGGTTGCGTGCGGGATTCGATCGTTCGCAATTCGTCAGCGCCACATCCGATGCGCTCAAGGCGGCTGTGCGCGCCGAGCTGCAGCAGCTGTTCGTACGTGCCCAGTCGCCCCGCACGGCGGCGCCATCGCCATGATGCGCGCGCTGCTCATCGGTATTGTCAAGGCCTACCGGCTGTTTCTCAGCCCCTGGCTGGGTTCGGCCTGCCGGTTTGAGCCGACCTGTTCGGTGTATGCCCTGCAGGCCCTGCAGGCGCACGGAGCGGCGGCTGGCAGTTATCTGACGGTCTCCCGCATCCTGCGCTGCCACCCCTGGTGTGCGGGTGGGTGCGACCCCGTTCCCGCGGAATCTCCCCGGCTGTTTACCCGGCTGCTCTCTTCTTCCTCTGAAAAGAAACCCTCATGAACGATATTCGCCGCACCATTTTGTGGGTGATCTTTGGTTTTTCCATGGTTTTGCTGTGGGACCAGTGGCAGGTGCATAACGGCAAGAAAGCCACGTTTTTCCCCGGCCAGACCCAGCAGACCGCGCCGGCGGCCAGTGCGCCCGAAACCCGGCCCACCAGCGTGGCGGCGGGTGTGCCGGTCGCTGCCGGCCAGCCAGCGGTCGTACCGGCCAAGCCGGTTTCGGCCCCTGCGGCACCCGCTGAGCGGTTCGACGTGACGACGGACGTCCTGAAACTGACGTTCAACACCGAGGGTGGTTCGCTGGTGCGCACCGAGTTCCTCAAGCATGCCGACATGGTGGACAAGTCCCGCAACTTTGTCCTGCTCGACGACACCAAGGACCGCGTCTATCTGGCGCAGACCGGCGTCATCGGCAACAGCGCAGGCGCCGCGGCCTTTCCCACGCACAAAACGCCGATGACCGTCAGTGGTGAGCGCAGCCTGAAGGACGGGCAGGACACGTTGGTCATCAAGTTCACTTCGGCCGAAGTCGGCGGTATCAAGCTGGTAAAGACGTACACCATCCGCCGTGGTGCCTACGATATTGCCGTCAAGCACGAATTGACCAACGTCTCGGCCGCGCCCATTGCCTCGCAGCTGTACCTGCAGCTGGTGCGCGACGGCAACAAGCCACCGGGTGAATCGTCGTTCTATTCCACCTTCACCGGGCCTGCGGTGTATACCGAAGCCAAGAAGTACCAGAAGGTGGAGTTCGCCAACATCAAGAAAAACAAAGCCGAGTACGAGAAGCAGTCCAGCAATGGCTACGTTGCCATGGTGCAGCACTATTTCGCCAGCGCCTGGATCCTGCCGGAAGGCGTGTCGCGCACCATCTCGCTGGACGGTGTGGATATTGGCTCCCAGGTGGCCGATTGCTGCTACCGCGCCACCATGATGACACCGGTGGAGGCCATTGCACCGGGTGAAACCAAAGCGGTGGATGCCAAGTTCTTCGCCGGCCCGCAGGAAGAAAAAATGCTGGCGGCCCTGACGCCTGGCCTGGAGTTGGTCAAGGACTACGGCTGGCTCACTATCCTGGCCAAGCCGCTGTACTGGTTGCTCGACAAGCTGCACGGTTTCATCCAGAACTGGGGCTGGTCCATCGTGGCGCTGGTGGTGCTACTCAAGGTGGCCTTCTACTGGCTCAATGCCAAGGCCTATGCCAGCATGGCCAAGATGAAGGCGGTCAACCCCAAGATCACCGAAATGCGCGCGCGCCTGAAGGACAACCCGCAGCAGATGCAGCAGGAGATGATGCGTATCTACCGCGAAGAAAAGGTCAACCCCATGGGGGGGTGCTTCCCCATCATGATCCAGATCCCGGTGTTCATTGCCCTGTACTGGGTGTTGCTCTCCAGCGTGGAGATGCGCAACACCCCCTGGATGCTGTGGATCAAGGACCTGTCCTCGCCCGACCCCTTCTACATCCTGCCACTGATCATGACGGCCACCAGCTTGCTGCAGACCGCCTTGAATCCGACGCCTCCGGATCCTATTCAGGCCAAGATGATGTGGTTCATGCCGCTGATCTTCAGCGTGATGTTCTTCTTCTTCCCAGCGGGTCTGGTGTTGTACTGGATCACCAACAACACCCTGTCCATCCTGCAGCAGTGGGTCATCAATACCCGCATGGGTGTGCCGCCGCAGTTCAATCTGCCGAAGTTCCGCTAAACGAAACAAGGGCCGCTGATTGCGGCCCTTGACCTTTGGGCCCTGAACGTCTGACATGCTGACCCGTAATAGCCAACCCATTGTTGCCATTGCCACCGCGCCGGGGCGCGGGGCCGTCGGCATGGTGCGCGTCAGCGGCAAGCGGCTGGATGCACTGGTGCAGCAGCTCCTGGGCCGGACCTTGCGTCCCCGCGAGGCCACTTACCTTCCCTTTTGTGACCGCGCAGGCATTCCCATTGACCAGGGGCTGGCGCTGTATTTCCC
>JBAQKO010000445.1:0-1970 GCA_049301075.1 Rhodoferax sp.
CTTCGTCTTTGCCGTGCACATGCCCATCATCGGGCTGACGCTGGTGCCCGCGCTGCTGCAGTGGCCCGTGCTCCTGCTGCCGGTGCACATTGTGTTGCTGGAGCTGCTGATCGACCCGGCGTGCTCCATCGTCTTCGAGGCCGAACCTGAAGCCAGGGACCTGATGGAGCGCACACCGCGCCCGGTATCGGACTCCCCCTTTGCCGGCACGGCGTTGGGCTATGCCGTGCTGCAGGGCCTGGGCGTCGCCGGAGTCTTGCTGCTGGGGTATGCCTGGCTGATCGCGCACGCATGGAGCGCCCTGCAAAGCCGCAGCGTGGTGTTTGTTGCACTGGTGCTGAGCGTGATGCTGCTGATCGTGGCCAACCGGGACCGGACCCGCTCCGCGCTCAGGGGGGTGCTGCTGCCCAACCCCTGGCTCGCGCGCATGGCCCTCGCCATGGGTCTGCTGCTGCTGGCCGTGCTGGGCGTGCCCTGGCTGCGCACCACCATGGGTCTGGCGCCGCCGGAACCGGCCGGTCTGATGGCCGGATTGGCCATGCTGGCAGCGAGCAGCGTGTGGCTGGAGCTGCTGCGCCGCTGCGGGCAGTACCTGGCTAGACGGGGCCGGCCCTGAACGCCGACTCGGCAGGCCCACTGCGGCCCACGTCGGATCGGGCTTGAATGCCTGGGCCCAGGGCAATACGGCTTGTGCCGCCATGGGATGGGCAATGCCGAAGCCCTGCGCGAAATCGCACCCCAGCTGAAGCAAGCGCACGCCGTGCGCAGGGGTTTCCACGCCCTCGGCAATGACCTTGCGGTTGAAGACGCGCGCCAGGCCAATCACCGCGCTCACCAAAACCAGATCGTCCTTGTCTTCCAGAATGTTGCGCACAAAGGTCTGGTCGATCTTCAGCGTCTCGGCAGGCAAGGTCTTGAGGTAGGCCAATGACGAATAGCCGGTTCCGAAATCGTCCAGAGCGAATTTCACACCCAAGGCCTGGCAGGCCTGCATGATCTCGCACACGTGCTGCAGATCGTCCAGCGCCGCCGATTCGAGTATTTCGATCTCCAGTAGCTCCGGTGGCACATCCGGAAAGGCATCCAGGGTTTTCTTGAGCCACACCACGAAATCTTTAAGCTGGAAGTGCCGCCCCGCGATATTCACACTGACACTCCAGCGCATGCCACTGGCCTGCCAGCGCTGCATTTGCTGCAGTGCCTGCTGCATCACCCACTCGCCGATGTTGACGATGAGGTCGGTGTTGCCCACCATGGGCAGGAAATCTGCCGGGGCGAGCAAGCCTTTGTCCGGGTGCTGCCAGCGCAGCAGCGCCTCCATGCCAACGATCTCGCCGGTCCGCATGTTGACCTTGGGCTGGAAGTGGAGCCGCAGCTCGCCGTCGAGCAGTGCGCTGCGAACCCGGGCACGCTGCGTGTGCTGGGTCTGGACTTCCTTGTCCAGGTCAGCGTCAAAGAGGTGCACGCGGTTGCGTCCGATCTGCTTGGCCTGGTACATGGCCTGATCCGCGTGACGCAGCAGCGTGTCGGGGCTGACATCGTCATCCGGGTAGATGGCAATGCCGGCGCTGGCCGTCAAGTAAATGGTTTCGTCGTCAATCTCGTAGGGACGGGCCAACTCGGCCAGCACGCGGCGAACCCGCTCCTCGATGGCGCTGGCCTTGGTTTGCCCGCCGATCAACAGCACAAATTCGTCGCCCCCCAGCCGGGCCACGGCGTCCTCTTTGCCGGTCAGGCGGCTCAGGCGCGAAGCCACTTCCTGCAACAGGCGATCGCCATATGCGCTGCTGTAGCGTTCATTGATCTGTTGAAAGTGGTCCAGATCCAGCAGACACACGGCCTGCAGCTGGTGGTTCTTGTGGGCCCGCGCAATCGCCTGCTGGAACGCCTCCAGCAGGGCCGCACGATTTTCCAGCCCGGTCAGCTCGTCGTGGCTGGCCAGCCAGTCAATTTGCCGCATGAGATAGCGC